>JBPPMQ010000130.1:0-9566 GCA_051306135.1 Nocardioides sp. | reverse complement strand
GTGCCGTTGGCTGTTCCAACCGAAGGTGCCCACCCGGCCGTCACCGCTCACCCCGAGGGTGTCTAGAACACCTCCCAACCGGCGGGTTCGCTCGGCCCATTCCTGGTACGTCGTGCGGGTGATGCCCTTGGGGCCGTTGGTGGTGATCGTTCCGTCGCCGAAGTGCTGCTCGACGTGGCGGAAGATCGTGTCGATGGTCAGTGGGGTTTCCTGCATCAGTGCACGCATGTGTAAGAGTGTTACAGTGATTGAACTCACAAATCAAGGGCGAGAAGCACCTACATCACTCGCATGGACCACCGTGCGCGCGTTCTGGGACGCCCCGGTCGACCAACTGCGCTCAACGAGCGTGGTCGGCCCGCCACCGCAGTGGCCGATGCATGTAGAGAACAGGTGCGATGTCGGATGGCGTCGCCGAAACCGAGGAAGGTTACAAAGATGCGTCCTGATCTGACCGGAGTCGACCCGCTGGCGTTCAACCTGGCGACGAGGTTGTCCGTGGGTGACCTGCTCACCCGGTCGGCATTTCAGTTCCCCGACCGTGCTGCGATCGTTCAGGATGGCGAGGAGATCAGCTATGCACGCCTCGACGCCAGTTCCGAGGCCTTCGGGCGTGGCCTGCTCGACGCCGGCCTCCAGCGTCAGGAACCGGTGGCCCTGCTGGTGGGCAACTCGTGGCGGTTTGTGGCCAGCTTCTTCGGCTGCGCGAAGGCCGCGCTCGTCGCACTGCCGATGAATCTGATGCTGCCCCCCGAAGAGGTGGCCTGGATCTTGGCCGACGCCGGAGTGCGGGCCGTGGTCGCCGACCCCGCATTCGTTCCGCTCCTCGAACAGATCCTCCCCGACCTTCCGCAGGTCACCACCGTGGTCGTCACCGGGGAGACCTCGGGCTCGGTGGCGGGGCGAACTGCGCTGCGCTGGGACGACCTGGCCACCGATCCGACCCCGTTGCAGGTGGTGATCGAGGACCGCGACACCCTGCACTGCCTCTACACCTCCGGCACCACCGCCCGTCCCAAGGGCGTGCTGACCAGCCACCTCGCGGTCCATGTGGCGGCTCTGAGCACCGCGCTGCAGGTCGGCCACCGTCACGGGGAAGAGTTCTCTGTGGCCCCGATCGTGCTGCCGCTGTTCCACACCACCGCACTGGACACACTTTTGGTGCCCGTGCTGCTCACCGGCGGGACCGCCATCCTTCCACAGGGTTTCCAGCCCGAGGCATACCTGGACATCGTGGAGAGCCGGCGCGCCACCCACCTGCTGCTACTGCCGATGATGTGGGCTGCGCTGCTCGCCACACCGAAGCTCGACGAGCGCGACCTGTCGTCGGTGCGGCTGTGCATGTATGCCATGGCACCGATGCCGCAGGAGCGGATCGGCCGAATCGCCGCAGCCTTCCCCAAGGCCGACGTGCTCCTCGGCTCGGGGCAGACCGAGTGCGTGCCCGCCACCGTCATCCAGTGGCCCGCCCACCAAGACAACAAGAGCGCGTCCTGGGGCCCAGCCGTGGTGACTGTGGACGCCCGGATGATGGGTCCGGCTGGAGATCTGCTGCCCCGGGGAGAGACCGGAGAAATCGTCTATCGTGGCCCGCACGTGATGAGCGGCTATTGGAACAACTCCGCGGCGAACACCGAGGCCTTCGCGCACGGCTGGTTCCACAGCGGAGACATCGGACACCTCGACGATGAAGGGGTGGTCTGGTTCTCTGACCGGCTCAAAGACATCGTGAAGACCGGAGGAGAGAACGTCTCCTCGGTCGAGGTTGAGCGGGTCCTGCTCAGCTCCCCGGAGATCACTGAGGTCGCGGTCATCGGGCTGTCCGACGACAGGTGGGGTGAGGCCGTGACAGCGGTCGTCGTCGCAGTCGACCCCGATGTCGACCCAGCGCACCTTTCGGAGCGGTTGATCGCGATGTGCCGTGAGCACCTCGCGGGTTTCCAGGTCCCCAAACGGATCGAGGTCCTGACCGGCTTGCCCAAGACGGCCACCGGCAAGATCCAGAAGCACGAGTTGAGGGAGTTGTTTCGTGCCTGAACCAGAACTGGTCCGCGTCGACCAGCGGGGTTCGGTGGCCGTGGTGGTCCTGGATTCCCCGCACAACCGCAACGCCCTGTCGAGCGCGCTGGTCCTACAGTTGCATGCGGCGCTGACACGGGTCACCGCCGATGATCGAACTCGCGTCGTCGTGCTGACGGGAACCGGCACGGTGTTCTGTTCCGGGGCCGATCTCAAAGAGCAGCGGGCGGGCGCCGCTCCGCCACCGGTCGGGTTGCCCGACATCCTGACGCTCATCTACGACAGCCCCAAACCTGTGGTCGCACGGGTCAACGGAGCCGCACGCGCCGGAGGATTGGGGCTCATCGCGGCATGCGACCTCACTGTGGGCCTAGCCGGCGCAACCTTCGGGTTCAGCGAAGTCCGCATCGGTGTGGCACCGGCTGTCATCGCCGTTTCCTGCCTACGTCGAATGGATCGCCGGGCCGCTCGGGAGCTCTTCCTCACTGCAGAAACATTCGACGGACTGCGCGCTTGCGAGGTCGGGCTGCTGGATCGCGCTGTCCACGACGACGAACTGGACCCGACGGTCGATGAGTTGGTCGGCCAACTGAGCAAGGGAGCCCCCGAGGCACTGGCCGTTACCAAGCAGCTGCTGCGAGACATCCCGGGCCCGGATCTGCAGGAGGACTTCCGGCGGATGGCTCTGGTCTCCGCCGAGAGGTTCACCTCGGCAGAGGCGCGGGAGGGCATTGCCGCGCTGCTGGACAAGCGCCCGCCGGCCTGGGTGTCCCCCATAGCGACCCGGAGTGAAGGGGTGCGGCAATGACTGCGCCAGAGGCCAGCGCCCCCACCCCTGACCCGTGGAGCACCCCGGAGCGGGTAGCTCTGCGTCGGCTCGTGCACGACTTCGTCGCCCGGGAGATCGCGCCGCACATCGACGAGTGGGAGCGGCTCGGGGAGCTACCTCGCGACCTGCACCGTAAGACCGCCGACCTCGGCATCCTCGGCGTCGGATTTCCAGAACAGGTGGGCGGCAGCGGCGGCGACGCGATCGACTCCGCGATCGTCACCGAGGAAATCCTGCGAGGCGGCGGATCCACCGGCGTATGCGCCTCCCTGTTCACCCACGGCATCGCTGTGCCACACATCGCGGCGAACGGCAGCCCTGATCTGGTCGATCGCTACGTGCGCCCCACGCTGGCCGGTGAACTGATCGGATCGCTGGCGGTCTCCGAGCCGGGCGGGGGCTCCGACGTCGCCAACATCAGCACTCGCGCGGTCCTCGACGGCGACCAGTACGTGGTCAACGGCGCCAAGACCTTCATCACCAGCGGCGTCCGCGCCGATTTCGTTACAGCCGCGGTGCGTACCGGCGGGCCTGGCTACGGCGGGGTCTCCCTGCTCGTCATCGATAAGGACACTCCGGGGTTCACCGTGTCGCGCAGGCTGGACAAGATGGGCTGGCGGTGTAGTGACACTGCCGAACTGTCCTTCGTCGATGTCCGGGTGCCGGCCGCGCATCTGGTGGGCGCGGAGAACTCCGGCTTCACCCAGATCATGCAGCAGTTCCAGAACGAGCGGATCGGGCTCGCCGTCCAGGCCTACGCCACCGCCGCCCGCGCGTTGGACCTAGCCTTGCAGTGGGCGCGCGACCGTGAAACCTTCGGCCGACCGCTGTCCTCCCGTCAAGTGATCCGCCACAAACTCGCCGAGATGGCCCGCCAGGTGGACGTTGCACGCTGCTATACCCGGGCGGTCACCCAGCGACACCTTGCCGGCGAAGACGTCGTCACAGAGGTCTCGATGGCGAAGAACACCGCTGTCTATGCCTGCGATTTCGTTGTGAACGAGGCCGTGCAGATCTTCGGCGGCATGGGATACATGCGCGAGTCGGAGGTTGAGCGTCATTACCGAGACGCACGGATCCTAGGCATTGGCGGCGGGACGAACGAGATCATGAACGAGGTCATCAGCAAGAGGATCGGCTTGTGACGGCGCGGCCCGACCGCCCGTTTCAGGTTACCGGAGTCACCCAGGCCCAGGCATGGGCCGACAAGGTGCTGCCGCCGGTGGAGCAGGTTCAGCCTGGATTGTGGTCCATCCCGGTCCCCATCCCTGACAGTCCGTTGCGGTATGTGTTGGTCTATGCGCTCGAACTCAACGACGGTCTGGCGCTGATCGACGCCGGTTGGGACACCGACGACGCCTGGCAGGCACTGACCCACGGCCTGGCCACAGCCGGGCTCGCTATCGGCGACGTACGGGGGGTGATGGTGACCCACATCCATCCCGACCACTACGGCCTGGCGGGCCGGGTGCGTGAAGCTTCCGGCGCCTGGGTGGGACTACATCCCGACGACGCGGCGTTGTTGCCCGCCCGATACGGAGCCGGACTTCCCGACCTGCTGGAGGACATGGCGGGCCTGTTGCGGACCTGCGGTGTGCCCGAGGACGAACTCCAGGCCTTGTCTCGCGCCTCGCTGCCGATCGCCGCCTACGTGCGCCAGGTCGAGCCCGACCGCCTCATCCGCGACGGCGACAGACTTCCCCTGCCAGGCTGGGATCTACGTGCCGTGCATACGCCGGGGCACTCCCCGGGTCACCTCTGCTTCCACGAAGAGCAGCGTCGCATCATCTTCTCTGGGGACCATGTGCTGCCTCGCATCACTCCTAACATCGGGGTGCACGCGCAGTCGACTGGGAACCCGCTGGCCGACTTCATCGACTCCTTGGCACGGGTCGGCGGGATGGATTCCGAGATCGACGAGGTTCTTCCTGCGCACGAGTACCGCTTCGCTGGGCTAGCGGCACGGGTCTCGACCCTGATCGGCCACCACGACGCACGACTGGACGAAATCTGGGAGTCCCTGACGGCCGCGCCGACGACGTGGGAGTTGACAGCTGCGCTGACCTGGTCGCGACCGTGGGATGAGATCTCCGGTTTCATGCGCCGCGCGGCCGTGGCCGAAACGCTGGCGCACCTGGTTCTGCTGGAAAGCAGGGGGCGGGTCGAGCGCACTGGCCAGACCCCGTGGCGCTGGGAGCAACGCTGACGTCAACGAGTCACTGGTCGGCCGGGCCTCAGAGCCGAAAGTGACGGGCCGGTCGCGCTGTCGGGCGGGGCCGCGTCACCAGGTTGCGGAAAGGCCGCCGTCGACGACGAGGGTCTGTCCGGTCATGAACGCCGATCCGGGACCGGACAGGAAAACGGCTGCTGCGGCCATGTCGGCCGGCACACCCCAGCGGCGAACGGGGGTGCGCCGCACCACACGCTGCTGGAACCGGTCGTCGGAATGCAGGTCGCTGACCAGGTCGGTTTCCACCCACCCCGGGCACAAGGTGTTGACGGTGACCCCACTGCGGCCGAGTTCGGCGGCCAAGGAACGGGTCATGGCGATCATTCCGCCCTTGCTGGCCGCATAGGCACTCGAGTGGGTGTCGCCCACCAGGCCCATCACGCTCGCCACGTTCACTACCCGACCCCAACCGCGGCCGGCCATCGCCGGGGCAAGATCCCGCGTGAGTGCGAAGGCAGCAGTCAAGTTGGTCTGGATGGTGCGGGCCCAGCTCTCATCGTCGACGTCGGCGAGGGCCTGATTCCAGGAACCGCCCGCGTTGTTGATCAGAATGTCGATCGTGTCGCCGACTGCGCTGGCCTCGCGGGCGAGGTCGGAGGGACCGCTCGGGTCCTGAAGGTCGGCTGTGACGACGGCGGGGTCGTGCAGGAGAGTCGAGGCAACCTGATCGAGACGGTGCCGGTCGCGGCCGGCCAGGATCACTCGGGCGCCTGCGGCATCGAGCGCCCGGGCCATCGCCTCTCCGATGCCACGGGTGGCACCCGTGACAAGGGCGGTGCGGCCGGCGAGGCCGAACAATTGGTCGAGCGTCATGGAAGGGGCCTTTCGAGGTGTCAGCGAAAGATGTCGAGGATGCTTTCGCTGACCAGGGACAGGACCAGCTTGTCCTCGGCTTCGGACCGTGAACGGAACCAGATCGGGACGAAGTTGATCGACCCGTGCATACAGTGCAAGGCGACCCGCGGATCGCGGGGATGCAGTTGGCCAGAGGCCACGCCCGCCTCGACGACGGTGACGAAGATGTCCTCGTGGAGTTGGCGCCAGTGACGCTGCTTCTCGCGCATGGACGCCGGCCAATCCTGGTGCTGAAGGAACAGCCGGGCCATGTCTGGGTCGTCGTGTACGAAGATCTCCAGTTGTTCGAGGATCAGGTCGCGCAACGCGTCCAGAGGGGTCGGTGCCGCGTCGGCGACGGCCGCGAGGCGAGCGATCGTCTTCTCCGCGACCGCTTGGAAACAGGCGCTGAGGAGGTCGTCCTTGCTGTCGAAGTAGTGGTAGAGCGACGCCTTGGTCAGATCGACCTGGTCGGCAACCATCTCCAGCGAAGTGTTGTGGTAGCCGTGTTCGGACACCACCCGGGCAGCGACATGCAGTATCGCGTCGATACGCTGGCTTCGCTTGCGGGCGACTCGGCTCAGGGGCTGCTGCTCGACGTCGGGATTGGTGGCCGGGCCGCTCATGTCGCTACTCCTGTGGTGGACGAATCTCCCTCGGGGGTCGCTGCGGCGGGGGCCGCTGCGAAACGCACCGGGTGAGCGTACCAGGGCCCGATTTCGTTGCTTCGAATGAGTCCGCGGTTGTGCAAGGGAGCACTGTCGAGCACCTCCTCAGGGCGCAGCACCAGCGCGGCGGGTACGTCGACACGGGTCGTACGGGCGATGATGTCGGCGGCCGATAGGCCCGCGAAAAGTGCCTCCAGGCGAAGACGCAGACGGTGGTGATCTCGTTGGCGCCCCTCGAAGGTGGAACGGCGTTCGTCGGCGAAGTCGAACTCGTCACAGAAGCGTTCCCAGAAGTGCTGTTCGTGGACGATACCCAGGGCGATTCGGTGGCCGTCGGCGGTGTCGAAGACCCCGTAGTGCGGAGTCGAACCGAACAGGTCCACTTCACCGGCAGCGCGGGACAGCGCGACCGGGAAAGTCCAGGAGGCCATCACGTCTGCCATGCTCACGTCGAGGTGTGCGCCTTGGCCGCTGACAGCGCGACCCACCAGCGTGGCGGCGATCGTCGTGGCCGCCATCAGGCCGGAGGCGAGGTCGGCGTAGGGGAGTGGTGGCACGCTCGCCGAGGAGGGGCCGCCCTGCGCCAAGGTGCCGGCGTCGGCGTGGTAGGTGAGGTCGTGACCGGGCTTGTCGACGCGTTCGCCATCTTGGCCGTATCCCGAAATGGAGCAATAGATCACCCCAGGGTTCGTCTGGGCGACCACTTCGTAGCCGACACCCAGTCGTGCCAACACACCGGGCCGGAAGCCCTCGACCAGCACGTCGCACTGGCGCGCGAGGTCAAGAACGCGCTGCAGACCGGTGTCGGATTTCAGATCCACCTCCTCCACCTTCTTTCCGGCGTTGACCTCGTTGTAGAGGGACGGAAAGGCGCGTGCCGGATCGCCGCCGGGAGGCTCAATCCGGTGCACCTCGGCTCCGAGGTCGGCCAGCAGCCGAGTGGTGTACGGACCCGGCAACTGCAGGCTGAGGTCGAGTACCCGGATGCCGGCCAGCACCGGCTGAGCCTCGCGCCACATCAGTACGACCTCGGCAGGTGAAGCACCTGCTGGGCTACGTAGTTCAGCACCATTTCTCGGCTCACCGGCGCGGTCTTGTGCAGGCGCACGAAACCCCACAGATCCGCGAGGCCGAACTCGGTGGACAGGCCGTGACCACCGTGCACCTGGATCGCCCGGTCCAATGCCTGGGCGGCGGCGTCCGCGGCAGCGAACTTCGCGCTGTTGGCGGCGACGCCCGTTTCGCGTGCGTCCATGCCCGCATCGACCAGCCAGGCCGCCTTCTGGGTCATCAGCCACGCCAGGTCGCGGTGGATCGCGGCCTCAGCGAGCGGGTGGGCAACCCCCTGGTGGGCTCCAATGGGCACGCCCCAGACGACTCGCTCCTGCGCATAGCGAGCGGCTTTGTCCAACGCGTAACGGGCCAGTCCGCAGGCGTGTGCGGCCGTCATGATGCGCTCCGGGTTGAGGCCGACGAAGATCTGTCGGAGCCCTTCGCCCTCCTCGCCTAGCAAGCGATCGGGGCCGACCCGAACGTTCTCGAAACTGAGCGTGAACTGCTTCTCCGGGGCGTTGACCTGCATCGCGATGGGGTGCATGCTCAGTCCGGCCGCATCGGTTGGGACGACGAACAGGCTCAGTCGTCCGCGGCCAGACTCGGTGCGTCCAGTGCGGGCCACCACCAAGATCTCTTGGCTCTCGTCGACCCCGGAGATGTAATGCTTGGTTCCGTTGAGCACCCACTGATCCCCGTCACGGCTGGCTCGGGTGGCGAGTTGGTGACTGTTGCTGCCTGCTTCGGGCTCGGTGATCGCGAAGGCCATCTTGGCTGAACCTGAACACAAGTCGGGCAGCCAACGCTGTTTCTGATCCGAACTGCCATAGGCAGAAATCACCGTGCCGCAGATGGCAGGGGAGACAACCAGTAGGAGCAGTGGGCAGCCGTGCGCAGCCAGTTCCTCGCCAACGATCGCCAGTTCGCTGATTCCGAGGCCGCCGCCGCCGTACTCCTCGGGGAGGTTCACCCCGGCGAAGCCGGCTTCGGCGACTTCCTTCCACAACTCGTCGCTGCGAGAACCCTCGGAGGCGGTGCGCTGGTAGTAGGCATGGCCATACTTCTCAGCGATGGCGCCCACCGAGGCGCGAATGTCGCGGTGCAGGTCCTGCTCGGCGAAATCCATCAGGATCCCCCCGAACCGGTGTCGGCAGGTGTCGCGCTGAACGCGGACCGCAGCGAGGCGGCCAGGTCTTCGGGGCTGCGTGCCATGTAGGGCTCACCCAGTTGCAGATTCAGGGCACCGACGTCGTTGGCGTGCAGCGCCGGGGAGAACGACAGCCGCGGGGTCAGCACGGCATGTAGCCGTCCGCCGTCGGCGGCGTCCACAGTGGCCGGAAAGAAGGACATGTTGAAACTCGAGATCCCGGTCTCCCCGAGAGCTTTGAGCAGCCGGGCCGTGACCGTGGAGAAGTCCATCAGCGCCGCATCGTCGAGAGTGTCCAGCACCTGATGGCCCGAGAATACGATGCGCACGTCCGACAACGCCGAGAGTGACACGAAGTCGGTCAGCACCGTCAGGTGGTCACTGTCGTACACCCAACGCTCGCCGACGGCACGCTCGGTCGCGACCAAGTCGTCGAAGTAGGCGCGGCCCCATCGCTCGAAGTAGTCTCGCTGTGCTCGGATCCGCCGTTTGACGTTCTCTCCCGGCTCGTCGGTGACGATCACCTGTAGGTGCGGATGGATCTGAGTCGACGCGGCGGGTGGCATGTAGTTCCAGCTCAGCAAGGTGAACGGCAAGTCGTTGCCGGCGTCGCGGATCGCCGTCGCGTAGTCGCTGGCCAGACTGACGGCGTCGTGCAGGACATCTGGCGACCACGCATCGATCGACACGAAGTGGTCGGCGCAAATCACTGTGACCGCACTGAATGCGTCGTAGGGGGAGAGATTGGGGACCAGGGTTGCCTGCCCCCGGGTCAGGCGGCCCTTG
>JBPPMQ010000091.1:0-8086 GCA_051306135.1 Nocardioides sp. | reverse complement strand
GGCACACGCCGACTGGATCATCGACCTCGTCCCGGGCGCCGGCCACGACGGCGGCCGGGCCGTCTTCGAGGGCACGCCCGCCGACCTGGTCGCCGACGGCACCACGCTCACGGGCCAGCACCTGGCGGCGTACGTCGCCGGCTGAGACGAACCTCGCCCCCGGCTCCTGTCGGGGCCGGGGGCGGGGGACGTGCAGCAGGTCAGCGACCCGCGGGACGATCAGGCCTTCGTGGTCAGCCGACGCTTCGCGCCAGCACCTGCGGCGTTCACCGCGAGGGGACCAGCCAGCTCGCCCCTCGGGCTCACTTCTTGGTCTCCCAGAAGATCTCCGCGATCTCGTCGATCTTCGCGATCAGCTGGTCGGCGACCGCGACGTCCAGCGAGCCCTTGGCGCCGGAGGCACCGGCGAGCTTCGTCGTCTCGTTGAACAGCTGGTGCAGCTGGGGGTACTTCTCGAAGTGCGGGGGCTTGAAGTAGTCGGTCCACAGCACCCACAGGTGGTGCTTGACCAGGTCGGAGCGTTCTTCCTTGATGGTCAGGGCGCGTGCCTTGAAGTCCGCATCGTCGGAGGCCAGTGCCTTGTCGATACAGGCCTTCACCGACTGGGCCTCGATCCGGGCCTGTGCCGGGTCGTAGACGCCACACGGCAGGTCGCAGTGCGCCGAAACCGTGATGGTGGGGGCAATGAGACGGGTGAGCATCGCTAGTCCTCTCTTCGGGCGCGGCCGCGCTCAGCTGATTGACGCTGACCCAACCACGCCGGGTCCGGGTGGTGCCTGGCGGCACCAAGGGTGCACTTGCGACACTACTCCCTATGCCAGACCCCTCATCGACCCAGGGACCGCTATGGCCCCGCGGTCGGTCACGGTGGGGCATCGCGCTGGTCCAGGGTGCGTCCATGTCGCCGACGCTGGCAGACGGCGACCGCCTGCTGGTGTCGTATGCGCGCCGACCGGTGCCCGGCTCGATCGTGGTCGCCAGGTTCCCCGATGGCACGATCGTCGTCAAACGGGCGGCGTCCACGGTCGGGGATCGGTGGTGGTTGCTCAGCGATGATCCTGAGGTAGGAGTGGACAGCCGCCATCGGGGGGCGATTCGCGCCGACGAAGTGCTCGGGGTGGCGGTCGCGCGGGTGTGGCCGCGCCCGCGGACGCTGCGCGTTCCTCGATCATCGGGCTGACTCGCCTGTGTGGTCTGGTTCACCCTTCCAGCATCGGCCGGCACGAGTCCGGCTCCGGGGCATTCGGAGCGGCCCTGTGGACTTGTGCCCGCGGCGCTCGCCCATGTGGACGGTCTACGGCCCGCCAGCGGCCTTTCAGGAGCCCGCTACACGCGACGGCGCAGGCGGATAGGGTTGGGGGGTGTTCGCCGTATATGCCGAGACCCTGTCCGTTGACGACCCCTTGAGTGGCTTGGTGATCGGGGAGCGCCCCGATCCGGTTCCTCCGGCCGGATGGACCACGGTCAGAGTCAAGGCGGCCAGTCTGAACCACCATGACCTGTGGAGTCTGCGAGGCGTTGGTCTGGGACAGGACCGGCTGCCGATGATCTTGGGCTGTGATGCGTCCGGAATCGACCAAGACGGTCGCGAGGTCATCGTGCATAGCGTCATCGGGAATCCCGACTGGCCTGGGTCAGAAACCACCGACCCCGGTCGCAGCCTGCTCTCCGAGCGCCACCAGGGCACGTTCGCCGATCTGGTCACAGTGCCGACCCGCAACGTGATCGCCAAACCGGAGTCGTTGAGCTTCGAGGAGGCCGCCTGCCTGCCGACCGCTTGGCTGACTGCATACCGGATGCTGTTCAGCCAGGGCGGGCTCAAGCCAGGCGACAGCGTGCTGGTCCAGGGAGCCGGAGGAGGCGTCGCCACCGCGCTCATCGTGCTGGGCAGCGCTGCCGGGCTGCGCGTGCTGGCGACCAGCCGCGACCAGACCAAGCTGGCCAGAGCATTGGAGTTGGGGGCCGATCAGGTTTACGAGTCGGGCGCACGGCTGCCGGTCAAGGTCGACGCAGTGATGGAGACCGTGGGCAAGGCGACCTGGCAGCACTCGGTCCGTTCGCTGCGTCCCGGCGGCTCGATCGTGATCTCCGGGACCACCAGCGGGCCGGACGTCGCCGACGCAATGCTCACCAACATCTTCTTCAAGGAACTGCGGGTCGTGGGCTCCACCATGGGATCGCGAATGGAACTGGCCAGCCTGGTCAACCTTCTGGAGGTGTCGGGACGTCGCCCCGTCATCGACCGGGTGCTGGCGATGGAGCAGGCGCGAGAAGGGTTCTCGGCCATGGCCGAGGGCGACGTCTTCGGCAAGATCGTGTTGACCCGGTAACAATCCGTGGCACGAATTCGACCGGCCCAACCACCGCGTGGGGTCTTCCTCATCGCGCTCGCAGTGGTTGCGGCCGGGTTCGTGATGGCGCTGACCGGAGCCGTTGCCACCGGCGTTTCGTGGGACGAACCTGCCCACGTCATTCGACTGGACAACTATCTCGAGTCCGGTCAGTACAGCGTCCCATGGAAGGACGACCTGCGTCAGGAGACGGAAGACCGCTACACCTACGGTCCGGTGGCCATGCTCATCCTGCACGGGGTCGAGGTCGCGGCCAGCGGCTCAACCGAGGTCCAGATCACCTCCGATGCCTACGCCGCGCGACACGTCGGTGTCGCGCTGCTCGGCCTGATCGGAATGGCCGCCGCCGGGTGGCTGTGTCGACTGCTGATCGGCACGTGGCGATGGGGGGTGCTGGGCATGGCCATTTTGATGGCGATGCCGGCCTGGACCGGGTCGCTGATGTTCAACGTCAAGGACGTCCCGGTCGCAACCGGACTCACCATCGTCACACTCGCCCTAGTGCTCTCAGCAGAGCCCGGGTCGAGGCGCCGGTGGGTGGCCGACGCGGCTCTGCTTTGGGCGGGCGTGGTGTTAGCGCTCGGGACGCGCCCCGGGGTCTGGCCACTCATCATGGCCCAGGTGTGTCTGTGGGCGCTGGTGACCGGCCGGTTGGTCGGCTGGCAACGCCTAGCCGCGGTCAGCGCTGCTCTCTCGACGGCGTACTTGTTCCTGGTGGCGATCTATCCGTTCGGGTTCACCGGGCTGTGGTGGTGGAAGTCGGTGATGTCCGCAACCAGTTTCCGGGTCACCGACACGCAGTGGTGGTACGTCCCGGTCCATGCACTCACCGAGACCCCGGTGATGTTGCTGGTGTGTTGGGTCACCGGCGTCGGGTTGGCGGTCTGGTACGCCGTCCGCTTCCGGCGGATGGATCCCGCGGGCACGGCCAGCATCTCGGTGGTCGCCACTCAGGCGTTGCTGCTGCCGTTGCTCGCCATTGCCGCCGAATCGCAGTTCTACAACGGGCTGCGTCAGGTGATGTTCGTGATGCCGGCAAGTGCTGTGCTCACCACGGTCGGAATCGCGTGGCTGATGCGACGGCTGGCTATCCTCGGCTCGCGGGTGCCGGTGCTGGCCACCGTCGTCTCGGCACTCGTGCTGATCCCCGTCACGGTGGAGCAGGCAGCGCTGTTTCCCTTCCAGTACTCGTGGTCGAACCGGATCGCCAGTGTGCTGAATGTGCCCCCGGATCCGGACTACTGGCGGGTGAGTTTTCGGCAGCTGATCGATGAGTCGCCCACCGACGGCCGGGTCTATTGCTCACCCCGTACGCCGGAAGGGGTCGCTCGCCCCACCGGCCGAGCCTTCAGTTCGGGCGACTGTCGAACCTTGGTGACCGGTCCACTGATGCCATACTGGCCGACCCCACTGGTCGATGACCTGCCCGAGGAGCAGTTCTACGGCTTCGTCCAGGGGTCACAGTCCATCCCCTCGAACTGCGTCGAACTCGGCAGTGTTTCGAGGTCCTGGCTGGGTCGGACGTTCACCTACTCCCACGTCGCTGTGTGCACCGACGTCGGGCCGTCGACCAGCGTGGGCTGAGTCGACGGGGCTGGGTCGACGGGGCTGGGTCAGTCTTCTGGGTCGTCCAGCCGGGCCAGCCAGGTGGCCAGTCGCTCCACCGGCACCTCGAACTCGGGATAGGTGTCCACGAAGACCTGGAACTGCTCGGCCAGCCAGGAGAAACTGACCTCGTCGTCGCCGCGACGAGAGGTCAGTTCCTCCAGGCCTCGATCAGTGAAGTACATCAGGCACCGAAGGCGCGGGCCAGGAGGTCCTTCTGCTCCGCAGTGTGGCGCTTGAGCGTTCCGACGGCCGTGGTGGTCGATGCCACCCGAGTCAGCGGCTCCACCTCGACCCCCAGATAGGGCGCCACGTTGAGGGCGTAGGTCGGCCACGGGCCCTGGTTGCTCGGCTCGTCCTGGACCCAGCGAACCTTCTCGAGGTTCGGGTAACTGGCCAGTTCGGCCTTGATCTCCTCGATCGGCCAGGGGTAGAGCTGCTCCACCCGGGCCACCGCGAACTTGTCGCCGTGCTCTTGCTTGGCACGCTCGACCATCACGTCCCAGGTCAGCCGACCCGAGACCAGCAACAGCGTCGTGACCGCGGACTTGTCCACGGTGCTGTCGCCGATGACTGGCTGGAAGGTGCCGGAGGTGAAGTCGGCGGGCCCGGAGGCTGCCTCCTTGCGCCTGAGCATCGACTTGGGCGTGAACACGATCAGAGGGCGGTGCTGTTCACCGAGAGCGTGTCGACGCAACAGGTGGAAGTAGGACGCGGGCGTCGACGGCTGGGCGACCACGAAGGCGTCCTCGGCAGCCATCAGCAGGAACCGCTCGATACGAGCCGAGGAGTGATCCGGACCCTGGCCCTCGTAGCCGTGGGGGAGCAGTAGGACCACGCCAGAGTCCTGTTGCCACTTGGTGCGACCCGAGGTGATGTATTCGTCGATGACCGACTGGGCACCGTTGACGAAGTCACCGAACTGGGCCTCCCAGAGCACCAGAGCGTCCGGTCGTGCCACCGAATATCCGTATTCGAAGCCGAGCGCGGCATACTCGCTGAGCAGTGAGTCGTAGGCGCCGAATCGACCCTGGTCCTCGGCCAGGTGTGACAGCGGCGTCCACTCGTCGGCGTTCCTCCGATCGATGATCGTGGCGAAACGCTGTACGAAGGTGCCGCGGCGGCTGTCCTGGCCGGCCAAGCGCACCGGGCGGCCTTCCATCAGCAGCGACCCGAAGGCGAGCATCTCGCCGGTTCCCCAGTCGATGCCGCCTTCGGTGATGGCCTTGGCGCGGCGCTGAAGCTGGGGCATCACCTTGGGGTGCACGGTGAACCCGACCGGCGGGGTGACATAGGCGTCGGAGATCCGCTTGAGCACTTCTGGAGAGACCGCTGTGGTCAGCGAGGACTCCTCCTTCTCGGGATATTCCGGGACGGTCTGCCAGGCCGGTGGGGCCGAATTGGCGTCGCGCACTTCGGTGAACACCCGCTCCAGCAGCGCCTGGTAGTCGGCCAGCACCTGCTCTGCCTCGGCGATGGTGATGTCGCCACGACCGATCAGCGATTCGGTGTACAACTTGCGCACCGAACGCTTCTGTTCGATCAGGTCGTACATCAGCGGTTGGGTGTAGGACGGGTCGTCGCCCTCGTTGTGGCCGCGACGGCGGTAGCAGACCAGGTCGATGACGACGTCCTTGTTGAAGGCCTGGCGGTAGTCGAAGGCCATCCGTGCCACCCGGATGCAGGCCTCCGGGTCGTCGCCGTTGACGTGGAAGATCGGCGCCTGCACCATTCGGGCCACGTCGGTGGCGTAGACCGAGGAGCGCGAGTTCCCCGGAGAGGTGGTGAAGCCGACCTGGTTGTTGATGACCAGGTGGACCGTGCCGCCGGTGCGATAGCCGCGCAGTTGGGAGAGGTTGAGCGTCTCGGCCACCACTCCCTGGCCGGCGAATGCAGCGTCGCCGTGCACCAGCAGTGGCAGCACCGGGAACGCATCGGCTCGATCCAGCACGTCCTGCTTGGCGCGGGCGATGCCCTCCAGGATCGGGTCGACGGTTTCCAGGTGCGAGGGGTTGGCGGCTACCGAGACCTTGATCGTTTCGCCGGTACCGGCCACGAACTCGCCGTCCGCGCCGAGGTGGTATTTCACGTCACCGGAGCCCTGCACGGTGCGAGGGTCGATGTTGCCCTCGAACTCGCGGAAGATCTGGCTGTAGGACTTGCCCACGATGTTGGCCAGCACATTGAGCCGCCCGCGGTGGGCCATGCCGATGGTGACCTCGTCCAGGCCCGCCTGGGCTGCGGCCTCGCAGATCTCGTCGAGAACCGGGATGGTGGTCTCGCCACCTTCGAGGCTGAAGCGCTTCTGGCCGACGAACTTGGTCTGTAGGAACGTTTCGAACGCCTCGGCCTGGTTGAGCTTGGACAAGATCCGGAGTTGCTCCTCGCGGGGCACCAGGTTCACAGGCTGTTCGACCCGCTCCTGGATCCAGCGACGCTGCTCCGGGTCCTGGATGTGCATGTACTCGATACCGGTGGTGCGCACGTAGGCGTTGCGCAGGATGCCGAGGATGTCACGCAGCTTCATGAACGGACGGCTGCCGCCGAACGAGCCGGTCGGAAACTCCCGGTCGAGGTCCCACAGGGACAACCCATGAGTCTCGACCTCGAGGTCGGGGTGGGTGCGCTGTTTGTATTCCAGCGGGTCGGTGTCGGCCATCAGATGGCCGCGCACCCGGAACGCGTGGATCAACTCGACCACCCGGGCCTGCTTGGAGATCTGGTCGTCGTGGCTGATCGCGGTGTCCTGCGCCCACCGGATGGGGGAGTAGGGGATGCGCAGGCTTCGGAAGATCTCGTCGTAGAAGTCGTTGCCGCCGAGCAACAGTTGGTGAACGACCTTGAGGAACTCACCCGACTGGGCACCCTGGATGACTCGGTGGTCATAGGTGGAGGTCAGGGTCATCACCTTCGACACACCGGTTTTGGCGATCGTGTCGGGGCTGGCGCCCTGCCAGGCGGCTGGGTACTCCATGGCGCCGACGCCGATGATCGCGCCCTGTCCCTTCATCAGGCGCGGCACCGAGTGCACGGTGCCGATACCGCCCGGGTTCGTCAGGCTGATCGAGGTGCCCTGGAAGTCGCTAACGGCCAACTTGTTGTCGCGGGCCTTGCGGACCAGGTCTTCGTACGCGGCCCAGAACGCGGCGAAGTCCATGGTCTCGGCAGCCTTGATGCTGGGCACCAGCAACTGTCGCGAACCGTCTGGCTTCGGCACGTCGATGGCCAAACCGAGGTTGATGTGGGCCGGGGTGATCAAATTCGGTTTGCCGTCGACGACGTCGAACCCGACGTTCATCTCGGGCATCGCCTTGACTGCTCTCACCAAGGCGTATCCGATGATGTGGGTGAAGCTGACCTTGCCTCCGCGGGCCCTGGCCAGGTGGTTGTTGATGACCGTCCGGTTGTCCCAGAGCAACTTGACCGGAACGTCGCGCACACTGGTCGCCGTCGGGACGGTCAGCGACTGGTCCATGTTCTGCACGGTCCGGGCCGGGGCCCCGCGCAGCACCGTGTAGGTGGGGGCGTCGGTCGCCGCGGCCGGGGCTGGCCTCGGGGCCTCCTTGGCGACCGGGCTGGTGGTGTCCTTGGCCGGCTCTTGAGCCTTCTGGTCGACCGGCCGAGGCTGCGCCACCGGCTTGGGTGCCTCCTTGGGCGCCTGGCTGGCGGCCGAGGCGGAGCGGTCGGCCGCTACCCCTGCCTTGGGGGCTGGGGCCGGAGCGGTCTCGGTCTTCTCCGCAGCAGATGCGGACGGCTTCGGCGAGGCCGCGCGCTCGGTGGTCTGCGTTGGTGCCGCGCCGTTGGCTCGGGAAGGGCTGCCGTGCTCGCGGAAGTAGGCCGACCACACCGGGTCGACACTTCCCGGATCCGAGCTGAACTGCTCGAACATCTCCTCGACGAGCCATTCATTGGCTCCGAGTTCAGCAGGGATCGACGGGGATTGACCGTGGGTCTGGGTCACGCTGGGTTCGCCTCTTCCGAAGGGCTTGGGTTGGATCTGTTACCAAACGTCGAGGCTACTCCGACTCGCAACCAAATGCAGGACCGGGACTCTACTTTGAGGCAAGGTGTCGTGCACAACACATCCGTCGACCTCATGAGGTGAGGACAACGAGCACGAATCCGGTTGG
>JBPPMQ010000178.1:0-2592 GCA_051306135.1 Nocardioides sp. | reverse complement strand
TGCCGGAGCGTCCCATTGATCAGCCCTTCCTCATGCCCGTGGAAGACGTGTTCGCCATCGAAGGTCGCGGAACCGTCGTCACCGGCCGGGTTGAGCGCGGCATCATCAAGAAGATGGAGGAAATCGAAATTGTCGGTTTTAAGGACACCGTGAAGACCACCGTCACCGATATCGAAATGTTCCGCAAGCTGCTCGACGAAGGCCGCGCCGGCGACAACTGCGGTCTGCTCCTCCGCGGCGTGAAGAAGGACGACATCGAGCGCGGCCAGGTGCTGGCCAAGCCCGGCAGCGTGAAACCGCACAAGCACTTCAAGGCCGAAGTGTACGTCCTCTCCAAAGAGGAAGGCGGCCGTCACACGCCGTTCTTCAACAACTACCGTCCGCAGTTCTACTTCCGTACCACCGACGTGACCGGCGTGGTGACCCTTCCCGAGGGCACCGAGATGGTCATGCCGGGTGACAACACCGAGATGGCCGTTGAGCTGATCCAGCCCATCGCCATGGACGAGGGTCTGCGGTTCGCGATCCGTGAAGGTGGCCGCACTGTCGGCGCCGGCCGGGTCACCAAGATCACCAAGTGACCACGTGCTTGTGATCCACTGATTCACCTCGAGAGGGGCTCCGCCTTCGGGCGGGGCCCCTCTTGCCTTGTCCCCTCGCCGCCCTCGTTTGGAAGACTGCCGCCATGACCACGCCGGATCCCGCCCGCGCCACACCGGCTCGCCCGCACCACCAGCTCACGGCCGACGGGCGGGTGATGCGCGAGGTGCTCAGCTATGCCCGCCGGGGCAATCGCCTCGTCGGCCCCCAGCAGGCTTCGTGGGACGCCCACGCGTCAGCCTGGTTGGTCCCGGAGGAGGCCTTCGACGAGCCGGGCTTCGATCCCGCGTCGTACTTCGACCGCGAGGCCGAACTCATCGTCGAGATCGGTGGCGGGATGGGGGAGTCGACGGCTGCGCTCGCGGTGGCCAATCCGGACGCCAACATCCTCGGGTTCGAGGTCTGGCGACCTGGGGTGGCCGAGACCTTCGGACGGCTCGCCAAGATCGGCGCGACCAACGTGCGGATGTGCATGGTGGATGCGGCGTGGACGATCCGCAACCGGCTGGCGCCCGACTCGGTTTCGCTGATGACGACCTTCTTCCCCGACCCGTGGCACAAGTCGCGCCACCACAAGCGGCGCATCGTGAACCTCGAGAACGCCGCAGGCTTCGCCTCGCGTCTCGCACCGGGTGGAGTGTGGCGACTGGCCACCGACTGGCCCGAGTACGCCGAGCAGATGGTCGAGGTGCTCGATGCCGTGCCGACTCTCAGTGGTGGGCTCACCGATCGGTGGGACGGTCGCCCACTGACGAAGTTCGAGCGCAAGGGCATCCGGGCCGGCCGGCCGATCACGGACCTGGCCTACCTGCGAGCCTGATCGGCTCGGCACTGATCGGCTCGGCACGACTCGATTCAGGCGAGCGCCTGGACTGCCTCAGTGAACACCGTGGTGTGCAGGTCGACGTCTGCTTCGGTGTGGAACGGGCTGAACAGCGCCATATTGTGGAAGGGCGTCAGCAGCACCCCCCGGTTGAGAGCGTGCAGGTGGAAGTAGGCCTCCAGGGCGTGGTCGCCGGCCGCGGCAGCCTGGGCGCCGTCGACCGGGGGAGGGCAGAACCAGTATTCGGCCCGGCACCCCAACTGCTGCACCGTCCAGTCCAGTCCGTGGTCGGCGATGACTCCGGCCACACCGTCGGCGAAGCGGGTGGCCAGCGGGACGGCGACGGCGAAGTCCTCATCGCGTAGGCAGTTGGACAGTGTCGCGCGGGCCGCGGCCAGCGACAGGGCCGAACCGGTCAGGGTGCCACCGACGCCGGCCACGTCGATCTCCTCACCGATCATCGGCGCACTCAACTGGGCGGCGATCTCCGCAGTCATGCCGTAGGCCGCGACCGGGACCCCGCCCCCGATCGCCTTGCCGACCACCAGGAAGTCCGGCTCAAGACCCCAGGCGGCGGTGGCGCCCCCAGGTCCGGCGCACATCGTGTGGGTCTCGTCGATGACCAGCAGAACCTTGTGCCGTCGGGTCAGCTCGCGAACCTGGTCGAGATAGCCGGGCTGCGGCAACACGATGCCGATGTTGGTCAGGGCCGGCTCCATCAGCAGGCAGGCCACGTCGCCGTGGGCGAGGACGGCCTCGAGTGAGTCGATGTCGTTGAACTGGGCCACCCGGGTGGTGGTCGCCACCGGCACCTGCGGCCCGAGTGCCCCCGGGCGAGCGGCGACCTCGCCGGACTCGTCGAGCACGGCGAGGGTCTCATCCA
This sequence comes from Nocardioides sp., assembly GCA_051306135.1. GTDB lineage: Bacteria > Actinomycetota > Actinomycetes > Propionibacteriales > Nocardioidaceae > Nocardioides. The sequence goes on along the minus strand of JBPPMQ010000178.1, from coordinate 286 downwards.
CCGTGCCGTGGTAACACCAGTCCATCACCGCGATCTTCGGGCGACCGGTCAGGGCGCGGGCGAAACGCAACACGAACCGGTTGGCGTCGGTGGCAGTCATGGCGAACTGCCAACTCGGCAGCCCGAACCTCCTGGTCAGTTCCTCGCCGACCCAGATCGCGTCGTCGCTGGGAAGCATCGTGGTCAGGCCCTTCCGGGCTCGATCGGCGATGGCGTCAGCGAGTTGGGGGAGACCGTGGCCCGGCATCGCACCGGTGTCGCCCAGACACAGGTCGACATACTCCAG
>JBPPMQ010000100.1:0-4899 GCA_051306135.1 Nocardioides sp. | reverse complement strand
CACGAAGTCGGCAGTCTCCTCCAGCGCCACGTCACCGTCGGGCCGCATCTCCACATCCAGGTGGGCCTCGGTCCAGCCCGGATTGAGTGCCTCCATCCGGCCTTGCAGGTCACTGCGGGCGGTCACCGCGCTCATCGCGGGCCTCCGATCGAGGCGTCGTCGCAGGCGTAGTCGGCCACGGACCTGTCAGCCACGCCAAGCGTGTCGGTGAGTATGCGACGCGGTCGAGGATCCCGTCGACGAACTGCTCGAACACGTCGTCCTCAGCGTCGCTGAGCGGTGCAGATGGCCGGACCCGGCCGACGGTCTCGGCGACCTGTTCCAGCATCGACGAGTCCCATTCGCGGGTGGTGCCGAGCATCAGTGCGATCGCGTCGACGACATCAGCGTCGGTGGGCTCATAGCGGCCCGTGGAGGTCTTCATGTTGAACTCAACTGCGGACTCTGACCGTCTGGTCAGGCTGGGTGAGACCATCCCAGATGGATGGCTGCCGGCGTTGGTGCTCACAGCGACCTCACCGCGTCGATCCACTTGTTCAGGGCAGTCCAGGTGACGACGCGGCGACGGTTTGTCCCGTGCCCGGTCCAGGCGCCATCGGAGCTGATGTCACCGATGCCGACGACGCGCGCGATCCGGTGGGTTTGGGCGGACTCATAGATCGCGACGATCGTGTGGTCCCGGACCGCGACTCGGGTGACGTCGGTTCCGAAGCCGTTGCCGCCCCAGACCGACTTGCGGTGAACGGTCACGCCGTTGCGGAACGGGTGCTGCGCGGTGCGAGGGTCTGCGCACAGGGCGAGGATGTCGGCTCGCACACTCACCGTGGAGAGGTCAGGGTGGACGGTGATGGTCATGTCAGGACCAACTCCGGAGGTTGGCCCGCGGGTCAGGCCTCCAACATGGTGACGAAGTCGGCCGGGTCGATGACCGGGACACCGAGGCTCTCGGCCTTCTTCGCCTTCGATGTCGTAGTCTCGTCGGTGATCAAGGCGGTGGTCGTCTTCGAGACACTGGAAGACGCCTTGCCGCCCAGGGCCTCGATCCGCTCCTGGACCGTGGTGCGGGTGTAACCGGGCACGGAGCCGCTGACGACATAGGTCTTGCCCGCGAGGGGCTTCGGGGACTCATCGGCGTCAGGCTCAGCGCCCATGTTGACCCCGACTGCGGCGAGCCGGTCGATCACCTCGGCCATGTCGACCAGCCCGGTGACGATGTGGGTCGCCTTGATGTCGCCCAACTTCTCGATGCTTGCGACGTCTGTGACCGACGCAGCCCGGAGCAGGTCCATGGTCGGGTATGCCTTCGCAAGCCAGCGTCCCACGCTGCGGCCGGTCATGCGGATGCCGAGCGCGGTGATGACCCGGTTGAACGGCTGGGTCTTCGCAGAATCCAGGTTGGCGAGGATCTTCGTCGCGGTGGTCCCCCCGAGGAGTCGGTCGCTGCCGGTCGAGGTGGACCCGACGACCAGGTTGGCCCACTGGGTCAGGGTCAGGTCGAACAGGTCGGCGATGTTCGAGACGAGGCCGGACTCGACCAGAGCGGTCGCGATCGACTCGCCCAGGCCCTCAATGTCCATGCAGTCGCAGCCCGCGAAGTAGGTGATCCGGCCGACGGTCGAGCAGGACGGGGTGTGGCAGCGCCACAGCAGTGACGACGTGTCCCACGGTTCCCCGCAGGTGGGGCAGGCTTCGGGCGGCACCCAGGTCGGGACGTCGTCGTTGACGCTCGGGTCCAGGGGTGCCTCGATGCGCGGGATGACGTCGCCGCGACGCTCGACGAGGCCGTGGGAGCCGATGCCGATGCCCTGCTCGTCGATCCACGACGGATTGTGCATGGAGGCGTAGGTGATCGTGGTGCCGCCGACGAAGACCGGAGCGATCCGGGCACGCAGACTGATCCTGCCGGTGCGTCCGGTGCGAACCTCGATGTCCTCGATGATGCTGCTGCCCTGTTGGGGCGGGTACTTGTAGGCGACAGCCCAGTGAGGGGCACGTGAACCTTCACCGAGCACGGCACGGTCCTGGGTCCGATCAGCTTTGACCACGGCACCGTCGATGTCGAAACCGAGCGTGGCACGGGCAGCCTCGATGGCCTTGATGGCCTTGACGACGTCGCGGGCGCGTTCGGGGCTGGTGAAGGGGCCAGTGAAGATGCCGGCATCCTCGGCCAGTCCTCGCGCGGTGGCGAAACCGAGTTCTGCGGCGGTCATCATCAGGCCCGCTTGAGAGTTCTGGACCAGTCCGTCAGCGGTATTCGACGCGGACGGCGAGCCCATCCATCTTCGGCTCGACCACGACCCCGAACTTGGTTTTGGTCGCCAGCCCAGCGGCCTCGGACCTGTTGACCTCCGAACCGTCCTGGTCGGGGCTGATCTTGGACAGCGACAGCATCCGGGTCGGATGGGTGACATCGCCACCGGCTGACTGGCCTGCGGCGACAGCACTCAAGAGAGCGTCGGAGTCGGCGTTGGCCAGCGTCGGATCAAAGTTCATGTTGCTGTGGTGCGATTGCCCACATTGCGGCGGGGCTGGTGTATAGGCCGGGCCATGCAACGTAAAACGACTGTGGTCGTTGGGGTCCAGTCGGTGCTGATTGTCATCTTGGCGACGACTGCGGTCGCCTCTGACGCGGGAGCTTCGGCAGTCGGACCGGCCGCGTGCCCTGCGGTCTTCAGCCTCGATGGCGAGGAGTCTGTGGCTGCGTCGACAATCGTTGACGGCGTCACTCAGGTGGACTCGTGCGATCTTGAGGGTGTCCTAGTTGTGGGCGAGGGTTATGTCATCGAGGTGCCGGGGCCCGGAGAGTTCCTCCAGTTGGAGGCGTTCGGGGTTGCCGACGAGGAACCAACCGTCACTGGTGTTTCGGTTATGCCAGACGGGACCCTGATTATGAATTTCGATCTGGACCCGGATCCTCGCCCTGAGCCGGAGCCTAGTGGCGGTGCATGCTCCGACGGCGCCTACAACTTGATCGACGGTACAGATCGAGGGCCGTTTCGTGTCGATCCGACAGTCTCGGCCGACCGAGACACCATCCCGAATCGGCTTGATGCACCCGACACGATGGCGTGGATCGAAGACGCCCTGCGGGCGTGGCCCAAACAGTTCACTGATTGCGCAATGAATGACCAGGTGGACCGGGCCATGGACTGGGGTGGCGACACCGACAGCGCAACATCAATCGGCTGGGAACTCCGTGATGACGGCACTTCCGCTCTCGGATGCTACGAAGGAAATGCAGTGAGCACTGTGAGCTTTACGCGCTTTACCCCAGGGGCGCTGGGCGCCACGTGCAGGCACGGGATGACCGATTCGGATGGTAAACACTTCGTCAATGGGGCTGACATCGCCATCCCCAACCAGGAGGCGGTGTTCACCGACGGAGGCTGGTGGTTTGGGAACATTCCGTGGACTCTGCGCGGCGGAGCAGCCGCCTGTGACAGTCAGTACGATCTGCCGTCGGTGCTGACCCATGAAGCCGGCCACTTCTGGGGCATGGGTCACGTGGCGAGGAATGCTCATCCGCTGTTGACCATGCGCAACGGCGGGGTAGGTGCCGTTATGTGCAATACAATGCTCAGAACGCTCGGTAAGGGCGACATTCTTGGTATGCGCGATCTGTATCCGAACTAGGAGTTGACCATGAAAAACGTGCTCGCGATCGTCGGGGTCTCTGGGCTAGTTCTCGCTGGCGTAGGCGTCACGGCCTCGATGGCTCTCACTACGGACGCTCAACCAGACGCGGTTGCTTCGAGTCAGCCGACGGTTGCTATGTCAAGGCTTCCGCAGAGTGCTGTGTCTGAGGCATCAGCCTCATGCGGCGCTTCTGAGATCACCATTCCTGAGATCTATGCCGTAGAGCCTGGGTCGCCATCGGTACTGGAGGCCGTGCGCAACTACGACGCAACAGCCGAAGTGGTTCGACTCAAGCACGGCGCCGATGGATTGGTGTACGCCGATGTTGAGACCCCTACGACAACGGGCCGTGTCGAGCTGACTCAGTTCAGCGACTTCACTTGGGCGATCACCAGCGGCTATATGTGTCGTCCTCGCTAGTGCCCCGGATTTGAAGTCCGTTGGATAAGTCGGCCGAGCTTGGCGAGGATCTGGTCGGCAGTCTTTGTCCAGACGAAGGCTTTGGGGTTCTCGTTCCAGGCGGTGACCCAATTGCGGATGTCGGATTCGAGGGCTTGGACGCTGCGGTGATCGGAGCGTTGGAGTAGGTCGGCGGTGACGTAGCTGAAGAACCGCTCGACCAGGTTGAGCCATGACGAGTAGGTCGGGGTGAAATGCAGGTGCACCCTGGGGTGGGCCTGCAGCCAGGTCTTGATCACGGGGTGCTTGTGGGTGCCGTAGTTGTCGCAGATCAGGTGGATCTGGAGGCCCTCGGGCACGGTCTTGTCGATCTTGGTTTAGGCATCAAGGTGGACGATCGACGTCGAGCAGATCGGTGCCGTCGGTGAACACGAGGTTCCCGCCACGGTCCACGATGTGCACCACCGCACCTTGGGCGCTGGTGCCTGCTGCCCTGGCGGCCGTGCGGAGCACCTCCCAGGCCCCGACGGGAAGCCCGGTTCGGCGTGCCCGTTCGACGGCCATCTGGTCCTCCCCGATCCGGTTCGTGCAGTAGGACCTGCTCAGGCTGGAATGTTCGATGCCCTGACCGCCGGTCCACCGATCCTGGAAAAGGGCCGACCCCCGGTGGCGGTTCAAGCTGCACGCGTGTTGGATCAGGCGGGACCCGACGGCCTCATTCTGCCGGCGCAGCTGGTGGGCATGGCCGGTTTCGGGGCACTGGTGTCGTGGCAGATCCCCGGAGTGGTCGGGGAAGCCCGGTCCGTTGGTCGGCGAGCCTGGGTGGGCGCCACCCTCGGTGTTGGGTTCGCCCTCCTCGGGGTC
>JBPPMQ010000114.1:0-7376 GCA_051306135.1 Nocardioides sp. | reverse complement strand
TTCTGTCGCGACGACGAGTGCGTGGAGGTGACCCCGGAGATGGTCCGCATTCGCAAGGTGATCTTGGACCAGAACGACCGTGGGAAGATCGCGTCCCGAGCACGCAAGGCCAACAAGGTCTGAGGTCCTCGCACCCGGACAGCAAGGGCCGGTGTGACCCCCCCGAGGGGGCACACCTGCCTTTGCAGTGGCTGTTGCTGTCAGGCCTCGGTGATGGTTGCGGCGCTCGACGCTGAGGTTGCGGCGCTCGACGCTGAGGTTCCGCCGATCGCGCCGACGGTGACCGAGATGCTGCCGCCCAGAGCGAACTGCGATGCACTGACCGTGGCGGTGAACGTCAACGAGGCCGGGGTGCCACCGCCGGCCAGGGCAATGGCCCCGGTGAAGGTGAACGTCGTGGTGTGCTCGGTGGTGTTGTTGGCCGTCGACGACAGCGTCCAGCCGGAATTGATTGGTCCCGCCGCCGGGTAACTCCAGTTGCCGCTCTTGCCCTTCCGAGCGGCCGGCACCGTCACGATGGCGGTCTGCGACGCGACCGAGCCGTTGCCGACCAGTGAGATGTCTGACACGGCCACATCGAGCGTGGCTTTGTTGCCATTGGGTCGTGTCCCAGTGAAGGACGCGATTCCAAACGTCAGCGTATAGGCGGCGAAGGCGGGTGCGGCGGCCACGACGGTGATGGCCGGTGCGGCCCACACCGCGTGCAGGACGGCCCGACGACCACTCGAAATGGGCGCAGGCGTGCGCAAGGCGCGGCTGTTCTCAGCCATAAAAGTTGATTCCCCCAAGGTGATGCGCCCGTTCCCCCGAACGTTCCCCGGCGCGGCCGGTCCCCCAACGGTTCCGACACTGAGAGGAGCCTACGGCGACTGAATCCGTCGCCGTTCGCAAAACACCACGCTGTTACTGTCCTGTAAACTTTTCCACAGAACGGATTCCGTCGAAATCGGGGCTCTCCTTGGCCAGGAACGCCCGCACGCCCTCACTGAAATGGGATCCGGTGTAGACCTCGCGCAACACGTCGTCATCGTCGTCAGGGGCAACCTCGACCGCTCTGGCCAACGCGGTGAGTTGGGTCTTGGTGGTCCGTTGGGTCACCGACGACAACGTCAGCAGGGACGCCACCAGATCCGCCACCGCCACGTCGAGGTCGTCGACCACGTCGAGCACGGCACCGACCGCGTAGGCACGCGAGGCCGAGACCAGCCGAGCGGCCAGCAGCATCTCCCGGGTTATCGGTTCACCGAAGACGGCCGCGCACCGATACACGATCGGTGCGGCCAACGCGTTGCCCAGAGTGCGGGCGATCGGATACCCGAACCGGGAGTGCGGGGTCGCGATCCGCAGGTCACAGTGGGTGGCCACCGCCAGTCCCCCACCGACACAGACCCCGTCGACGGCGGCGACGGTGACCTGAGGCAACTCGAACAGCATCGCCAACAGTTCACGGATCCAGTCCTCGTAGGCGACCGGGTCCCGGGACAGGAAGTCGGAGATTTCGTTGCCGGCCGCGAACGCCCGACCACCGGCTCCCCGCAGCACCAACACCCGCACCTCGGGCGAGGTCGCCAACTCGGCGAACAGGTCACGCATGCCGGCATACATCTGCTCGGTGAAGGCGTTGTGACGTTCGGGCCGGTTGAAGGTGACCTGGACCACGCCGTTGCCGCGCTGGACATCCAGACTCATGGGATCAGCCTCACGTGATCTTCAGATTCTTGGTGCCCACCGCATACCAGGGGGCGGCTTCGGCCATCACCATGATCCGGGCCTTGGCGTAGCTTCTGGTCGGCAGCGTCACCGTCACCGCGCCGTCGTTCTTCGTGGTCGCGACGCGTGTTTTCTTGCGGGTCTCGACGTCGAGCACGAAGACCTTGACTTTCGCCGACAGCGCTTTGGTGCCGTTGACCTTCCAGGTCACCTTGAGCCGAGCGCCCGGCTTGAACGTGCCGCCCGAACTCTGCGAGGTCACCAGGAACGGCCCGGCACTCGGATCGACCGTGACCGCGGTGTCGACATACGCGCTGCCACCGGCCACCGGGTTGCGGTCGCGAGCGGTGGCCCGGAAGTGCATGACCCGCGCTGCGCCGCCGGTGGCTCCCAGCCAGTCGGGAGTCGGCAGGAACTCCGAGAGGCACGCCACGCGCTGATCGCGGCCCGTGTCGGTGGCGCAGGAGCCGGTGCGGGCATTGGTGTTGCCGCCCAGCACCTGGGTGAGGTCGGGCAGATGCCGTATGCCGGAGGTGGACGCGGTGTTCTCCCCCTCGGCCGGCGAGGTGCCGAGCGCGTCGGTGTCACTGACGTTTGCGGCGCGACCGAAGATGCGGAACAGCGGACCGGCCGTCTTGGGCTGCTTGGTCAGCGGGTTGGCGGTGTTGCCGCCTGGTCCACGGTCGTTCTGCTCCCAGATCACCACCGGGGTCTCGCCGTCGCTGTCGGCGGCCTCAGCGTGCAGGATGAACGGGGTCCGGGCCGGGACCGTGAATCCGCCGCCGGTGGTGATGGTGGGCGCGGTGTTGCCCGAGGACGTCTCCTGCCCGCCCGTGGAGACCGGGCCACCGGTGGACACCTCGGCCACCTGGGCGGTCCCGGTCGAGACGGTGACCTCCAGGTTGTCCAGGTCGACGGTGTCGCTCGGCCAGTCCTCGGGGTTCTTCGCGGGGGTGAACATCACCTGGAAGCCGTGCAGGTCGGGATCGGTCTCCGGTTCGTCGGGATACCAGTTGCCCCACGGGTCGAACCCCCACCCGGTGACGATCATGTCCGGGGCTCCGGTCAGGTCCCTGATGGCCGAGGTCAGGTGCGCGGCGTCGTAGTCGGTGCCGAAGGTCAGGGTGTGGGAGGTGCGCACGCCCGGGTAGCCCAGCGTGATGGTGTCTCCGGCCGCCACTCCTGACAGCGCCACCGACTGGATCTCGACCGAGTCGGGTGAGGTGCCGTCGACGTAGGCGTTGATCTCGGTGTGACTGCGTTGGGAGAAATAGGGGTCGGAGTGGTTTTGCAGGTTGTCGGACCCGCAGATGCCGGCATAGGCCATCACCGAGGAACCCGAGCCGGGCTCGACCGAGGTGGCGGCGTTGCGGTTGCCGCTGTCGCAGCCGGTGAAGGTGTGGTTGCCGCCGAACTCGTGACCGAGTTCGTGGGCGACGTAGTCGATGGCCATGTAGTCGCCGGTCGGAGTGGGCAGGCCGGTGCAGCCGTCTGCCTTGCGGGTCCATCCGACGACGCCGAGGTCGGCCAGGCCACCTCCGTCGGTGCCGAGCACGAGGTGGCCGACGTCGTAGTGGTCTGATCCGATGATCTGACCGATGACGGCGGTGTTGCGGCCCAGGGTGTCGTAGCCGCAGTAGGCGAGTTGGTCGGGTTCGTCGTTGGCGCTTCCCGGCAGGTCGATGGCCCGCTCCCAACAGGCCGGTCCCCCGCAGGGCCCGTCCGGGTCGTAAGCCTCGGCGTCGGTGGCGAAGTTGAGCAGGTCGTTGTCGGCGACGAGCATCAGGGTGATGCCGAAGTCGTCGTTGTAGATCTGGTTGACCCGGTGGACCAGGGTCGCCTTCTCCGCGTCCACATTGGCCGCACCGAAGTAGGCGGCGTAGCTGGGGTCGTTGCTCAACGCCAGCCGGTAGACACGTCGAGTGACCGCACCGGGGGTTGGCTGGGCGGCGGGCTGCTCGGCTGCGGCGGTCTCAGCGGCGGCCGTCTCGCCGGCGGCCGTCTCGGCCGCTGCGGTGGCTGTCCGGCGAAGCTCGCCCACCTCCGACAGTCCGCCCGTCATCTCGACGGTGTCGGCGAAATAGCTCAGTGTGAGCGAGGTGCCGACCCGGTCGTAGGCGGGGTCGAGGAACCAGTCGCGACCGCTGGAGGTGCGCACCGAGGCATGCAGACCCATTTGGGTGATGTCGAGAGCGACGGTGGTGGCGGGGTCGTCCACGGCGCTGCCGAGCCACGTGGAGATCTGGGGCTGCTTGGCGGCCAGCGCCGGCTCCATGACCGAGGTGGGCTGCACCTGGAAGGTCTGCAGGCTGCCGTCGGGACGCGGCAGGTCGAAGGTGGTGGGTGCCGCGGATCGTGCCTTCGGGGTCAAATCGGCTCGAGCCCGGTCCAGATCGGTGTGCACCGCCAGATAGTCCTCGGCATGCACCCGCACCTGGTCGCCCCTGAGCACCACCGTGTGGGCAGGACTGAACACCTCGTCGTCGGCTTGGGCGGGCAGGCCGGTGAGCAACGTGGCAGCAAGGGCAGCCAGGCCCACGACCACAGGCAGGGTCAGGTTGCGTCGGATCACGGGGGGGTTCCTTCCGTCGGTGTCTGGCGGCGCACCCATCGTCCCACCAGAGTCGAATCCTGACCGAGTACGCCGGCCAGGGTGAAATCGACCTCGAGCGGAGCCCCGGTCACGATTCTGGGGTGGTCGCCACCCACCGCCATCGGGGTGATGGTGAGGTCGATCTCGTCCACGAGTCCGGTTGCCAGCAGCGAGCCGAGGAGCCGGGGGCCCCCTTCGCAGTTGATCACCGCGAACTCGTCGTGGAGCCGGGCCCGCAGTGCGCCCAGGTCGACGCGGCCGGTGCCGACCACGATCACGTTGTCGGCACCGAGGATCTCGGTGGCCTGGGCCAACTGCGGTGCGTCCGCAGGCACGGCGATGCGCACCAGGCCCGGCTGTGCGTCGTGGAGTCGATCGGGGAGCCGACCGGTGCTGGAAACCAGCACCAGCGGTTTGGACAGGCCGGCGTACCCCTCGATGGCGGCGGTCGAGGCACCCACCAGTACGACGTCGGCGCGCTCACGCAGCAGGGCGAAGATGCGGTGGTCGACCTCGTTGTTGATGGTGCCCGTCCTGCCGTCGGCTCCGGTCGCGGCCCCGTCGAGGGTGGACACGAAGACCGCCCGCAGCCAGGGGTGACGGGGCGGGGTGTAGAAGGCGGCGACGGCGTCGTCGTCGAGCGCTTGACCCGCCGGTGCGAGGTGTCTCATCGGGTCCATCTCATCACCCACCACTGCACCCCCACCGGTGCGGTGTCCAGATCGACGGTGACGCTCTCGGTGCCGTCTAGCAGCGTCCCGAGTGCGGCGATGCCTCCGGTGCGGGCCCACAGCGCGTCGCTGAGCACCGGGTCGAGGTCGGCCAGTGCGGTCGGGTCCGGGGTGCAGAGTGCCGCACCCAGCGTGTCGTCGAAGCCGATGGCGCGTTCGTCGAGTGGCCCGGGTGAGACGGTGCTGCGCCGGGCGGACCCGTTGCCGACCACCAGCACCGTGTCGGCCCCGGGGTCCAGCGGCACCGAGCCCAGCAGGTGCCGGGCGATCGACATGCCTTGCTCGTCGGCCAGCACCCGCACGCCGGTGGCCCCGTCGAGGAGCCACTCCACGGCGGCCGTGCAACTGGCCCGCAGGTCGGCGACCGGGTCGGTCAGCGAGGCGTAGTGGGGCAGCAGGGCGAGGACGCCGGGCACCAGGACGGCTTTCACGACAGCCCCCGGATCGCTCGGGCGGGAGGTCTTCGGCCGGCGATCGAGTTGGCCATGTCGACCACGTCACGGGTCTCGGCCACCTGGTGCACCCGGAAGATGCGGGCACCGGCAGTCGCGGCGACGGCGGTGGCCGCCAGGGTGCCGTAGAGCCGGGCACCGGTGGGGGCATCCAGGGTCTCGCCGACGAAGTCCTTGTTGGACAGCGAGACCAGCACCGGCCAGCCGGTGTCGACCAGCTCGCCGAGCCGGCGGGTGATCTCCAGGGAGTGGAAGGTGTTCTTGGCGAAGTCGTGGGCCGGGTCGATGATGATCGACTCCCGGGCGACACCGGCGCCCAGGGCTCGATCGGCGTAGGACAGGCAGGCGTCCAGCACGTGGGCCACCACGTCGTCGTACTCCTGGCGGTGCGGGTCGGTGCGCGGGGCGAGACCACCGGTGTGGGTGCAGATCAGGGCGGCGTCGAAGCGGGCGGCGACATCGACCAGGCCGGGATCGTGTCCGCCCCACGCGTCGTTGATGACGTCGGCGCCCTCGCTGCAGACCACCTCGGCGACCTCGCTGCGCCAGGTGTCGACCGAGATGACCAGGTCGGGGTAGGCCGCACGCACCTGGGTGACGAAGGGCGCGACCCGTCGGATCTCTTCGGCGGCGTCGACCGGTGGGCCGTAGCCGGCCTTGACGCCACCGATGTCGATCATCTCCGCACCCTGGGCAACGACCTCGGCCACCCGGTCGAGGGCTGCTGATTCCTGCCAGGTCGCGCCCGCGTCGTAGAAGGAGTCGGGGGTTCGGTTGATGATGGCCATCATCACCGTCTGGTTGACTCCGAAGGTTCGTCGGCCGAGTCGAAACGGCGCCAACTCGACAGGCTCGGGGGTCAGTGAAGTCATGGCGCGACCACTCTACGCAGTCGGCTGAGGCGGCGTCCGGGTCAATCTGGTCGACTTCGCCCATCCGACCACGCGAGGGTCCGATGGTGGCCTACATTTGGGCTGACCGCGTTCGCGCGGTCATCCGGTGTCGGCCGGCTTTCGTGTTCGGGACACGACCCGGCTGTCAGGCACTGGCGGCGGGGGCGAGTGGGAGTGAAGGCGTGACGGTTTTGTCGGACTTGCGGGCGGGGCGCGGCAGCGCGCCTGCCAGCCGAGCCCTGATCTATCTGCCGTGGACGGCTCTGGTGATCGATGCGGCGATCGTGTCGTTGTCGGCCCTGCTGGCGGCCTTTCTTCGGATCGAACTCTCGTTCTTCCACTCCGACATGGACGTGTTGGCCAGGCCCTGGCTCGCGATCACGTCGGTGACCGTGGGGTGGCTGATCTTCATCTGGGGCTTCGGGGCCTATCGCAGCGACGTCTTCGGTGCCGGTACCGACGAATTCAAGCGCATCATGCATGCCGGGTTGTACACCGCTGCAGCGCTGGGAGTCGGCTGCTATCTGGCGAACTATTCGTTGTCGCGGGGGTTCTTCGGCCTCACCTTCCTGATCGGCATACCAGCCCTGTTGGTGGGTCGGCTGGTGTTGCGTCGCTTTCTGTATGCCGCCCGCAGGCGAGGCAGCCTGCTCCAACGGGTGGTCATCGTGGGCGGGGTTGACAACATCGACGAGATCGCCCGGGTGTTGAGCCGGGACCCGTGGCTGGGCTACCACGTGGTCGGGGCGATCTCGCCCAACGCGATGGGTGAAACACCGGGCGGGGTGCCGATCCTGGGCACCGACCCGACGTCGATCGTCACTGAGCACCGAGCCGACGTGCTCTTCTTCACTGGCGGGTCGGATCGCTCGGCCGAGCAGTTGCGGCAGTGGATGTGGGCCCTGGAGGACCATGCGGTGCAGTTGGTGGTGGCGATCTCGATGACTGACATCTCCGCGGAGCGGGTCAGGCATCGGGCGGTCGGCGGACTGCCGCT
>JBPPMQ010000095.1:0-3703 GCA_051306135.1 Nocardioides sp. | reverse complement strand
ACCGCTGACGCTGGGCAGGTTGCGACTGGTGAACACGAACGTCGGTCGGTCGGCGTAGAACTCCTGCCACTTCTCCGGATGCTCGATCAGGTCCTCGTGGTCGAGCATCCAGGCGTAGGTGGTCGAGCCCTCCACCATCACCCCGACGCCCTCTGTGAAGCCGGTGACCTCGCTCATCGCCTCGTCGCCGCCGGGCACCGCGAAGAGCCAGTCCAACGAATTGGCCCGGTCGGCGATGAAGCCGTCCAACGACGTGGCGGTCAGATAGATGATGCGTCCCATGGTGGCGACGCTAGCCCGCCCCGGGGACAACCGACATAGGCTGTGCCCATGACCCTCGCACTCCAGATCCTCGCCGGCATACTCGGCAGCCTCGGGTTGCTGGTGCTGGTGGTCTGGACAGGCAACGCCTCGCTGAAGTCGGGAGGCGCCTCGGCCACCGGCACCGGGAACGCGTTCGGCACTGCCGCCGGGATCTTCGACCCCGGCACGGCGCGGGCGATGGACGAGATCAAGCAGTGGGAGAACACCGCGGCACCGCTGCCGTTGCCCGATCCAGACGACCTGCCGATGGCGATCGACCTGGACTCCGGGGTCGCGCGAATCATCAAGCCCTGAGCCTGCATGGGACAATCGTGCCCGTGAGCGTTCCCAACGTGCTGGCCGGCCGGTATGCAAGTTCCGCGATGCGGGAGGTGTGGTCCCCCGAACGCAAGATCGTCCTGGAACGACAGTTGTGGATCGCGGTGCTCCGGGCCCAGGCAGACCTCGGCATCGAGGTGCCCGACGGTGTCGTGGCGGCCTACGAGGCGGTCGTGGACCACGTCGACCTGGGCTCGATCCGGGAGCGTGAGAAGGTCACCCGGCACGATGTGAAGGCTCGCATCGAGGAGTTCGCCGCGCTGGCCGGCCACGAACACATCCACAAGGGCATGACCAGTCGTGACCTGACCGAGAACGTGGAACAGCTCCAGATCCGGTTGTCGCTGCTGCTGGTGCGCGACCGGGCCGTGGCTGTGCTGGGTCGACTGGCCGGACTGGCCAGCGAGTACGCCGAGACCGTGATGGCCGGCCGCTCCCACAACGTGGCCGCGCAAGCCACCACCCTGGGCAAACGGTTCGCGACGGTCGCCGACGAGATGCTGATCGGCTTCGACCGACTCCAGGACCTCATCGACCGCTATCCGCTGCGTGGCATCAAGGGCCCGATGGGCACCAGCCAGGACATGCTGGACCTGCTCGACGGCGACCTGGTCAAACTCGATCAGCTCGAGGCCCGCGTGGCCGAGCATCTCGGGTTCGCCACTCGGCTGACCAGCGTGGGTCAGGTCTATCCCCGCAGCCTCGACTTCGACGTGGTCTCCAGCCTCGTGCAACTCTCGGCCGGTCCGTCGAACCTGGCCACCACCATCCGGCTGATGGCCGGTCTGGAACTGGTCACCGAGGGGTTCAAGGAGGGCCAGGTCGGCTCCTCCGCGATGCCCCACAAGATGAACTCCCGCTCCGCCGAGCGGGTCAACGGGCTTTCGGTGATCTTGCGTGGGCACCTGTCGATGGTCTCCGAACTCGCCGGCGACCAGTGGAACGAAGGCGACGTCTCGGACTCGGTGGTGCGCCGGGTGGCGCTGCCCGACGCCTTCTTCGCCATCGACGGATTGATCGAGACGTTCCTGACGATCCTCGACGAGTTCGGGGCGTTCCCCGCGGTGATCGCCCGCGAACTGGACCGCTATCTGCCGTTCCTGGCCACCACCAAGGTGCTGATGGCTGCGGTCAAGGCGGGTGTCGGCCGCGAGGAGGCCCACGAGGCGATCAAGCAGGCCGCGGTCGGCACCGCACTGGACATGCGCAAGGGCCAGGCCGCCAACGACGTCTTCGAGCGTCTGGCCGCCGACCCCCGGCTGGAGATGACGCAGGCCGAGTTGGCGGCGCTGGTCTGCGAACCGTTGAGTTTCACCGGTGCGGCGGTGCGGCAGGTCGAGCAGGTGGTCGCCCGAGTTGGCGACCTGGTGGCGAAGCATCCCGAGGCGGCCGGCTACACCCCCGAGGCGATCCTCTAGGGAGCGACCACCCGATACCTGGCGCCGCAGTTGCTGGTGGTCCCGGCCACCAGGGCGCCGTCGGACAGGGTCGAGCGCCACACGTACCAACCGGGTTCGCCGAGGACCACCTGGCCTTGGCGCACCGTGGTGTTGGCGTCGACCGCGACGCTCTGTGCTCGCCCGACGACCTCCCGCGCGGCGACGCATCGGGCGTTGTCGGCAGTCTTGAACGGGCCGAAGATCGCCGACCTGACGGTGTGTGCCTCAGATCGGTCGAATCCCGAGGTTGCCACCACAATGCGGAACGCCTCCCCCGCACTCACCGTCTGTGACCGTCCGTCCGGTCGAGCCTGGCTCAGCGCGGCCTGGGTGCGCACCGCGACCGGGTCGGCGCAGGCGCTGGTGGGCTCGGCGTACTCGTTGCCGCTCAGCGCGACGCTCCACCGGTAGTAGCCGGACTGGTCTGCCAGCACGCTCGGCAGTTGGTAGACGCCGGCGGCCACCTGCACCTGCCAGGTCCGGGTCGCTTCGCTGCCGCAGTCGCCGGGCGAGTCCGAGGGCCCGAGCAGGCCGATGGTGGCCGTGGTTTGGCCGGCGCCACCGGTCACCTCGAAGGTGCCGGACAGCGTCGACGGCGTCCGGGCGTCAGACGAGGTCGCGGTGACGGTGACCGCCCGGACCCCGGAGACTGCGAACCGGGCGTGGCGGTGGAGGGCCGCGAACCGGTCGGCGAGCAGAACCCCGGAGGCACGACTCCTGATCGCGGGTCGCCTCATCACCCCGGCGGTCGGCAGGCCCTGGACCCGCACCCGTGCGGTGGCCGGACCCGCGACGCCGGTGGGCAGATAGGCCACCACGCGACCCCGGTCCGAGGTGCGGCCGGTCCATCGATTTCCGGCGGCCCGCACGGTGACCCGGCGTCCGCCCAGCGGACGACCCAACCTGGAACGCACCGACACCGTGACGGTGGTGGTGGCCCCCACCGAACTGTCGCCGGCTCGCACGCGCACCCGGTAGGGGCCGGCGTACCGCTTCGACAGCGCCAGGATCTGGGTGGCGTAGGACCGCACCCACGGCGCGTAGGGACCGACGTCGCGGATGCGTCGGGCACCGACGGACCGGTTCAGGCCGAAGCGTCCTGCGCGGACCAGGGCGAGCACGGCTGCGTCCACCGCGGCTGCCTGGATCGGGTTGCGGCGGCCGCCGAACTCGGCCAGCACGTAGGAGAGTCGGTGGGTGCGCCTGGCGGCGCTGCGGCCCGAGCCGCCCAGCTGGCGCACCAGCCTGGCCGCCCGGTATCTGGTGGCGGTGTCGTGTTTGCCGGGTTGGAACCGGTACCCGGTGCTGGTGCCGACCCGGTAGCTGCCCATCCAGGCGTCGGCCGCGCTCGGGCCAGGCCCGATCCGGAACCCGACCAACCTGCTGCTCTCACCGTCGGCGGCCGCAGGGCCGATGACCACGTTGAGCCCCGCCATCACCAGCACCAGCGCTGCGAGGCCCGACCATCTGCTCATCACGGGCCGCCCGGCGAGTCGTGCACCCCGACCGGGGAGTCGGGGATGTTGGAGGTGTCGATGTCGTCCGCGCTGCTGCCCGAGTTCGACGAGGTGCCGCCACCCGACGCGGGCTCCGGCGCTGTGGTGGGCGGCGGTGGTGGGGGC
>JBPPMQ010000031.1:0-39174 GCA_051306135.1 Nocardioides sp. | reverse complement strand
CGTCGCGGTGCGCGTCGATGTACTCGCGCACGGCAGCGTCGACGATGTCCTTCTTCGACCGAGACATGAAGTGAGCCGCGTGCGACACGAGCTCGTCAGTGGCGGCGTCGACCTTGATCGGTGCAGTAGCGGTTGCCATGGCGCTGACCTCCTCGGGTACAAAGTACCAGCAACTACCCTCACGCCAAATGCAGCGAACCGTCGCGCTGCTGGACGCGGGTGAGCGGAGTCAGCGCCACGGCAGCTCCCCGATCACGACGACCGCCGGGCAGCGGCTTGCGCCACAGGAGGCGGTGGTAGCGCCGCATGGTGGGGCTGTAGGTGTCGGCGTCCCAGCGGCATCGGACCGGAGGTCGAGCGAGGTGTCGATGTTCGACTACTTCTACCAGTCCTCGGCCCGCACCGACATTGCCAGGGGCCTCAGGTGATGGCCCACGCGATGGGCGCCACCTTGAGGGCCTCGAGCCGCTGGTTGACCTCGGTGAACGTCCCTGCCTCGCGAAACTCCGTCTGAAAGCGTCCCCGCGCGGCGGGGTGCGGAGCGGTCACGACTTCATGGCGGTCCTCGTTGATCAGCTCGCGCTTGCGGTGGGCCGACTTGCCCCAAAGCACGAAGACAACGGGACGCTGACGATCGCTGAGCTCGGTGATGACCGCGTCCGTGAACTCGCTCCACTGCTTCGCGTGAGAGTTGGCTTCGGAGTCACGCACGGAGAGTGCGGTGTTGAGGAGCAAGACGCCCTGTCGGGCCCACGCGGTTAGGTCACCGTGTGACGGCGGTGTGAATCCGTCCCGCGCCATCGCCGCGTGGATGTTGCGCACGGACGGCGGGAGTTTGGGAACGTCACGCGGGACAGAGAAGCACAGCCCGTTCGCCTGACCAGGTTGGTGGTAAGGATCCTGTCCGAGGATAACCACCTTGACCTCCTCGTAGGGGGTCAGATGGAACGCCGCGAAGAGATCGCCCGCCGACGGGTAAACAGCACCGGCACGCCGCTCGAGGTCGACGAACCGCATCAACTCCCTGAAGTACGGCCGCGCAAGCTCCTCACCCAACGCGTCCGGCCACGGACGTCGCGAAGCGGCCAGCGCCGCGAGGCCAGCAGCCTCCTCGGGATCCTCGTCGGCCAGCAGCACAAGGCTCTCGCCCTCGCGGGACCACACGTCCTCCGCTATCCCGAAGAGGCTACGCCCCAGCGACTCCATAAGAAGGTCCACCGCATCGGGCGTCGAGCCGATCCCGTGCACCTCTCCCGCGTCCGTCACTACCAGCGCGCCACCAATCAGCATCTCGTCCGGTTGGTCGGGGTCGCTGTAGTCGACGACCCAGACGCCGTGCTTCTTGTCCCTAGAGGCATGGAGCGCCAACAGATGGGACCCCTCGGCACGCAGGTGCGCGTTCGCCTGCTTCTTCGCAGCCTGTACGCTGATCACAATGTGTCTCCCTCAGTCGGCCGTCTCCCAATTATGACGGAGTCCACCGACATTCCTCGCGCTCAGAACACGACCAAGAAGAACGACTTGGGGTTCACCCGCGCCGAGCCGGGCTGGAATCTAGGAGCGCGCGCCGCCGAGCTCAAGGGCGGTTCATCGTCGCTGCGTCACTCCTCCGCCAAGGGTCACGGCACAGCCGTGCCAACTGGGCAGCACCGGGTCCGAAATGGGGCCTCTGAACCAGCCCGATCAAGCCCATCACGCTAAATTTCTTGCGGACTCTGTGCGGACTGGAGGGCCCTACACCCCCTCTGACCTGCGCAAACGCGCCGATTCACACGTTGAAGCGGAACTCCACTACGTCGCCGTCGGCCATCACGTAGTCCTTGCCCTCCATGCGCACCTTGCCGGCCTCGCGGGCCTTGCCCATGGAGCCGGCGGCCATCAGGTCGTCGAAGGACACAACCTCGGCCTTGATGAAGCCCTTCTGGAAGTCGGTGTGGATGACCCCGGCTGCCTCGGGTGCGGTGGCGCCCTTGCGGATCGTCCAGGCGCGGGACTCCTTGGGCCCGGCGGTCAGGTAGGTCTGCAGGCCCAAGGTGTCGAAACCGACCCGGGCCAGCACCTCCAGACCAGGCTCGCTCACCCCCGCCTCCGCCAGGAACTCCGCCGCCTCCTCGTCGTCCAACTCGACCAGTTCGGACTCGAACTTCGCGTCCAGGAAGATCGCCTCAGCCGGCGCGACGATCGCACGCATCTGCTCCTTGAGGGCCTCGTCGGCCAGCTCATCGGCGTCACAGTTGAACACGTAGATGAACGGCTTGGCCGTCAGCAGCATCAGGTCCCGCAGCAGCGCCCGGTCGATGTCGGTCGCCGAAATCGGCGTGCCAGCCTCCAGCGCCTCCTTGGCCGCCACCGCCGCCTCCAGCGCCGGCACCAGATCCTTGTTCTTGCGTGACTCCTTCTCCAGACGCGCGATCCCCTTCTCCACCGTCTCCAGGTCGGCCAGGATCAGTTCGGTCTGGATCGTGGAGATGTCGTTGCCCGGGTTGACCTCACCGTCGACGTGGGTGACGTCCTCGTCTCTGAACACCCGGGTCACCTGGCAGATCGCCGACGACTCCCGGATGTGCGCCAGGAACTTGTTGCCCAGGCCCTCCCCCTGCGACGCGCCCCGGACGATGCCGGCGATGTCGACGAACTCCACGGTCGCCGGCAGTTCGCGCTCGGAGGAGAACACCTCGGCCAACTGGCCCAGCCGCGGATCCGGTACGCCGACCACCCCGACGTTCGGCTCGATGGTCGCAAACGGATAGTTCGCCGCCAGCACATCGTTCTTGGTCAAAGCGTTGAACAGGGTCGACTTGCCCGCGTTGGGAAGCCCGACGATGCCGATGGTAAGTGCCACGGGTGGAGTCTAGGTGCTGCGTCTCACCGGCTGTGAAACGAAGACGTCACGCACAGGCGGACCACCCGAAACCTCGGCACGACACCGTTGAACTCCCGCCCGTGAGCCCAGGGAGCCGTCGATGACCACCACTGACCCCACCAGCAGCCCGAAGTCGACCACCGACACCGTCGACGCGATCCCACCGATCTGGGTGCTGTTCCCCCTCGGCCTCCAGCACGTCCTGGCCATGTATGCCGGCGCAGTGGCGGTGCCCCTGATCGTCGGCGGCGCGATGATCCAGGCCGGCGAACTCGAGCCCGGCGACATCTCCCACCTGATCATGGCCGACCTGCTGGTCGCCGGGATCGCCACCATCATCCAGTCGGTCGGGTTCTGGCGGTTCGGCGTACGGCTGCCGTTGATGCAGGGCGTCACCTTCGCCGCGGTCTCCCCGATGATCACCATCGGCACCGATCCCGACCTGGGCATCACCGCCATCTACGGCTCGGTGATCGCCTGCGGTGTCTTCATGATGGTGATCGCCCCGTTCTTCAGCCAGTTGGTGCGATTCTTTCCGCCGATCGTGACCGGCACCATCATCTTGATCATCGGCGTCTCACTGATGCGGGTGGCGGCAGGCTGGTTCGGCGGCGGCACCTCCACCGCCCAGGGCCCCAACTTCGGTGACCAGAAGTTCGTGGCAATGGCCTTCGCGACCTTGCTCATCGTGCTGGTCATCGAACGGTTCGGCCCGCCACCGATCAAACGGGTATCAGTCCTGCTGGGCCTGATCGTCGGCACCCTGATCGCCATCCCGTTCGACTTGACCGACTTCAGCGGCGTCGACGACGCCGACTTCTTCGGCGTCGTCACCCCGTTCCAGTTCGGCACCCCGACCTTCCACACCAGCGCGATCATTTCGATGCTCATCGTCGGCATCGTGATCATGGTCGAGACCACCGGCGACATGATCGCGGTCGGCGAGATCGTCGACTCCGAGGTCACTCCCCGACGCCTCGCAGACGGTCTGCGTGCCGACGGCCTGGGCACCACCCTGGGCGGCATCTTCAACACCTTCCCCTACACCGCGTTCGCCCAGAACGTCGGTCTGGTCGCGATCACCGGGGTCAAGTCCCGCTACGTCGCCACCATGGCCGGCGCCATCTTGGTGCTGCTGGGCGTGCTGCCCTGGATGGCTGCCATCGTTGAAGGGGTGCCACTGCCGGTGTTGGGTGGTGCCGGCGTCGTGCTCTTCGGCATGGTCGCGGCCAGCGGGGTGCGCACCCTGAGCAAGGTGCGGTTCAACAACTCCAACATCTTGGTGGTGGCGATCCCGATCGGCATCGCGATGCTGACCGAGGCGAAGTTGACCTACTTCAACCCCGAGGTCGGCGGCAATGTGCCGCTGGACCTGTATGCCCAATTCCCGGACTGGTTCCAGACGATCTTCCACTCCGGCATCTCCGCTGGGGCGATCGCTGCGATCCTGCTCAATCTGGTCTTCAACACCGGCAGGTTCGCCGAGAAGGCGGACGACGAGTCGGCCATCGGCGGCGGCGGACACGACGCCCAACGCGGCCCCCAGCACGACGCCTGACCGGTCGGGAGAAACACGGTGGCGTGATGTCCCCGGCCGGTGATTGGCTGGGGCCATGACCATCGAGTTGCACAACCTGACCTTCGACTGTGCCGATGCGCCCAGGCTTGGCACGTTCTGGGCGAACCTGCTCGGCTGGAACGTCTTCCTCGATGACGACCCGGAGGTGTATGTCGCCCCGACGTTGCCGCACCACGGCGGCCCGGGGCTGCTCTTCATCCCGGTCCCGGAGTCGAAGTCGGCCAAGAACCGCATCCACTTCGATGTCGCGCCCACCGACTGCACCCGCGACGAGCAGGTCGAGAAGGCGATCGGACTGGGGGCCACGGTGTTGGGCGACCACCGCAACGCCGACGGCACCGGCTGGGTGGTGATGGCCGACCCGGAAGGCAACGAATTCTGCATCGAGCGGTCGCAGGCCGAACGAGCCCCGGCCACGACGTCGGTCATCCGGGTCGACTACCTCCACGACTGAGGCGAGTCAGTAGGGTCGCCTCGTGCGTATCGCCACCTTCAACGTCAACTCCGTCCGCTCCCGCATCGACCGGGTCGAGGCGCTGCTCGAACGTCACGACATCGACGTGCTGGCGCTTCAGGAGACCAAGGCCAAGGTCGACCAGATTCCGACCCTGTCGCTGGAGGCCGCAGGCTATGAGGTCGCTGCCGTCGGCTACAGCCAGTGGAACGGTGTCGCGATCATCAGCCGGGTCGGCCTGGACGACGTGCAGGTCGGCTTCGACGCGATGCCGATGTTCGACGAGGCCGACGAGGCGCGGGCGTTGTTCGCCACCTGCGCAGGAGTGCGGATCGGCAGCCTGTATGTGCCCAACGGACGCAAACCCGACGACCCGCACTATGCCTACAAACTCCAGTGGCTGGCCCGCCTCAGAGATGCCGCCCAGGCCTGGAAGGACACCCCGACCGCATTGGTCGGCGACTGGAACGTGTGCCCCTATGACGAGGACTGCTTCGACCCCAAGCAGTTCCGCAACTCCACCCACCTGACTCCAGCCGAGCGGGAGGCGTTCTTCGCCATCGAAGCCGACTTCGCCGACGTCACCCGAGAGTTCACCCCCGGGCCCGAGGTCTACACCTACTGGGACTACTACCGTCAACGGTTCGAACGCAACCGCGGCCTGCGCATCGACTTCGTCCTCGGCTCACCCTCGCTGAAGGAGCGGGTCACCGGCGCCTTCATCGACACCGAGGAACGCGACCCCGCCGCTTTCCCCGGCGCGCCCTCCGATCACGCCCCGGTGATCGTCGACCTGACGGACTGAGCTGCGGCCCCGTTCTCGCAGACCAGGACGCTTGTGGCGGTGCTCACCGACGCGTAGCGTCACCCGCATGAACATCAGCGACATTCTGGCCCGGCGGGCTGACAACGCTGTCGTCACGATCTCCCCGGACGCGACCGTTCGCGAGCTTGTGGAGACCCTCGCCAACCACAACATCGGCGCCTGCGTCGTCAGTTCCGACGGCGCTGCCATCGACGGCATCGTCTCCGAACGGGACGTCGTACGCCGACTCAGTGACACCGAAGATCTGGCGAACCTGCCGGTCAGCCAGATCATGACCTCGTCGGTGTTGACCTGCGCCCCGGCGACCGGTCTCGACGAGCTGATGGGCCTGATGACCGAGCGGCGCTTCCGGCACGTCCCGGTCGTCGAGGACGGCACCATGGTCGGCATCGTCAGCCTCGGCGACGCCGTCAAGCACCGCATCGACGAGCTCACCTTCGAACGCGACCAGCTCGCCACCTACGTCAACAGTTGATGCTTGCCCGCTTCGACCGAGGTGGTTCCGACCACCGCACAACCACCCGTCTCGTCGTCGGCCACCACCTCGACGCCCAGCCCGGCCGCCAACATCACCACAGTCAACGCCTCCACCTGGTCCACCCCGCACTCGATCAGCACGCAGCCACCGGGACGCAGCAGCCCACCGACCCCGGCGAGCAGCCGCCGATGATGGTCCAGCCCGTCTGAGCCGCCGTCCAACGCGACCCGGTGCTCGTGGTCGCGGGCCTCCGGCGGCATCATCGCGACCTCGCCGCTGGGCACATACGGCAGGTTGGCCAGCAGTACGTCGACCCCACCGGCAAGATCCGCCGGCACCGCGTC
This sequence comes from Nocardioides sp., assembly GCA_051306135.1. GTDB lineage: Bacteria > Actinomycetota > Actinomycetes > Propionibacteriales > Nocardioidaceae > Nocardioides. The sequence continues at coordinate 32,630 of JBPPMQ010000031.1, read as the reverse complement.
GAGCAGGTCCCCCTGCATCACCCGGGACGGCTCGAGGTTGATCCGGGCACACGCCACCGCGTCCGGGTCCATGTCGATGCCCCACACCGTCACCGAGGGACAACGGGCGCAGACGGCCGCCCCAAGAGCACCGGACCCGCAACCGACATCCACCACCACCGGGAAATCCATCCCCGCGAGCCGGCGTACCGCCTCATCGACCAGCAGCACGGACCGCTGGCGAGGCACGAACACCCCGGGCAGCAACCGGATCCGCAGGCCGTCGAAACCAGCCCAGCCCAGAATCTGCTCCAACGGCTCGCCCGCCTCCCGGCGCACCACCGCAGCTTCCAACTCGGCCGGAGTCCACGGCTCGGCGAGCAGCAGCGCCGCCTCCTCCTCAGCGAACACACAGCCGGCGGCCCGCAGCCGGGCGGCCGGCGACCTCTCAGCCAAATCGGGCGAAGTCTCCGGCGCCTTCACGGACCACCACCGGCTCGTCCTCGGACCAGTCGACGACGGTGGTCGGCTGCGCGGTCACCTCACCGGCCTCCACGACGACGTCGACCAGGTGGTCCAGGGTGTCCTTGACATCCCAGCCCATCGTCTGAGGTTCGGTCTCGCCGGGCATGATCAGCGTCGAACTCAGCAGCGGCTCACCCAACGCCTCCAACAGCGTCTGCACGAACACGTGGTCCGGGATCCGCACTCCGACGGTCTTCTTCTTCGGGTGCAGCAGCCGGCGCGGCACGTCCGGCATCGCCGGCAGGATGAACGTGTAGGGGCCAGGAGTGACCGCCTTGATCGCCCGGAAGGCAGAGTTGGGCACGTGCACCATCGACCCCATCTGGGAGAAGTCGCGGCACACCAACGTGAAGTGGTGGCGTTCGTCGAGATCTCGGATCGCCAAGATCCGGTCGCGGATCGACTTCGACCCGATCCGGCCCCCCAACGCATACCCGGAGTCGGTCGGATAGGCGATCAGTTGATCGTCGTTGATCGCCTCGACGATCTGTGCGATCAACCGTGCCTGCGGATTGTCAGGGTGAACGTCGAGGAATCGCGCCATGTCCACACTCTGTCATGCCGCAGCCGGCCACGGCAGGCCGAGCTGTGGCACCCGCCAGGTGCTCAGACCCGGCCAGCGGCCTTGAGGTCGCGGCGCAATTCGGGCGGCAAGGCGAAGATCAGCGACTCTTCCGCCGACTGCACTGCCCGCGCGTCCGGGAAACCCCGCTCAGCCAGGAACGACAGCACCCCCGCCACCAACGACTCCGGCACCGAGGCCCCGGAGGTGACCTAGACTGTGGCCACGCCGTCGAGCCACCCCTCATCGATCTCGGAGGCGTCGTCGACCAGATACGACGCCTTCGCGCCGGCCTCCAAGGCGACCTCGACCAAGCGCACCGAGTTCGAGGAGTTGCCCGAACCGACCACGATCACCAGATCGGCTCCGACGGCGATCGCCTTGACAGCCACCTGACGGTTCTGGGTGGCATAACAGATGTCGTCGGACGGCGGGTCGATCAACTGCGGGAATCGCTGCCGCAGGGCGTCGACCACGGCCATCGTCTCGTCCACGCTCAGCGTCGTCTGAGACAACCACGACACCTTCGACTCATCGCGCACCACCAGGGACGCCACGTCCTCGGGGCGCTCGATCAGTTGGATGTGGTCGGGAGCCTCACCGGCGGTACCCTCGACCTCTTCGTGTCCCGCGTGCCCGATCAACACGATGTCGTAGTCCTCGGCCGCGAACCGCTTCGCCTCGTGATGCACCTTGGTGACCAGCGGGCAGGTCGCGTCGATCGTCTTCAGGCCTCGACCGGCTGCGGCGGCGTGCACTGCGGGCGAGACCCCGTGGGCGGAGAAGACCACGGTCGCGCCGGTGGGCACTTCGTCGAGTTCGTCGACGAAGATCGCGCCCCGGGACGCCAGGTCACCTACGACATGCTTGTTGTGCACGATCTCCTTGCGCACATAGACCGGAGCGCCATACAAGTCGAGCGCCTTCTCCACCGTGATGACGGCCCGGTCCACCCCGGCGCAGTAGCCGCGTGGCGCGGCGAGCAGCACTGCCTTCTCCCGCTCGCTCAACACTTGGGGCATCGCCAGATCCGTCACGGCGCCAGTCTACGGGGCCATCCACCGCCGGCGACCTCCCGGACGGATCGGACCCGACCGATACCCTCGGGCCATGGCCATGGAGACCTCGCTGGACAAACCGGCACCGGTGCGGGCCATCGCAATGTCCATCGGATCGTGGATCGATCGGCTCGGTGCGGTCTGGGTCGAGGGGCAACTCGCTCAGATCAACCGCCGACCCGGCACCTCGATCGTGTTCATGACTCTGCGCGACACCCTGGCCGAAGTGTCGATCTCGCTGACCTGCCCCAAAGTGCTCTTCGACTCACTCAACCCGCCTCTGATCGAGGGCGCCAGCGTGGTGGTGCACGCCAAACCGCGCTGGTATGCCAACCGGGGCACCTTGTCGCTGGAGGCTCGTGACATCCGCGCCGTCGGGCTCGGCGAACTGCTCGCCCAACTCGAACGGCGCCGACAGTTGTTGGCTGCCGAGGGCCTGTTCGCCGCCGAACTCAAACGCCCGCTGCCGTTCCTGCCCCACCGGATCGGCCTGGTCACCGGTTCGGGATCCGCCGCCGAACGCGACGTGCTGGACAACGCTCGGCGCCGCTGGCCCGGGGTGGAGTTCGAGATCGTGTATGCCGCCATGCAGGGCCCCCGTAGCGCATTGGAAGTAGCCGAGGCCGTGGGTCGCCTGGACCGCAACGACCAGATCGACGTCATCGTCATCGCCCGCGGCGGTGGCTCGGTCGAGGATCTTCTGCCGTTCTCCGACGAGGGCCTGATCCGGGCGGTGCACGCGGCGCGGACCCCGGTGGTTTCGGCCATCGGACACGAACCGGACACCCCGCTGCTCGACTACGTCGCCGACCTGCGAGCCTCCACACCGACCGACGCCGCCAAGCGGATCGTGCCCGACGTTGCCGAACAGTTCGCCCTGATCTCCACCGGCCTGACCCGGATGCGTTCGGCGATGCGGGGCTGGCTGGACCGCGAGACCGTCGCGGTGGCCGGGGTCCGCGCCCGGCTGGGTGAGCCCCGGACGCTGATCACCGAGCGCGCCACCGAGATCGACCAGTTGCGAGACCGGTCGCGTCGAAGTGTGGGGCATCGTCTGGACCGGGCCCACGACGAGATCGCCCACCTGCGTGCCCGCGCCCAGTCGCTGTCGCCCCTGGCGACTCTGCAGCGTGGCTATGCGGTGCTCCAAGACGCCGACGGCCATGTCATCGACACCGTCACTGCCGCCGACAGCGGTGCCGAGGTGTCGGTCCGGGTCGCCGACGGACGCATCGGGGCCACCGTGACCAGCATCGAGCCCGACCCACACCAGCAGGAGGACGACCATGGCTGAGAAGAAGACCACCACGCAGGCGGAGGCGCCCGCGGACCTCAGTTACGAACAGGCTCGCGAGGAGCTGGTCGAGGTGGTCCGTCGACTCGAGGCTGGAGGCACCACCCTGGAGGAGTCTTTGGCGCTGTGGGAGCGCGGCGAGCACCTCGCCGCCACCTGCCAGGTGTTGCTCGACGGTGCCCGCCGGCGCCTGGACGCGGTCAGTTCGCCCGGATCGGATCCGTCGTGAGCGACACCAACAGTTCGGAGACGTCGGCTTGATCGGTGCCGTAGACGACCAACGAGGTCTCCTCGGCGGTGTCGGGGTCGAGCACCGTCGAGAAGGCGATGTCTCCGCCTGAGGCCGTCCACCGGGTCCAATCGGAGGCCACTTCGGACTCGATGACGATCTCGTCGTCCCTGTCGGCGTCGTCACCGATGGTCGCCTCGACCAGGTCGTCGGTCGATGCGTCCTGCTGATAGAGGCCCACGAACTCTTCACCGTCGCCGGTGACCATTCCCACCCGCCACAACGGTCGGTCGGGGTCGGCGCGGTCCCAATCAGCGCTGGTGACGGTCCATCCATCGGGCAGTTCGCGCGGCCAGGCGATGGTGGCGACGGTTTGCACCGCCTCGACATTGGTCTGCCAGTCCACTGCACTGCCGACCAGATCGTCGGAGGGGTCGTCGCGGAAGATCCCCCGAAAGACGGTGAAGGCCACCACGGCAGCCACCAGGACGATCATCGAACCGACCATGCCGCCGAACGACCGGGGGTAACGGGGGGCCTTGCTCATGGCCGACATCCTCCCATCCGGGCGCGGACCGAGTGCCACCAGCGTCTGCCGTGGCGGTGGCGGTGTCCACCCACTAGGCTCATGGTCATGGCTGAGAACGTGCCCGACGAGCTGTTCGTCTCCCCGTCCATGCCCGATCGCAACCTCGCGCTGGAGTTGGTCCGGGTCACCGAGGCAGCTGCCATGGCCGCAGCCCGGTGGGTGGGACGGGGCGACAAGAACGGAGCCGACGGGGTCGCCGTCAACGCGATGCGGGTGATGATCTCCACCGTGGCCATGAACGGTGTGGTAGTCATCGGTGAGGGTGAGAAGGACAACGCCCCGATGCTGTTCAACGGTGAACGGGTCGGTGACGGGTCCGGCCCGGAATGCGACGTCGCAGTCGACCCGATCGACGGCACCACCCTGACCGCAAAGGGCATGAGCAACGCCATCGCCGTGATGGCGGTGGCGCCCCGCGGTTCGATGTATGACCCGAGTGCGGTCTTCTACATGGAGAAGTTGGCCACCGGACCCGAGGCCGCCGACGTGGTCGACATCCGCCTGCCCGCGGCCGAAAACATCCACCAGGTTGCCAAAGCCAAAGGCGGAAACCCCTCCGACGTGACGGTGGTGCTGCTCGACCGGCCACGGCACACCCAACTCGCCGACGAGATCCGCGCCACCGGCGCCCGCATCAAGTTCATCGTCGACGGTGACGTGGCCGGCGCGATCGCGGCCGCACGTCCAGGGTCCGGTGTCGACCTGCTGCTCGGCACCGGGGGCACGCCTGAGGGCATCATCTCTGCCTGTGCGATGAAGGCGCTCGGCGGCACCATCCAGGGCCGACTCAAGCCCCGCGACGACGAGGAGCAGCAGAAGGCTCTGGACGCCGGCCACAACCTCGACCCTGACTTCGTGCTCCATACCGACGATCTGGTCACCGCCGACGACTGTTTCTTCGTCGCCACGGGCATCACCGACGGCGACCTGATGCATGGGGTGCGCTATGTGGGCGGCCACTGTTTCACCGAGTCGCTGGTGATGCGGTCCCGGTCCGGCACGGTTCGCAAGATCGCCTCCGAACATCAGCTGTCGAAACTTCAGGCCTACGCGTCCATCGACTTCAAGGGCTGATCTGGGCGACGCCATGACAGCACAGTCGACGGTGAGCGTCTCCGACGAGCGGTTCGCGCAGGTGAGCCCTGACATCACGTTGTGCTTCCAGACCTTCGGCTCCCCCGACGACCCTCCGCTGCTGCTGGTGATGGGCTTGGCCGGCCCGATGACCTGGTGGCCCGGGCGCCTGTGCGAACACTTGGCGCAGGCGGGTTTCTTCGTGATCCGTTTCGACAACCGCGACACCGGTCGCTCATCGCGGGGTCAGGGCCGCATCAACCGCAAGCAGATCGTCAGCACTTTCCTGGGTGGCTCCCGGTTCGCCGGCACGACGCCCTACTCGATGGCCAACCTCGCCGAGGACGCCTTCGGTGTGCTGGATCACCTCGGCTTGGACTCGGCCCACGTGTGCGGGATGTCGATGGGCGGCATGATCGTGCAGACCATGGCGGTGGCCCAACCCGACCGGGTGCGTTCGATGACTTCGATCATGTCCACCACCGGGAAGCGCTTCGTCGGCAGGCAACACCCGTCGCTGTTCCCGGTGCTGCTGGGGGGCGCGGCGGACCGGGACACCTACATCGCGCAGTCCCAGAGGACCTGGAGGTTGATCGGTTCGCCCCGCTATCCGACTCCGCGTGAGGTGCTCGCGGTTCGGGCAGCCGAGACCTACGACCGGGGCGTATCTCGGTCCGGGATCTTGCGCCAGATCGGCGCCGTGCTCACCCAGCCCGACCGTGGACCGGCCCTGGAGACCCTCGAACTACCGGCCGCGGTGATCCACGGCAACGCCGACAAGATGGTCCACGTCAGCGGCGGCCGGGAGACCGCAGCCCGGATTCGGGGGGCGGAGCTGACTGTCATCGACGGAATGGGCCACGATCTGCCCGAACCGTTGTGGAGCATGTACGTCGACATCATCCGGCGCACCGCCCGCCGAGCTGACTGAGGTCCACGACCCGCCAGTTGGGTGAGTCGGCCCACGGCTGTATCACTGCCGACAACCGAGCCCTCCTCACGGTGTCAGCACCTTCCAGGTGAACTCTCGAAGTCGAGGCAGCCCGATGTCCACACCCACAACTCTCACCGTCTCGGTCAGCGACCCACAGAGTCGGCCGCTCGCCGCAGCCCAGGTCACTCACGTCGACTCCGACGGTTCGACCCTGCACAGCACCACCGACCAACGCGGGATGGCGCGCTTCGATGTCGACCCGAGCGCACCCGCCACCGTGTCCGTCTCCGCCGACGGGTTCGCTCCCGACTCACGCCTCATCGGCGGCGGCTACCCGACCCGGCCTGACGGTGTCGAACAGTTCCTACTCGGACCCGAGGGGTGGCCGACCTACTTCCGCGGCCGCGTGCGGGTTCCGTTCCAGCCGATCCTCGACGCGGTCGGGGTGCGGCTGGACCGACCGATCGACTCCGATGCCGTCGCCGAACACGTCGACGCGCTCGAGGACGAGCCCACCCGGACGCTGCGGTTCGCCGACCCCTCGGCGGTCGTGGTCCGGTTGCCCGAGGAGCCGGCCGACCACGTCGACACGGTGCGGCGTATCGCTCGGCGTGCGGAAACGCTGAGCAGCGTCGGCGACGTCGGAGCGCTGGTGGCGCTAACCGACAAGGGAGCCTCGTTCCTGACCGACTCGATGGTGGTCTCGCTGCTGACCGACGACGTCGACCCGCAGGCACTGGCGTCTCGGCACGGCCTTGAGGTCGTCAAGCAGTTCACCGCCCTGCCCCGCACCTATGTGCTGCGCTCACCCGCAGGCTCCGGCTACGACCTGCTCGATCTGGTTGCCGACGTCGCCGCCGAGCCGGGGGTGCGGTATGCCGAACCCGACCTGGTCACCACGGTCGAGGACGACGCGGTGACGCCCAACGACTTCCTGTTCCCGCAACAGTGGGACCACCCCATCATTGGGACACCTGACGCATGGCAGGTGCTGCGCGACCTCGACGCGTCCACCACCTTCGGTGACCCGGCGATCACCATCGCCGTGGTCGACGGCGGCATCGACGCCGCCCACCCCGACTTCTCCGGAACTCTCAGCGATGGCACTGCCAAGGTGTCCCAGCTCTTCGATTTCGCCACCATGGTCGCGAGCAATGCCCCGGCAGGAACCGACCATGGGCACTGCTGTGCCTCCGCCGCCGCTGGCGCCAGCAACAACGGCCAGGGCACTGCCGGGGTGGCCGGCAACTGTCACCTCATCGGCATCCGGCGTTCGGGCCCCGAGACGCGCTACGCGGAGATGTATCTCTGGGCCGCCGGACTGGATGCGGGCAGTGCCACCAGCGGGTTTCCGGCACAACTGTCCGATGGCGCTGATGTGATCACCAACAGTTTCGGGTACAGCATCGACTCGGTCATCTCGGCGCTGATGCAAGACACCTTCGACGCCCTGACCGACCAGGGCCGGGGCGGCTTGGGCACCGCCCTGTTCTTCTCCGCCGGCAACGACAACGTCGACCTCGACGACACCAACCGGCGGCCTTGGAGCATGTACGGCCGCTGCCACGGCGTCGCCGCCTCGACGCTGGCCAACGACGGTGTCACCGAGGTGAAGACCTGGTACAGCAACTTCGGCACCACGGTCGACTTCTGTGCACCGACCAACGACGCGATGCCCGGGGGGCACAACCCGCCAACCGGCTTCGGTGCGTTCACCGGCACCCGCGGCGACGCCCCCGAAGGCACCGCGGTGCCCGGCACCGCCACCAGTTCGACCACGCTCTCGAACGCCTCGACAGCCAACGCGACCACGATCACGGTGGCCAGCCTCGCCGGCGCCACTGTCGGCGGGTCGGTGCTCGTCGGAGCGGCCGCGAACATGGCGTCGCGTGGTCGCACCATCACCGCGATCAACACCACCACCCGGGTGGTCAGCCTCGACCTAGCGCTGCCCGCCCCCTTCGCGTCGGGCACTGTCGTCGCATTTGCGCCGCGGCTGTATCGCAGCGACTTCGGCGGCACGTCCTATGCCACCCCGGTCACCGCCGGCGTCGCGGCCCTGATGCTGTCCGCCAATCCCCAACTGTCGTGGCGGCAGGTCGGCGACATCCTGCGTGAGACGGCAGTGAAGATCGACCCCACCAACGCCGACGCGACCGGCCGCTGGCAGGACGGTTCCGGGCGGATCTCCACCGACCCCGGCTACACGGGTCCGGTGTTCAGCCAGTGGTACGGCGCCGGCCGGATCGACGCCGGTGCTGCGGTGTCGCGGGCAGCGTGGACCATCGACCTGCGCACTGCGGCGATCGAGTTCACCGATGTCCCCGAGGGTGAGACCACCTACCGGGCGGTGCGATTCGACGTTCACAGCCTCTACGGCTCGACCTTCAGCACCACCGCACAGCCGGTCATACCGTTCAGCATGCCGGTGGGGAGCACCGAGGTCCTCAGCGGTTCGGCCAACTACAACACCGTCCAAGAAGCCTACCTCTGGGTCGCCTACACCGGCACCACAGCCGGCGCCGCCGCGGCTGGCAGCATCACCGTGCGCCACGACCAGACCGGCCAGTCCTGGACGGTCCCGATCACGGCGAACACCATCGCCCGGCCGACCGCAGCGGTGATGCTGGTGCTGGACCGTTCAGGGTCGATGGATGCACCTTCGGGGGTGGGGTCCAACAAGCGCATCGACGTCTTGCGCTACTCGGCCGGCATACTCGCCGAAGCAGTCCACGAGGGCGACGCGGTCGGCATCGTCGGTTTCGACGACGACGCGTTCAATGTCTTGACACCGCCGGCCGGACCGCTGGCCGAGCCGACCCTTTTCGATCCCACCCGCGACTCCATCCGGTCGGCAATCTCGTCGTACGCCGTCAACACTGGCGGTGCCACCTCCATCGGTGACGGCCTGCGGCAGGGTCACAGCGAACTCGACCCGGTGGGGGGCTACACCGTGAAGGCGTCGGTCGTCTTCACCGACGGCTATGAGAACCGGCAGGAGTGGATCGCCGACGTCGGCGGTTCCATCACCAACCGTACCTACGCGGTGGCGCTGGGGCGGGCCGAGAACATCCGGCCCGCGACGCTGACCCAGGTCACCAACGGCACCGGCGGCTACTGCGTGCTGACTGACGACCTCAGCGCCGACAGTCGCTACAAGTTGGCGAAGTATTTCCTGCAAGTGCTCGCCGGAGTCAAGAACGACCAGGTCGTCGTCGACCCGCCGGTCACGGTCGTCCCGGGACATCTCGTGGAGGTTCCCTTCGTGCTCGCCGAGACCGACTTCGTGGCCGACGTGATCTTCTTGACCGAGCACCCCGACGTGGTCGACATGACCCTAGTGACCCCGGATGGCGACGTCGTCGACCCGAGCTTCATGGCCGGTCTGGCGGGCCGCAATTACGTCAAGGTCGGTGATGACATCGTCTACTACCGGCTGACCTTGCCTGCCCCGATCGGGGCCGGGGCCCAGGTGGGCAAGTGGCTGGCGCGCTTCGAACTGGACCGGACCAGGCTCGGGGAGGCCATCTCGCAGGAGAAACTCACCCCCGACGAGGTCGAAAGGATCATGTCCGACGGACTGAACGGGACCTTGCTCGTGCACGCCTCCTCGAACCTGCGGATGGACGCCACGATCGAACAGGACTCCTTCGAGCCGGGCGCCAAGGTGGTCCTGCAAGCACGGTTGACCGAGTACGACGTACCTGTCGGTCGAGACCGGGCGTCGCTGGTGGCCGAGGTGACCGACCCCCATGGGCAGACCAGCCTGATCCAGCTATGGGAGGGGGCGCCCGGGGTCTATTCCGAGGCCCTGTCCGCGTCCGTCCCCGGAGTGTGGACCGTGCTGTTCAAGGCGGTCGGGGACACCTTCCGCGGCACCCCGTTCACCCGGGAGACGGTTCGCAGCGCCGCGGTGTGGAAGGACGGCGACCGTTATGAACCGACCGAGGAACCAGAGCCGGTCGTGTCTGAGCGGGGCAAGCATGATCGAGCCTGGCAGGTCGTGCTCAGCGACAAGGAGTTGGTGAGTCTGCTCAGCAGTCGACTCGCCTCCTCGGGCCTGAGGCTCGAGGACCTCGAACTGGAGAACGCCTGACCCGCACCGGCCGACGGCATGGCCGATCACCCAGGGGAATCGTGGATGCGACTACCCTGGGTGATCGTGGCTGACGTTGACTTCCGTTACTCCGACCTGCTCCCGACCGGTGTAGACGACACTGCGTATCGCCTGATCACCACCGACGGGGTCAGCACCGTCGAGATCGAGGGTCGCACCTTCCTCAAGGTCGACCCGGCGGCGCTGACCGCGTTGACTGCGGCCGCGATGCGTGACATCAACCAGTTTCTGCGTCCGGCCCACCTGGCGCAGTTGCGCAAGATCATCGACGACCCGGAGTCCTCGGGCAACGACCGGTTCGTGGCCCTGGACCTGCTGAAGAACGTCAACATCTCTGCCGGCGGGATCCTGCCGATGTGTCAGGACACCGGCACCGCGATCGTGATGGGCAAGAAGTCCGAGGGCGTGCTCACCGGCGCCGACGACGCCGAGGCCATCAGTCGCGGCGTGTATGACGCCTACACCTCGCTCAACCTGCGTTACAGCCAGTTGGCGCCACTGACCACCTATGAGGAGAAGAACACCGGCTCCAATCTGCCGGCCCAGGTGGAGATCTATGCGACCGAAGACCATCTCGTCGACGGCCGCACGGTGCCGGAGTACAAGTTCCTGTTCATGGCCAAGGGTGGCGGTTCGGCCAACAAGTCGTTCCTGTTCCAGGAGACCAAGGCGATCCTCAACCCGGACAGGATCTTGGCCTTCCTGGACGAGAAGATCCGCTCTCTGGGCACTGCGGCCTGCCCGCCCTACCACCTGGCTGTGGTCATCGGCGGCACCAGCGCCGAGTTTGCGCTCAAGACCGCCAAGTATGCCTCCGCGCACTACCTGGACAACCTGCCCACGTCAGGATCGATGAGCGCCCACGGGTTCCGTGACCTGGAGTTGGAGGAGAAGGTCTTCGAGTTGACCCAGGGCTTCGGTATCGGAGCCCAGTTCGGCGGCAAGTATTTCTGTCACGACGTGCGGGTGGTGCGGCTGCCCCGCCACGGCGCCTCCTGCCCGGTCGCCATCGCGGTCTCCTGTTCGGCGGACCGTCAGGCGCTCGGCAAGATCACTGCCGACGGGGTCTTCTTGGAGCAGTTGGAGACCGACCCCGCCCACTACATGCCCGATGCCGGGATGGCCGAGGAGATCACGGGCGGCGAGGTCACCCAGATCGACCTGAACCAGCCGATGGCCGACATCCTGGCTGAACTCGGCAAGCACCCGGTCAAGACCCGGCTCTCCCTGACCGGCCCGCTGGTGGTCGCCCGCGACATCGCCCACGCCAAGATCAAGGAACGCCTCGACGCCGGCGAACCGATGCCGGACTACCTCAAGGACCACCCGGTCTACTATGCCGGGCCGGCCAAGACTCCGGACGGTATGGCGTCAGGGTCGTTCGGGCCGACCACGGCCGGGCGGATGGATTCCTATGTCGAGCAGTTCCAGGCGGCCGGCGGGTCGATGGTGATGCTGGCCAAGGGCAACCGCTCCACCGTGGTCACCCGGGCCTGCGACACCCACGGCGGGTTCTACCTGGGGTCCATCGGTGGCCCCGCCGCGCGATTGGCGCAGGACTGCATCAAGTCGGTCGAGGTGATCGAATACCCCGAACTCGGCATGGAAGCGATCTGGAAGATCGAGGTCGAGGACTTCCCTGCGTTCATCGTCGTCGACGACAAAGGCAACGACTTCTTCACCGACCCCTCGGGCACCACCACGATCCCGTTGACCGGGGTGCGGATCCGCTCTGGGGAGCAGTGAGCCGAAGGCTCAGTCTTGGCCACCGCCGGGTCGGCCACCGTCGCGGGCCACTCGCATCTCGGTGGTGATCTGGTCGGCGTCCAGGATCCGTAGCGCGTTGATCAGTGCCTGCGACGAATAGAGGCCGTCGCGACGAAGGTCCAGGAGTGCCTCGCGCATCCGGCGGACCACCTTGGCGCGCAGTTCGCGATATTCGATCTGCGCCACTCGCGCCATGCCCCGCTCCTCGTCGTCAGTGGGCAGCACCAGGTGCTCGCGCAGGTGTTGCAGAGTCTCCTCCGAATAGGCCGACCCGTCGGCGCGAACCAACTCTGGGTCGGTGAGAAACTCCTCCGCGGCCCGTCCGAGGTCGATGAGCAGCGGCACTCGGTCTGGATCGAAGACCGAACTGACTTCGGCCGACAGGTCGACTCGGCGGACCACCCATGGCAGCGTGATGCCTTGCACGATCAGGGTGCCGACGGCCACGATGACCGCGATGAGGACGAGCAACGACCTCTCCGGAGTGTCGGCCGGCAGGGTCTGGGCCGCAGCCAGGGTGACCACGCCACGCATGCCCGCCCAGACCAGCACGATGCCCTCGCGCCATCCCATCGGCGTACTGGTGTGGTAGGCGATATCGGCCCGGACCCGCCGAGCCCGGGTCTGGAACTGCTCGACCTGCTCGTCGACCCGGGCCTCCAGAACGGCTTGGTCGACGCCCGGCTTGGGCCGAGGAGCGATGCCCTCGTCGATGCGGGCTTGAATCTGGGCGATCCGTTCCTTGATCTCCTCACCCTGAATCCTTCGCCGGCGCAGAAACCACAGCATCGGCGCGACGTATGCCGCCCTGATCAGGTTCACCAGGGTGGCGACCGCGACGGCCACACCGATGGCGAGCCACAGGCTGCCTTGCTCCTCGCGCACGTCGTTGACGATGGCGAGCAGTTCCAGCCCCATCAGCAGAAAGACTCCGCCCTCGAGCAGAAACTCGATGCTGAGCCAGTTCTGTTCCTCGGCCAGACGCAGGGTCGGGCTGAGTCGGCGGGGGGCGAAGTAGCCACTGACCAGACCGGCGGCCACTGCGGCGACCAGGCCCGAGCCGCCCAGGTGCTCCACGGGGATGTAGGCCAGGAACGGCACGGTGAACGAGACCGCGCTGCTCAGCGGGGCGGAGATCACGAAACTACGCGCCCACACGGTCAACCAGCCGACCAGGGACCCGATCGCCACCGCGACGACCACCGCGACCAGGAAGTCCCAGGCCACTTCGGCCAGGGAGACCCCGACAGCCGATGCCGCCAGCGCCGAGCGGAGCAGCACCAGTGCGGTGGCGTCGTTGAGCAGGCTCTCCCCCTGGAGGATGGTGACCAGTCTCGGGGTGACGCCGAGCCGTTGCACGATCGTGGTGGCCACCGCGTCGGTGGGTGCCACGATGGCTCCGAGGGCGATCCCGATGGCCAGGCTGATGCCCGGTACCACCATCGAGACGAACCAGCCGATGAGAAGTGCGCTGATCATCACCAGTGCGGCCGAGAGCCCGGTGATCGCGCGCAGGTCGCGTCTGAAGTCCATGGTGGGCATCTGCACGGCGGCCGAGTAGAGCAGGGGCGGCAACACCCCGAGAAGGATGATCTCCGGGTCGATGTCGACCTCGGGGAACCCGGGGATCACACTCACCAAGACCCCGGAGGCGACCAAGAGCAGCGGACTGGCCACGCCGAGTTTGGAGGCGAACGAGGTCACGAAGACCACGCCGAGCACGGCCAGCACTGCGATGGTCACGATCTCCACGCTTCCGCCTCCCCATTCACAGCCAGCCCGGTCGCAGCCGCCGAGTATCGCACCCCAGACTCCCGACAGGTCGGGGTCGCACAGTGAAGTCATGAGCAACCCTGAAACCATCTTCAAGCTCTGGCACTTGATCGTAACGGCCGTCATCGGCCTGGCAGTCGGCGTCGGTCTCGGCGTGGGCGCCGCGGCCCTGTTCGACGACGACACCAGCACGCCCTTCCCCGAGAGTTCGTCGACCTGAGCCCAGTGACCGGGAACAACCCACGGTTCCCGGTCGCTGTCATTGGTATGGCCACTGAGGATGTGAACACCAGAATCGAACACGACTCGATGGGACAGGTCGCGGTCCCGGCCGAGGCTCTGTGGGGCGCTCAGACCCAGCGAGCGGTGGAGAACTTCCCGATCTCGGGGACGCCGATCGAGCCGGCGTTGATTCATGCCATCGGCCACGTGAAGTCCGCTGCTGCGGTGGTCAACGGCCGGCTCGGCGTCATCACCGCCGACCAGGCGGGACTGATCCGGGCGGCCGCCGACGAAGTCGCTCGGGGGGACTGGGACGCCGAGTTCCCGATCGACGTCTTCCAGACCGGCTCGGGCACCAGTTCCAACATGAACGCCAACGAGGTGATCGCCCGGCTCGCCAGCCGGGCCGGCGACGTGCCGGTGCACCCCAACGACCACGTCAACGCCTCCCAATCCTCGAACGACACCTTTCCGACCGCCATCCACGTCGCGGCGGTGTTGGCGGTCACCGGCCAACTGTTGCCGGCTCTGGACCACCTGGCCGGGTCGCTGGAGCGTAAGGCGGGCGAGTATGCCGGCCATGTGAAGTCGGGCCGCACCCACTTGATGGACGCCACCCCGGTGATGTTGGGGCAGGAGTTCGGTGGCTATGCGGCCACCATCCGCTACGGCGCCGAGCGGCTGGAGGCGGTGCTCCCGCGGGTCCGCGAGCTGCCGTTGGGTGGCACGGCCGTCGGCACCGGCATCAACACCCCGGCGGGCTTCCCGCAACAGGTGATCGAGCAGCTGTCGGAGCAGACCGGTCAGCCGTTCACCGAGGCCCGCAACCACTTCGAGGCCCAGGGCACCCGCGACTCGTTGGTGGAGTTGTCCGGGGTGCTGAAGACGATCGCGGTCGGTCTGGTCAAGATCAACAACGACCTGCGCTGGATGAGTTCGGGGCCGACCACGGGTCTGGCCGAGATCCATCTCCCGGATCTGCAGCCCGGCAGTTCGATCATGCCCGGCAAGGTGAACCCGGTGGTGCCGGAGGCCACCTTGATGGTGGCCTTCCAGGTGATCGGCAACGACGCCGCGGTCACTGCGGCCGGCGCCTCCGGCGCCTTCGAACTCAACGTGGCGATGCCGGTGATGGCCCGCAACCTGTTGGAGTCGATCCGGTTGCTGTCCACCTCGATGACGGTGCTGGCCGACCGGACCATCGACGGCATCAGCGCCGACGTCGAGCGGATGCGGGCCTTTGCCGAGTCATCGCCCTCGATCGTGACCCCGCTCAACAAGTTCCTCGGCTACGAGGCGGCGGCCGCGATCGCCAAGAAGGCGATGGCCGAGGGCACCACGATCCGGGAGACGGTGCTCGCCTTGGGGTATGTCGACGCAGGAGCGCTCACCGTGGAGCAGTTGGATGCCGCCCTCGACGTGGAGTCGATGACCCACCCGTGACCCGCTCAGTACCAGCCGATGGCTTCGGAGTGGGCCCACGCCCCGCACGGTGAGCCGTAGCGGGCCTGGATGTAACCCAGCCCCCAGGTGATCTGGGTGATCGGGTTGGTGGCCCAATCGGCACCGGCGGACGCCATCTTGGATCCGGGTAGCGACTGCGGGATCCCGTGGGCGCCGGAGGAGGAGTTGTGGGCGGCCGGGTTCCAGCCCGACTCGCGCTCCCACAGAGCGTCCAGGCAGCCGAACTGCGAGCCGCTCCAGCCGTAGTCGGACAGCATCGCAGCAGCGGCGGCCTTCGGGTCGCTGACGCCGATGTTGGTGCGCATCGTCATCGCGGAGGCATCGGAGGACAGGCCGGTCAGGTCGGTGGCCTTTGCCTGGGTGACCGCACTGCGACGAGCTGAGCGCGAAACGTTCTCGCCACGCTTCTCCAACACCTGCGAGACGTCGACCGAGGCGGCCGCGGCAACGAACCCGGCATCGGCGTGAGAGGTGGAACCGCCGGCTGTGGTTCCGGCGAGGATCGCGAGGCCGGCCGTGGCCGCTGCGAGGGCTCCGAGGATCGGGGTCGACCGGCTACGGCGCCGTGCTGCGGCGTGTTTCGACAACGACCGATCTCCTTCCCATCACATCGAGTGCATCGAGTGCCCCTCCCCAAGGGCGAGGCCGCCTGGCGGCGGCTGGGGACCACCCTGCACGAAATTACCCAGTCACACCAGTCGAACGTGTGAACTCCTGTGACAGATGTGGAACATTGTCGCCCCATCTGTCACAGGAGTCACATGCGTATCAGGCGCTCTGGTTGGTTTCTCTCAGAGGACCGTGCTCTCCAACATCTCGGTCACCAGCGCCGCGATCGGTGAACGCTCCGATCGAGTCAGCGTGACGTGGGCGAAGAGCGGGTGGCCTTTGAGTTTCTCGATGACCGCGACGATGCCGTCGTGGCGGCCCACCCGCAGGTTGTCGCGCTGGGCGACGTCGTGAGTGAGCACGACCTTGGAGTTGGAGCCGATGCGCGAAAGCACCGTGAGCAACACGTTGCGTTCCAGCGACTGGGCCTCGTCGACGATCACGTAGGCGTCGTGCAGGGACCGGCCGCGGATGTGGGTCAGCGGCATCACTTCGAGCATGCCGCGGTCCATGATCTCGTCGACCACGTCTTGGGAGGTGACCGCGCCGAGGGTGTCGAACACGGCCTGACCCCAGGGCGACATCTTCTCCGACTCCGAGCCGGGCAGGTAGCCCAACTCCTGGCCGCCGACGGCGAAGAGCGGACGGAACACGACCACCTTCTTGTGCTGGCGACGCTCCATCACCGCCTCCAGCCCGGCACACAGCGCCATCGCGGACTTGCCGGTGCCGGCCCGGCCACCGAGAGAGACGATGCCGACGTCGGGGTCCAACAGCATTTCCAACGCGATCCGCTGTTCGGCCGAGCGACCGTGAATGCCGAACGCCTCTCGGTCCCCACGCACCAGATGCACGTGCTTGTCGGGGCCCACCCGACCCAGCGCGGTGCCGCGGTCGGAGAGCAACACCAGACCGGTGTGGCACGGCAGTGACCGGGCCTCCTCCAGATCGAGGGTGCCGTCGTCGTACAACTCGTCGAGGTCGGCGGAGGAGACGTCGAGTTCGGCCATTCCGGTGTAGCCGGTGTCGGAATCCGAGACGGCCTCCGCGCGGTATTCCTCGGCATCGAGTCCGACCGCCGCAGCCTTGATGCGCAGCGGCAGGTCCTTGGAGACCAAGGTGACCTTCGAGCCCTCGTCGGACAGGTTCTTGGCCACCGCCAGGATGCGGGTGTCGTTGTCGCCGAGCCGGAACCCGGACGGCAGCGAGGATGGGTCGATGTGATTGAGCTCGACGCGCAGGGTGCCGCCCTCCGCGCTGACCGGGACAGGCTCGTCGAGGCGACCGTGGGTGACGCGGAGGTCGTCAAGGGTGCGCAGCGCGGTGCGGGCGAAGAAGCCGAGTTCGGGGTGGTGCCGTTTGCCCTCGAGTTCGGTGATGACCACGATGGGCAACACCACCTCATGTTCCGCAAACCGTTTCAGTGCACCCGGATCGGCCAACAACACGCTCGTGTCGAGAACGTAGGTCCGGACGGCATTCTTGTCTGCGGGCACGCGCACACCCCTCATCGCTAAAAGGCAGAGCCTCGGTTGGTGGGACCGGAGCGGGCGCGAAGGCCGGGACACGGCCTCCCTCCACCACGACAGGTTGCGCCCCGCAGGGGGTGCACCTGTGGTGCTGTCAGGTCGTGATCTTCCACGAACGGCCTTCCCGGTTGGGCGAGCTTCCCCGCTCGCCTTTCTCGAACGTACGCCGCACAGGTGGCGCGCCGTGGCGACACGCCAGAACGTGAGGTGAACGTTTACGTGCCCGAAACCAGGTTGTTCCGCAACCCACCATCGCCCGAACGCGCAGGGGTTTGCCGAGTCGACCAGTCAGCGGCCGAGGCGACGCTCGCGGACCCCATAGGCGCGAAGAGCGCGAATGAAGTCGACGCGCCGGAAGTCGGGCCAGTAAGCCTCGCAGAAGTAGAACTCGCTCTTGGCCGACTGCCAGAGCAGGAACCCGCCGAGGCGCTGCTCCCCGGAGGTGCGGATGACGAGGTCGGGGTCCGGCTGCCCGGCGGTGTAGAGGTGGTCGGCGATGTGTTCGACGTCGATGATCTCGGCGAGTTCCTCCAACGAGGTGCCCTTCTCGGCGTGCTCGGCCAGCAGGCCGCGTACCGCGTCGGTGATCTCCCGCCGCCCGCCATAGCCGACGGCGACGTTGACCAGCATGCCGTCCACCCCGCGGGTGGCCTCCTCGGCGGCACGGAGTCGGTCTGCCATCCAGTCGGGCAACATCGTCAGCGCGCCGACCGGGTGCAGGCGCCACTTGCGCTGGTCGGCGAGTGAGTCGACGGCGTCGGCGATGATCTCCAGCAGTGGGTCGAGTTCCTTGCTGGCCCGGCTGAGGTTGTCGGTGGACAGCAGCCACAGGGTGACCACCTCGATGCCGACCTCGTCACACCAACCCAGCAACGGCTCGATGTTGGCGGCGCCCGCCTGATGACCGTGGGCGGTGTCGCGGCCGACAGCCTTGGCCCACCGACGGTTGCCGTCGAGCATCACCCCGACGTGTTTGGGCAGCGACTGTTCCGGGATGCGGGACAACATCCGTGCCTCGTAGGCCGGGTAGAAGACCCGTCGCACCGATTCCTTCCAGTCCGCCACCACGCCAGCCTACGGCCACCGAGGGTTGCAGTGCGTGTTCCCCGACACGATCGCGGCTGCGGGGCCCGTCGCGACCTGCTTCTTCTCAGGTTCAGCGGGTAGAGTCGCGATATGAATCACGACGACGCTCTGTCCCGCGCGGGCGAACTTCCGGGCGCTATCGCCGATAAGTTCGCCGAGAAGTTCGCCGAGGTCAAGCCGAAGTTGCGAGGTTGGCTGCACCTGGGCACCGTCCCGCTGGTGCTGGCCGGTGGCATCGTGCTGATCGCGTTGGCACCCAATGCCATGACACGCATCGGCGCGGCTGTCTTCACCGGCTCGGCTCTGTTGCTGTTCACCGTGTCTGCGGTCTACCACCGCGGCACTTGGTCGCCGCGCACCTGGGCCACCCTGCGCCGATGGGACCACTCCAACATCTTCTTGCTGATCGCGGGGTCCTACACCCCGTTCAGCCTGATCCTGCTCGACGGAGCCGACCGGATCACCCTGCTGGCGGTGGTCTGGTCCGGGGCCGTGCTCGGAGTCGGGTTCCGCGTCTTCTGGACCGGCGCTCCCCGCTGGCTCTACGTGCCGATCTACATGGCTCTCGGCTGGGCGGCGGTCTTCTTCACTCCGCAAATGTTCGAAGGTTCCCGCGAGTTGGGTGTCGGCGTCGGCGTCGGCGTCATGGTTCTGATCATCACCGGTGGTGCCCTCTACACCATCGGAGGACTGGTCTACGGCCTCAAGCGGCCCAACCCGTCGCCGCAGTGGTTCGGCTTCCACGAGGTCTTCCACACCTTCACCATCCTCGCTTTCGTGACCCACTATGTGGGCGTCTCGATGGCCACCTACGCCCTGCGCTGAGGCGCCATGCCCGGCGCCAGCGTGCTGTGGTTGCGTCGGGACCTGCGTCTCGGTGACAACCCCGCTCTGAGCCAGGCCGCCGCTTCGGGCGGTGTGCTTGCCCTCTTCGTGCTCGACCCGCGGTTGCTGCACGCATCCGGCCGACCACGCCTCGCTCACCTGATCGGCGCTCTGCGGGCGCTGGACGCCGACCTGCGCGAGCACGGTCGGGGCCTGGTGGTCCGCGCCGGGGACCCGGTCGAGGTGGTGCCCGCCGTCGCTGCCGAGGTCGCCGCGGACTCGGTGCACATCGCCGCCGACTTCGCCCCCTACGGCGCGGCCCGGGACCGTCGCGTCGAAGCGGCGCTGGCGGAGCGCCCCGGGGTGCCGCTGGTGCGCACCGGCTCGCCCTACGCGGTGGCCCCCGGCCGGGTGCTGTCGAAGTCGGGGGACGGTTTCAAGGTGTTCACCCCGTTCTACCGCGCCTGGCTCGAGCACGGCTGGCGCGAGCCTGCCGACTCCGACCCGGCAGCAGTCGACTGGGTCGGGGCACCCTCCGATCCCCTCCCGAGGGTTCCGTCAGGGTTGGAGGACCTCGACCTGCCTGCGGCCGGAGAACGCGCAGCACTGGAGAGGTGGCACGCCTTCGATGCCTCGACCTACGGCGAGGAACGAGACCGGCCCGACCTGGACTCCACCTCGCGGATGTCGGTGCACCTCAAATGGGGCACCATTCATCCGCGCACCCTGCTCGCCGACCTCAAGCCGGCCGGCAGCGACCCCCAACACGACAAGTACCGCAGCGAACTGGCCTGGCGCGAGTTCTATGCCGCCGTGCTGCATCACTGGCCCGACTCGGCCCGGGACTACTTCCAACCGCAACTGGCCGCAATGCCGTATGCCGACGGAGCAGCTCTCGACCACCTGCTCGATGCCTGGGCGACCGGCCGGACGGGCTTTCCGATCATCGATGCCGGCATGCGGCAACTGCTCGGCGAAGGTTGGATGCACAACCGAGTGCGGATGCTGGTGGCCAGTTTCCTGGTCAAGGATCTGCACGTGGAGTGGACCCACGGCGCCCGACACTTCATGCGCCACCTCGTCGACGGCGACCTGGCGTCGAACCAGCACGGCTGGCAGTGGGTGGCCGGCTGCGGCACCGACGCGGCGCCCTACTTCCGGATCTTCAATCCGATCACCCAGGGGCTGAAGTTCGATCCAAACGGTGACTACGTGCGTCGCTGGGTGCCCGAACTGGCCGACCTTCCCGGCGCCACCGCCCACGAACCGTGGAAGCACGGCACCCCGCGTGGATATCCGGCGCGGATCGTCGACCACGCGGTCGAACGCCAGGCCAGCTTGGACGCCTATCAGGAGGTCAAACGATGACAACGCCGACAACGTTCTCGGTGGTGGTGCCACACGGCATCGAGGAGGTCTTCGAGTGGCACGCCCGACCGGGAGCCTTCGGTCGTCTGGTGCCGCCGTGGCAGCCGGTGCGGCTGATCCAGGAGGCGTCCAACCTGCGCGACGGCGTCGCCGTCCTCGGTATGCCGGCCGGTGGCCGGTGGGTCGCCACCCATCGACCATCGGAATTTCAGGCACCCCACCGGTTCGTCGACGTACTGACCTCCAAGCCCTATCTGCTGCCGCTGTCGTGGCGGCACGAGCACCTGTTCGAAGAGGTGCGGGTCGACCCGGGCCTGGACGCGACCCGGGTCGTCGACGTGGTGACCACGACCGTCCCGAACCGGATGCTGCGTTCGATGTTCGGCTACCGGCAACGCCAACTCAGCGATGACCTGACCACCTGGTCGTGGGCGCGGGCGCTGCGGCCCGCACCGATGACAGTCGCCGTCACCGGTGCGTCGGGTTTGGTCGGGTCTGCGCTGATTCCGCTGCTGACCACCGGCGGCTTCCGGGTGATCCGGCTGGTGCGCGGGCCGGCTTCAGGACCAACTGAACGCACCTGGGACCCGAACGCGCCCACTCCCGAACTGCTGGCGGGCGTCGACGCGGTGGTGCACCTGGCCGGGGCGAGCATCGCGGGCCGGTTCAACGACCGTCACAAGGCAGCCGTCCGGGAGTCCCGCATCGAACCCACCCGACTGCTCGCCCGAGCCGCCGAGGCGGCCGGGGTCGAGGTGTTCGTCTCGGCGTCGGCGATCGGCCTCTATGGCCCGGACCGAGGCGACGAGGTGCTGACCGAGGCCAGCGAGCGTGGCGAAGGGTTCCTGGCCGACGTGGTCGCCGACTGGGAGGCCGCCGCAGCCAGCGTTTCCGGCCTGCGGGTCGTGATGGTGCGCACCGGTATCGTGCAGTCTCCCAAGGGTGGCGCCCTGAAACTGCAACTCCCCCTCTTCCGGGCCGGGGTCGGCGGACGACTCGGGTCCGGAGGCCAGTGGACCGCCTGGATCGGCATCGACGATCTGCTCGACGTCTATCTGCGTGCCCTCGTCGACGACCGGCTCAGCGGTCCGGTCAACGCGGTCGCCCCCAATCCGGTCACCAACGCCGACTGGACCAAGGCGCTGGGCCGTGCCGTCCACCGACCGAGTGTCGTCCCGGTGCCGTCGTTCGGTCCCCGGCTGTTGCTCGGGTCCGAGGGCGCCGAGGAGGTGGCCTTGGCCGGTCAACGGGTGTTGCCGTCGGCTCTGGCCCAGGTAGGCCACCGGTTCCGGCACCCGGAGGTCGAACCGGCTTTGCGCCACCTGCTGGGCACCGCCTGACCCGAGTCAGAGCCCGCGGGCCTGGCTCATGCCTTTGGTGGCGAGTTGGTCGGCCAGTTCGTTGTCGGCGATGCCGGCGTGGCCCTTGACCCAGAACCACTCGACGTCGTGCCGTTCGCAGGCAGCCTTGAGGCGCTGCCACAGCTCGACGTTCTTGACCGGCTGCTTGGCGGCGGTCTTCCAGCCGTTGCGTTCCCACCCGGCGACCCAGGTGGTGATGCCGTTGCGCACGTAGGTGGAGTCGGTGAACAGGTGCACCAGCATCGGCCGGTTGAGGGTCTCCAACGCCATGATCGGGGCGGTGAGCTCCATCCGGTTGTTGGTGGTCTGGTCCGGGTCTCCACCGTAGAGTTCCCGGACGTGTTCGCCGTAGCGCAGCACTGCCCCCCAGCCACCGGGCCCCGGGTTCGGCGTACAACCGCCGTCGGTGTGGATCACCACCGGAACCGGGTCTGGGGGAGGGATCTGCATGAGTTGATCCTAGGCGAACCGGATGCGTCACACTCCTAGGGTGGACGACTTGAAGGTGCCCCCCGGGCCCGGCTCGCCGGCCGGCCTTCGGGTGCCCGCCGAGGAGTTGACTGAGCAGTTCTCTCGCAGTTCCGGCCCGGGCGGTCAGGGTGTCAACACCACCGACTCCCGGGTGCAACTGAGCCTGGACCTGGCAACGACCACGGCACTCGACGACGCGCAGAGGACCCGGGCGCTGGCCAGGCTGGAGGGACGACTGGTGGGCACCGTGTTGACGGTCAGCGCGTCGGAGCATCGCAGCCAGCGGCAGAACCGGGCCGCGGCACGTGAACGGATGGCCGCGCTGCTGCGCGAGGCGCTCATCGCGCCGATCCCCCGCCGAGCGACCAAACCGACCAAAGGGTCACAACGACGCCGGGCGGCAGCCAAACGACAACGGTCCGAAACCACACGACTGCGTCGGCGCCCCGGCCCCGAGTGAGGAGCCACGCGGCTCAGGAACGAGGAGGTCGCGGGATGAACATCGGGGTCTTCGCGGCATACTCGGCCCAGCCGTCGCGACCGCCCATCCGGCGTTCCAGCAGTTTGGCGCCCGAAACCTCGGTCAGGAACCAGGTCATCGCGATCGGAGCGATGACGGTGGCCAGCCCGGCGACCCAACCGGCAGCGAGTCCGCCGACCAACCACAGGCCCCACCAGATGCAGGCGTCACCGAAGTAGTTCGGGTGCCGCGTCCAAGCCCACAACCCGCGGTCCATGATCGGGCCGCGGTCGGGATCGGCGCGGTAGTCGCGCAGCTGCTTGTCACCCACCGTCTCGAAGAAGAACCCGAGGGCCCACACCAGCACCCCGAGCACCGCGATCGCCCACGACCAGGTGTCGGCCAGCACCCCGACCAAGACCGGCGCCGAGATGATCAGCACCAGCACCCCTTGGAGTACGAAGATCTTCCTGATCACTCGACTGGCCGGCACCTCGTCGATGCTGCCCTTGAGCAGCTCCTCATACCTGGCATCGTCCTGGTCGGCTCTGGCCACTCGACCGATCAGGTGCCAGGAGAGCCGCCCACCCCAGATCGCCACCAGCGCAGCGACCAGCCAGCGGCGTACCGGGTCGCCGTCGTCGGTGTCGCCGAACGAGGCGACCGCGGCGGTCAGCACCGCGACCAGGGCGAACGCAGAACCCCAGGCGGGGTCGATCCAGACGGCTTTGTGGGTGCGGAAGGCCAGCACACCGGCCACGGTCATCACGATGACGACCGCGAGGGCGGCGGTGATCAGTACGGCGAAGGTCACTGGGTGGCTCCATCGATGGTGGGTTTGCGGGACAGGATCTGGTCGACGCCCATACGGCCGTCACGGAAGGCGGCGCGTCCACCGATCAGGTAGAGCCGCCAGACCCGCATCACTTCATCCCCGACCAGGTCGGTCAGGTCTTTCGCGTTGGCCTCGAAACGTTCCAGCCACCCGTCCACAGTCCACACGTAGTGCTCACGCATGGCTTGGACGTCGATGACCTCCAGTCCGCCCTTCTCGATGAAGGCGACGGTCTCCCCCACGGGCCGCATATACATATCGGGGGCGATGAACGATTCGATGAACGGTCCTCCGCCGGGATACCTCCCGGTGCGCGACATCTGCTGGACGAGCACCCGCCCACCCGGCTTCACACACCGGTTCAGTACGTCGACGTAGGTGGGATAGTTCCGCTGACCGACGTGCTCGCCCATTTCGATCGAGGCGACTGCGTCGAAGGAACCGGCGCCGGGGATCGTCTGGGGTGCGTCGCGGTAATCGCACAGCAGCACCTTCACCCGGTCGCCTACCCCGGCCGCGTCGATGCGGCCCTGGACGAACCGACGCTGCTCCTCGGCGATGGTGATGGCGGTGACCCGGGCACCGAACTCCAACGCCGCGTGCATGGTCAACGAACCCCAGCCGCAGCCGACGTCGAGCAACGTGTCGCCCTCGGCGAGGTCTAGTTTCTCGCAGATCAGCGAGAGCTTGTCGAACTGCGCGCCGGTCACCTCAGCCAGGGTTGCTCGCCCCCACCCGTCGGCGCGTTCGGGATCAGGGGCGGGTGGGTTCGCGAACCAGGCCGAGGAGTAGGCCTTCGAGTCGTCGAGGATGAGGGCGTAGAACTCGTTCGACAGGTCGTAGTGGTGGTGGATCGAGGCTGCGTCTCGAGCCTTGGAGTTGAGCCGGCCACGCACCCGAGCCTGGCTCGCCGGCGCCGGAAGCCGTCGGCCGAGAAGTTTGTGGCGGGCCAGGAACCTGAGTCCTTCGGTGGCAGCGCGAGCCTGGGCCGTGCGTGGGGCACGCGCGCCGCGCCGCCCGGCCGCCATCAACGTGTCGAGCACGTCGGCCACGTTGCCGGTGAAGTCGACCTCACCGGTGACGTAGGCCTGGGCGGCGCCCAGTTCGCCCGGGTGCCACAGCAGCCGACGCACGGCATCGGGTGAATGCAACACGACGCCCAGGGCGGACTCGGGCCCGGCGACCGAGCCGTCCCAGGCGGTCAGCTTGAGGGGCAGCTCCCCTACCAGGGGAGTCACGATCGCGGCCAGTTCGGTTGCGATGCCGCCGCGGTCGTAGGTCTCGGCGGTCACCGGCCCTCCCGGGTGAACAGCAGTTGATAGTCGTCGAGGTAACCCGAGGCGAACCCGGCCCGGGAGTACTCCAGATAGAAGTGCCACATCCGGAGGAATGTCTCGTCGAAGCCGAGCGCGGTGACGTCGTCGGCGGCCGCGGTGAACCGCTCGTCCCACATCCGCAGCGTCTCCACATAGTCCAGGCGCAGCGACGTCTGGTCGGTCAACCGCAACGTGGTGTCGCGCCGGGTGAGCTCGTCGAGCACCTCGATCGAGGGCAGGAAACCGCCGGGGAAGATGTATTTGTGGACCCAGGTGTAGGTGTGCCTGGTGACCAGCATCCGGTCGTGAGGCATGGTGATCGCCTGGATGGCGAACTTGCCGCCAGGAGCCAGCACCTGGTCGACGGTGCGGAAGTAGGTCGACCAGTGCCGCCAGCCGACAGCCTCGATCATCTCCACCGAGACCACCGCGTCGTACTGCTCCCCTTCGTGTCCGTCGGAGACGAGCCGGTAGTCACAGATGTCGATCGTGACCCGATCGGTGAGACCGGCGGCGTCGACGCGCTGCTGCGCCAAGGCCGCCTGCTCCACCGAGAGTGTCAGGGTGCGCACCTGGGCGCCGCGTTGGGCTGCCCGGATGGCCAGGGCGCCCCAGCCGGTGCCGATCTCCAGCAACCGGGTCCCCTCGGCCACTCCGGCCAGGTCTAGAAGGGCGTCGATCTTGGCGATCTGGGCCTCGTCCAGGTCCGCCTGCGGGGAGGGGAACTTGGCGGCCGAATAGGTCATCGACTCATCGAGGAACAACGAGAACAGGTCGTTGGACAGGTCGTAGTGGTGAGCGATGTTGCGTTGGGTGTCCTTGGTCTCGCCGTGGTGGTGGCGCGGCGGGCGCGCCATCACCACTCCGCGCAACTTTTGCAGCGGGCGAGGCACCAGGTCGGCCATCTCCGAGGCGAGCACGGCCAGGAATCCGCCCAGATCCTCGGCGTCCCAGGAGCCGGTCAGGTAGGACTCACCGAAACCGATCGAACGGTGCGCACCGAGCCGGGTGAAGAACTCGGTCGCGTCGTGGATCTGCATCGACGGCCCACCACGGCCGTAGCTGCGGCCCTCGATGTCGACCGTCACGTCGAGCCGGCTGACCGCATTGAGGAACAGTCGCCGCGCGATCCGGGCCATCAGCCGGGTCTTGGCCGTGGACGGCACTGGCGCCAGGTCGGTCCACACCTGGGTGTCGGGGTTTCGGGTCTGGGTCATCGGACACCTTCCTGGTGGTGAGTCGGGCGAGGACGGATGGGGAGTCGGCGCAGCCAGAGCACGATGCCGTGGAGTCGGATCGCGACGGCATCCCGGGCGCCCGCGACAGCGCCGACCGCGGCGGTACGCCGACCAGGATGGTCGATCCTGCGCCCGGTGAGCGCCGCGCTGAACACAGCTCCATCGTCGCTGTCGAGGCTGACTGCGATGTCGAGTCGGTCGTCGGGCAGCGGAGCGGCCACCCGGTAACCTCCGTCGGTGCCATGGAAGGGCGAGACATACATAGCCTTGTCCACGGTGCCCGAAGTGGCGCCGGGTAAAACATATGCGTGTCGATCGCCGTAGGTGTTGTGCACCTCCACGACGGTGGCCGCCACAGTCTGGTCACCGGCGGGGTCACCGGCGGGGTCCAGCACCCACCAGACACTGATCGGGTTGAAGCAGAACCCGAAGGCCCGCGGGTGGGTGGCCAATAGCACTCGGCGATCTCCCAGTTCGATGTCGTGCAGGGCGAGGAACGCAGCGAGGTTTTCACGCAACGAGCGGTCGGGGTCACCGAGGTGGTCGCGGGCTTGGACCCCCGGTGGCGCCTGGTCGATGTCGACGACCTGGTGTTGGGAGGTGTTGGTGAAACTGCGACGCCACGGCGTTCGGCGGGTGTGGGTGACGGTGGTGGCGTAGACGCCGGTGCGGGCCACCGGTGCCGGAGCCGAGCCGAACCCGAGGTGGGTGGCTGCGGCCAGGCCGGAGGCGGCGCCGTCTTCGTGAAACCCCCACCCGTGGTAGGCGCCGGCGTAGGCGATCCTGGCGGTGTTGAGTTCCGGCAGTCGGCGTTGGGCGGCCACCGAGTCGGGGGTGTAGAGCGGGTGCTCGTAGTCCATCGTGTCGATGATGGTGGTGGGGTCGATGAGGTCGGCGCCGCCGAGGGTGACCAGGTAGTGCTGGTCGGTGGGCAGTCGCTGGAGCCGGGTCAGGTCGTAGCTGACCAACATCGAGCCGGCTGCCGGGTCGCCGCTGTCGGTGCGTCGCCGGAAGTTCCACGACGCCCAGGCGCGAGGGGCGGTCGGCATCACGGAGGTGTCTGTGTGCAAGATCGCCCGGTTGGGTGAGTAGGTCAGTGCGCCGAGGATCTCGTGGTGGGCCTCGGTGGGTTCCTTGAGCAGGTCGAGGGCTTGGCGAGGGTGGGTCGCGACGACCACAGCGTCGAAGCGGCGCTCCCCCTGCTCGGAGTCATCCACCCAGACACCGCCGGCCGTCTCTCGGACACTGCCGACCGGTGAGTCGGTGCGGATCTCGGCGATGCCGGCTGCCACGGCGTCGACATACCGCTTGGAACCGCCGGTGACGGTGCGCCACGTCGGGGAGCCGAAGATTTGAAGCATGCCGTGGTGGGCCAGGAACCGGAACAGATAGACCGCGGGAAACTCCAACGCCCGGTCGGGGTCGGTCGACCAGACGGCTGCGACCAGAGGTTCGAGGTAGCCACGGATGAGGGGTTCACCGAAACCCTGCGCGGCCACGAACTCAGCGAGGGTGGTCAGGTCGTCGGGGTTGCCGGTGTGCAGGAGCCGCCGCGCTGCCCGGTGGAATCGCGGGATCTGGACCAGCATCCGCCAGTGGTCGAGGCTGCGCCAGGCGGCCGCGGTCGGAAAGATCCCCGCGCGGCCCAGCGCGCCGGCCCACTCCACTCCTGGGCCACCGCTGATCGACATCGACATCTCGGAGTCCTGGGTTCGGATGCCGAGTTCGTCGAAGAGTCTGATCAAGGTGGGATAGGTGCGTCGGTTGTGCACGATGAACCCGGTGTCGATGTGCAGTTCGCGTCCGGCCTGGTCCACCGCGTGGGTGTCGGCGTGGCCACCGAGCCTGCCCGCGGCCTCGTACAGGGTCACCCGTGCCTGCCGGGAGATCAGGTGCGCGGCCATCAGGCCGGCCGCACCCGACCCGATGACAGCCACCTCCGTGGCAGCGCGGGGTGCATCGGGGCTCAGTGGCACAGCGTCTCCTCGGGTCGACTTTCGGGGGCCTCGCTGATGGCCCTCAGTGTGTCATTCGTAACCAACGGGCTGTTCGGATGGCCTCCGGTCGGATGAATCTTCACTTTCATTGGCGCATTTGGCGCCCAAACGATCCAAACAGGGGGTCGGTGACGAATCATTCCCATGAGGACAACTGCACGAGCCCTGGTGATCGGCCCGATAGCGGGCGCCGCAGGATTGGCGGCGGCCCACTTGGTGGCCGCCGGCACCGACCCGGCGTCGTCGCCGGTGCTGGCAGTCGGTTCGACGGTGATCGACCTGACCCCGACGCCGGTCAAGGAGTGGGCGATCGCCAACTTCGGCACCAACGACAAGCCGATCCTGATCGGCTCGGTGATGGTGGGGGTTGCCTTGTTCGCGGTGCTGGTCGGGTGGCTGGCCACTCGACGGTTCGTGATCGGTGCTGTCGGTCTGCTGGTGTTGTGCGCGATCGCGGCGGTGTGCACGGTGACCCGCCCGGCTGCCGATGGGGTCGACGTCATACCGAGCCTGGTGGCTGCGGTCGTCTCGGTCGCGGCTCTGTGGTGGCTGGTCAGACTGCCCCGGGTCGACGCGTCCGGTTCCGGCGCGGCCCGGACGTCGCGACGGGTGGTGCTGGGCACCGCCGCAGTCGGCGCTGGAGCGGTCGCTGTCGGCGGTCTGGGCCAGTGGGTCTACCGGCGCCGGACCGCGGCCGAAGACATTGCGTTGCCCTCGCCGGCCGATCCCGCCCCGGCCTTCCCGTCGGGTCTGGACAGGATGGTCGACGGCATCAGCCCGTTCCGTACGCCCAATGACGACTTCTACCGCGTCGACACTCGCCTGGACACCCCGGTCATCGACAGCGCCGACTGGAGCCTTGAGGTTGACGGTGACGTCGAAACGCCGTTCACGATCACCTTCGACGAGGTGCTGGCGATGAACCTGGTCGAACGCGACATCACCATGACCTGCGTGTCCAACTCTGTCGGAGGTGAGTATGTCGGGGCGGCGCGATGGTTGGGGGTGCCGCTCAAGGACCTGCTGGACCGGGCCGGGGTCGGCAACGAGGCCGACCAGATCCTCAGCACCGATTTCAGCGGGATGACGATCAGCACGCCGCTGGCCTTGGCGACCGACGGACGAGATGCGATGTTGGCCATCGGCATGAACGGCGAGCCGTTGCCGCGAGTCCACGGCTTTCCGGCACGGCTGGTGATCCCGGGCCTGTACGGCTTCATCAGTGCCACCAAATGGGTGACCCGGTTGACCCTGACGACCTATGCCGATCAGGAGGCCTACTGGACCAAACGAGGTTGGGACACCGACGCGCCCATCAAGATCTCCAGTCGGATCGACACTCCCCGCGCGCTGTCGCAGCTGACCGCCGGGACCGTGGTGGTCGGGGGTGTCGCCTGGGCCCAGCAGAACGGCGGCGTGGACCGGGTCGAGGTGCGCATCGACGGTGGCGCCTGGCAGAAGGCGGAGCTCGGTCCGAGTGCCGGCAACGACTACTGGCGCCAGTGGTTCTACAAGTGGCCAGCCGAGCCCGGGCAACACATGGTCGCCTGCCGGGTGATGGACGGCATGGGCAACACCCAGACCGACGCCCGCGCCAACCCGTTCCCTGGCGGTTCCAGCGGCATTCAGTCCATCACTGTGACGGTGGCCTGAAAGATTGCCGGGAACCGGACCAATCCGGTGCAGGCGTCGCTCCGAATCACAGATGTCAACCAACCTTCGGGTGGCACAAGGGCCAGTCGAAGAAAACGGAAGGTGACCCAGATGAGCACGAGCACCCTGCGCAACACCCGCAGCACCAAGATCCGCCGCACCGGCCTGGCCGCGTCGGCCCTGATCCTGGCCGGAACGTTGGCCGCCTGCGGCAGCGACGACTCCGAAGGCGCTGCCGAGCCGATGGCCTCCGACGACATGTCGATGACTCCGTCTGAGGACATGAGCTCCGACATGGCCGCCGCTGGCGACCAGACCTTCGGCGACGCCTGTTCGGCGATCCCGGCCACCGGCGCCGGATCCTTCGACGGCATGGTTCAGGACCCGGTGGCCACGGCTGCCAGCAACAACCCGCTGCTGAGCACCCTGGTGACCGCGGTGACCGAGGCCGACCTGGTCGACACCCTCAACGGGGCCGAGGGCCTGACCGTCTTCGCCCCCACCAACGACGCCTTCGATGCCTTGGGCACCAAGACCCTCAACCAGGTGCTGGCCGACAAGGACATGCTCACCACGATCCTGACCCACCACGTGATCGAGGGTCAGCTCGACCCGATGGCTGTGGTCGGCACCCAGGACACGCTGGCCGGCGACACCATCACCATCGAGGGTGACGAGTCCGGCATGACCGTGGAGGGCGCGACCGTGCTCTGCGGCAACATCCCCACGGCAAACGCTACGGTGTACGTCATCGACAGCGTGCTGGTCCCGGGGCAGTGACCCGGAGCCTGATCCGGATCCACGAAAGTTCATCATGAATCACCTGCGCAGCGTCCCCGGCGACGCCCCCACACCGGGGGCGACGTCGGGTGCGGCTGGCAAGGCGGCCGAGATGGCTGTGCTGTTGAAGCGCTCGGCCCGGGGGGACCAAGCCGCTTTCGCGCAGTTGTACGACGCCATGTCGGCCAAGGTCCACGGACTAGCGCTGCGTGTGGTGAGGGATCCGGCTCAGGCCGAGGAGGTCACCCAGGAGACATTCCTGGAGGTGTGGCGCATGGCGTCACGCTTTGACCCCGAGCGGGGCAGCGCCTCGGCGTGGGTGATCACCCTCGCCCATCGGCGCGCGGTCGACCGGGTGCGGACGGCTCAAGCGGCAACTCGCCGCGACGAGGCGTACGCCGCCAGTAGTCAGACGCCGGCGCACGACCAGACCGCTGAGGCAGCGACTGCTGCACTCGAGGCGAGTCGGGTCAGAGGTGCACTGACGTCGCTGACCGTTACGCAGCGCGAGGCGGTGGAGTTGGCCTACCTGTCGGGCTACACCCACACCGAGGTTGCTGCACTGCTCGACGTGCCACTGGGCACGGCCAAGACAAGGATCCGGGACGGGCTGATCCGACTGAGGGACACTTTGGGGGTGGCCGCACGATGAGCGAGGACATCCACGCACTCTCCGGTGCGTATGCCGTCGACGCGCTCGATGAGATCGAGCGGGCCGAGTTCGAGAAGCACTTGGCGGTGTGCACCACCTGCCGCGCCGAGGTCGATGAGTTGCAGGAAGCCGCAACCATGATCGCCGAAACCGTCGCAGTCGAACCCCCGCCGGCACTGCGTGACCGCGTCCTGCACCAGATCTCCACGGTGCGGCCGATGCCGCCGGTGACCAGCCTGCAGACCCGTCGGCGCCGGTGGTTCACCGGCATGCTGGTGGCGGCCGTGGCCGTCATTGCGACCTCGGTCGGGATCACGCGTCCCTGGGTCGACGAAACTCCGGCCCAACTTTCAGCGGTCGATCGAGTGCTGTCCGCGTCAGATGTCAGTTCGGTCTCGGCCGACCTGCCTGCGGGCGGCAGCGTGACGCTGTATGTCTCCGAGGAATTGGACCAGGTCGCCATGGTCGCCGATGATCTTCCGCCGCTGCCCGACGACCGCGTCTATGAGGTCTGGCTGGCCAACAGCGAGGGTTCGATGGTGCCGGCTGGGCTGGTGCCCGATGGACTGTCGGATGGTTCGATGGTGCTTGACGGCACCGCCGACGGTGCCACCGGCGTCGGCATCACGATCGAGCCGGCCGGTGGTTCACCCGAACCGACCAGCGACCCGGTCGCTCTGGTCAACTTTGCCTGAACCCGCGGGGCGATGTCCACGTCAGCGTGTCGGTGTCGGTGGGTGTCCAGCCGGTGTGGGTTTTGACCCGATGGTGGGTGCGGCACAGGGGTCGTAGGTTGGTGGTGGAGGTTTGCCCGGGTGGCCCGTCGGGGTCGTAGGGCACCACGTGGTCTAGGTCGCAGGCTC
>JBPPMQ010000186.1:0-4192 GCA_051306135.1 Nocardioides sp. | reverse complement strand
TCGGAGAGGTCCTCGTAGTAGCGCAACACCAGTGCCGCGCGGTGGTGGGGAGGCAACTCTCGGAGGGCCTCCCACAGCACGGCCCTTACCACGACGTCGTCGTCCCACAGGTCGGCGGATTCACCAAGGTGGCCCAGTTCGTCGGTGAGTTCCTCACTCCTTCCTGCTGACGAGCGCAGAAAGCGGTTCAGTGTCATCCGGCGCATGTACGTGCGTGGTTGCTCGGCGCGCTGCACGTGCTCCCACCCTCGCAGTACGTCGACCACGACATCCTGCGCAAGGTCTAGTGCGTCCGCCCGCTGACCCGTCAACTGGTATGCGACACGCTAGAGCCAGTCGCCGTGCTCACGGACGAAGTCTTCCTGCGAGGTCCACACACTCCATTTGATATCGGAAACCCCCCGGTCCGTTGCACGTGCTCCCAATCTGCTCACCGAGCGCCGCGACACCAACGAGATTCCCTGCGAGGTCGCGGTGACTTGTCGACCCTGGGACTGGCCGGGGTCACTCCACTCGAGTCGCTAGGGATGTCGTGCTTCTCGTCTAGCCAAAGTGCCCCTGCGGGGCGCCCCGTTCCGGGCTGAAAATGTCTCACCCGCACCGTCAACCCCACCGGCCCCTATTTTCTGGACTAGTCCAGAAAAGCTGGAAGCCGAGCAGGTGCGGGATAGCCGCGACCAGCTCGTCGGGGGAGTGGATGGAGAGCTTCATGCCCCGTAGGTGTGCTGCCCGCCGCCGTTTTCCGCGACTAATGGCAGGGGCTGAAAAGCCCCGGATCAGATGTCGTAATAGTGATCTACCTACCTACTCTGACCTGGGGAAACGCCCCTTTGGCTCACGCTGGGGCCTCGGTGGGGCCTCCTATTGCCGAATCCGGCTCGGGGTTGGCGAGCAGGTCGAGGGTCAGTTGAGCCTGGGTGCGGTGGTCCTCGGGCAATGCCCGCCAGGCCGGGTGGGCGGAGTCGAGATGCGCGACGAGGGTAGCGATGCGACGACGATCGGAACCGGTGAACTCGGCGCGCTCGGCGAACGGATCGTCGATGCAGGCGAGCAGCGCGGCGGCGTCGAAGAGGTGACGCTCCCGGTCGCGGGAGTCGGTGGTGTAGGCGGCGGCCTTGAGGATCAGTGCCCCGAAGGGGCGTGGTACCGAGATCGTCGTGACTGTGTCAGAGGTGATCTCCAGGCGGGCGTTGACGGTGCGGCGCAGGGCTTGGGTACCGCCCTCGATTCGGATCATCGTGTGACCGCGCAGCTTCTCGATCGCTCGGGGTGCCGGGTGGTCGGCGATCAGCACGTCGACATGGTCCTCCTC
Organism: Nocardioides sp.; assembly: GCA_051306135.1. Taxonomy (GTDB): domain Bacteria; phylum Actinomycetota; class Actinomycetes; order Propionibacteriales; family Nocardioidaceae; genus Nocardioides. The sequence continues at coordinate 2,880 of JBPPMQ010000186.1, read as the reverse complement.
GTGCGCGCCGGCGACGAGGTCGACTGTGGAGGTGCCGCGCACGAACCGGTGTGCGGTGTTGTTGCGTTCGTCGATGCTGGGCTGGAACCGGTAGCCGAGTCCTTCGAGCGCGGTCGCGACCGCATTTGGCACGCCGCGCTGGGTCTCGATGTGCAGCACGATGTCGACGTCGTTGGTGGGGCGGACGATGCCGAGCCCGTGGTGGATCGTGTGGAGCTGGGTCATCAGTCCACCGACCAGCGTCCAGCTCCCGGCTGAGAGGGCGTCGGCCAGCTCTGCGACGCTCGGCCACGGAGTTGGCCAACCGCGTGGTGCCGCAGCGACCTCGATAGTGGGGCGCTCGTCATTCATTGGTACGCCTCCAGCATCTCGCTGAGTGTCCGGCGTCCGACGCCTCGCAGTCGGGGATCGGTGCTGGTCGCCGCATCCAGGGCGGCGACGGTGGTGGTGGTGGCGACGAGGTCGCGGACCCGGTCGAAGTCGAACCCGGTGGTGCGAAGCACGACAGTCCCACCTGCGTCGGCTTGTAGGCCGAGGGTGTGGACCGTGTCGTCGAGTTCTGACTCGGCGAGGTAGCCGTCCACGCTGTCGTCGACGGCGTCGGTGATCCCGAGGAGTCGGAGGTTGGTCGTGGCGATCTGGTCGCGCAGGCGGGGGAGCGCAGCGCGGTGCGCCAGATAGGTGTGGACCCGGACCCGGTCACGCATCCGGGTGAGCAGGTTGTCGGCATCGGTGATCTCGCGCAAAGCAGACCGCAGACGAGAGGCTTGCGTGGCACCCAGCCATGCTGCGTCGCGGCCGGACAGGAGGGCGACAGCCCCCCAGGCAGTGTGCTCAGCCCAGGCGCGTGTGCGGCCCTGCCGCTGGGACTGGAGGTAACGGTCGACCGATCCGCGGTCGACCAAACCACGGGCGATCCGGGTGACCGCCCCGGAATCGGCCAGCCGGCGGGCATGGCGAGTCGACACGCCCAGGGTGCTCGCTGTCTCCTCGATCGTGAGGAACTCACTTGCCATGACAGGTAATGTCCCATAGCGGACGTAATCTGTAAAGTGAGGCTGGTCGAGGGTCGCAGTCGTTCCTCGCCACTCTCATCATCGTCGGACTCGTCCTCGCCGAGGAACGCCGTGTCGATTGCCCGCTTGGTGCGCTCGGAACTGCCCTCCATGAGGTGCGTGTAGGTACGGAGCGTGAAGCCCGGGTCGGCGTGACCGAGGTACTCGCTGACGGCTCTGATGGTCTCGCCCTCGTGCAGTGCGGTGCTGGCAAAGAAGTGCCGCAGTGCGTGGCGGGGACGGGCGCAGAAGATCTTGGGGAGCGGCGCAGCTGACTGGGCGATGGAGGTCACCGCTCGCCCGCTCGCCCGCTCGCCCGTCCTACTCTCCGGGCCGACGATGTGCCCCTCGCCGCGATCGGCGAGGTGGCTGCTTCCGTGGTCGGCGTGGTCGAGGAGAAGCGGTCGACGTGGAGGCACTGGAACCTCTGGGCGGAGGCATCCCGGCAGGCGATGGGCTGGCGCTTCGACGCGTCGAGAGCGGCGTTGCCGATCCCACAGAGCCTCGCGCTCGCGCTGTCGGCGCACGTCGCACAGTGGTCGGCTGAGGGGTTCGTGTTCGTCAACGAGTGGGGCGACCAGCTCGCGCCGTGGACGTTGCAACGAGCGATCCGCACGGCTCGTGAGAAGGTGCCCGGCCTGCCGCCTGACTTCCGGTTCCACGACCTGCGGCACTACCTCGCCAGCATGCTCATCGCCAGCGGCGCGGACGTGAAGGTCGTTCAAGCCCGTCTGCGCCACGCCTCGGCGAAGACCACGCTAGACACCTACGCTCACCTGTGGCCCGACTCCGACGAGTCGACCCGCATCGCCATCGACGCTGTGATGCAGGCGAGGGCCGAGGCGGTTCAGTCAGCGGAGCCGGATTCGCTCTGAGGTTCCGGCTCGGCCGTGACGACAGCACGGACGACGGCCGTAGCCTCCAGCCCGATCTGGTCGACCAAGATCGCGAAGACCTGTTCCTCGCTCTGCGGGCGCGAGTTCAGGCCGAGGCGATGGGCCTCCCGCAGGATGTCCGGGTAGTCGGCAGCCAGTTGCGTGAGCAGTGTGCCCGCGTCGATCAGCTCGATGCCGCGCTTGGCCATCCACTTCCTTGGAAAGTCGGGTGTGTTCTGGGTGAGCAGCAGATCGGCGTTGGCTGACAGGGCCGCAGCGAGAACATGGCGGTCCTTGGCGTCCATGTCGACCTTGGCGACTCGCGTCTCGTCGCGCTTCTTGACCTCGATAAGCGCCGTTGGGATGTAGGCACTCAGGCGATCGACCAAGACCTCGGCATCCTCCCGCGTGAAGGCGAACTTGCCGATGAGGTTGCGGGTCGTCTCATCGAGGATGCCGTCGCTCCAGTGGATGTCGAGCGCGCCCAACTTCGCGGCATACACGAAGTAGTCGCGCAGGGTCCGAGAGATCAGGATGTTCGCATCGGCGAGCGTGACCGACAGGCTCAATCGACGTTCCCGTACTTGTTCGCCAGTTCCGCGACGACGGCCATGTGGTCCTCGTCGAGAAACTCGCGCATCCTCTGGATCGACGTGGCCGGGATGCGGTGGTGCTTGCCCACCATCCTGAAGGCGACCCCCCGGCGCTCGATCATCCGCATCAGCGTCGGGCGGGACATCCCGAGAATCTTGGCGGCCTCAGTCGTGGTGAACTCCTGCTTGGCAGGGACGACGACCGCGCCGGTGGTCTGCTCGGCGTCGAGCAGAGCGAGCACCTTCTTGGCGCTCTCGCGGGGGAGGCGCAGGGTTACCTCGATCTCGGGCGCGTCACCGGCCAGGCCCGAGCGTAGGACCTGGACGTCCTCGGTCAGTGCAGTGCTCATGTCGCCT
>JBPPMQ010000005.1:0-2583 GCA_051306135.1 Nocardioides sp. | reverse complement strand
CCAAGGGCATCACCCGCACGACGTACCAGGAATGGGCCGAGCGAACCCGCCGGTTGGGAGGTGTTCTAGACACCCTCGGGGTGAGCGGTGACGGCCGGGTGGGCACCTTCGGTTGGAACAGCCAACGGCACTTGGAGTTGTACTTCGCGGCCCCCTGCACGGGCAGGGTGCTGCACACCCTCAACATTCGGCTGTTTCCCGAGCAGTTGACCTATGTCGCCAACCATGCCGAAGACGAGGTCATCTTCGTCGACCGCTCGGTGCTTCCCCTGTTGTGGCCACTGATCGACACCATGAAGACGGTGCAGCACGTCATCATCATGGACGACGGCGGCAACGCCGAGATTCCCGACGACCCACGTATCGCCGACTATGAGGACCTCCTCGCCAATGCCTCCCCCGTCGACTTCGACGTCCGTGACGAGCGCCTGGCCGCCTCGATGTGCTACACGAGCGGCACCACCGGAAACCCCAAGGGTGTGGTCTACTCTCATCGCTCCACGGTGCTGCACACGATGACTGCGCTCTCGGCGAACGCGTTCGGCATGGGTGTGCAGGATGTCGCGATGCCGATCGTGCCGATGTTTCACGCCAACGCCTGGGGCATCGCGCACGCCGCTCCGGCCGCCGGTGCCAACCTGGTGCTTCCCGGTCCCATCATGCAGCCCGAGGCGCTCGCGAACCTGCTGGTGGACGAAGGGGTCACCTTCACCGCCGGCGTCCCGACGATCTGGCAGGGTGTGCTGCCGCACCTGGCCGGCCGTCCGCACCGGCTCCGAGGAATCGGCTGCGGTGGATCGGCGGTTCCGATGGCACTTTCTGAGGCCTACCGCGAGCAGGTCGGGCTGCCGATTCTCCAAGCCTGGGGCATGACCGAGACCAGTCCCCTCGCCTCATCCTCGGTATTGCCCGGCAGGTATGCCGACGCCGACGAGGCCACAGTCGCCGCTCAGCGGGCCCGCGCCGGGATCCCGATCTTCGGAGTCGAGGCCCGCATCGTCGACGCCGACACCCTGGAACCGCAGCCCTGGGACGACCGGGCCACCGGTGAGTTGCAGGTGCGCGGGCCCTGGTGCGCCGAGGAGTACTACCACCCAGACGCGGGCGTGGTGCTGTCCACCGACGACGGCTGGATGCGCACCGGCGACGTCGCCGCGATGGACTCTTTCGGGTCGATCCGGATCGCCGACCGCACCAAGGACCTGATCAAGTCCGGTGGCGAGTGGATCAGCTCGGTCGACCTCGAGAACGCGATCATGAGCCACCCCAAGGTCGCCGAGGCAGCCGTGGTGGGAGTGCCGCACCCCAGGTGGGACGAGCGACCGTTGGCCTGCGTCGTTCTCAAGCCCGGTGAGACCGCCACCGAACAGGAGATCATCGACCACCTCCGACCGCTCGTCGCCAAGTGGTGGCTGCCCGACGCTGTGGAGTTCATCGATGAGGTGCCGAAGACCAGCGTCGGCAAGTTCTCCAAGAAGGATCTTCGGACCCGCTACGCCGCCTACGAACTGAAGTGAGAACCGCGCGGCTCACCAGGCCCGCTCGTGCGTGCGCCGAAACTGACTCGGAGACTGGCCGGTCCATCGTTTGAAGGCGTGTGAGAAGTTGCCGAGGTCGCTGTAGCCGAGATCGGTGGCGATTTCGCTCACCGACACCGATCGATCCAGCAGGCGCAGCACCGCACGCTCTCGCAAAGACACCTCTCGTAGATCCCGGAAGCTGGCCCCTTCATCGCCCAGACGCCGCTTGAGAGTGCTCACGGACATGGACAGCTCGCCTGCGACCGCCTGGCTGCTTCGCAGGCCTGACCCGGCATCCAACAGTTGCCTCACCCTGTCGGAGAGCGAGGTGGCGCCAGCGCGACGTTGGAGAGCCTGCTCCAGGTCGGTGATCGCGTGGCGGTAGGCGAGCGGGTCGGCAAACCGGCAGACCTCTCGCAGCGCCTCGGCGGGGACATAGAGGAAGGATGTCGGAGCGTCGAACACCAACCGCCCGGTCGCGACGTCCTCATGCCGGGCCAGATTCGCGGGGACCGGCCCGGTGAGATTCAAAGTGACGGCCGAAACCTCACCGACGAGCAGATCGAGCAGGCGCAATAGCGCCGAACCAGCGTAGGTGACCACCAATCGGTCCAGATCCGGATCCCCCGCATGAGCGGTGAGCCCCACCGAGAGGCCGTGCTCGCCCGGATGGAACTGGGGGCTGATGGCGGTCGAGATCAACGGCAGGAAGGTCAACAACTCCACGATCTCCGACACCGAGCCTGCGCTGACCAGCGGAACGCTCAGCGGCCCGAACGAGGTCACTTGGGCCTGCTCTGCGCAGACGAGGCCGAGTTCGGTCGCTTGGTCGGCGTCGAGGTCGGGGTAGACCTCTCGAAACCACCGCAACGGGGCCTGGATGTCGCGCTGGACCAGCGTGGCCTCGTCGGTACCGGCCCGTGCCATGATGTTGCGAAACCGCGACACGGCCGCTGGGTCGAGTGCCGGGCTCGAGAGCATCTGGGCGAACGCTATCGGAGGCACTCCGCCGTCACTGAAGTCCATCGAATTCGCTCCCGTGAGCCGAAATCACAAAATGTTG
>JBPPMQ010000135.1:0-46014 GCA_051306135.1 Nocardioides sp. | reverse complement strand
TCCAGTCGCGGGGGATTCGTTATGCGGTTGCACCTACTGGGAGAATCGGACGGTGGCCAAGGAAACTGGACGCAAGTTGATTGCGCAGAACAAGAAGGCCCGCCACGACTACCACATCGCCGACACCTACGAGGCCGGCATGGTGCTGACCGGCACCGAGGTGAAGTCGCTGCGGCAGGGTCGAGCGTCCCTTGTCGACGGCTTCGTGGAGATCGACCGCGGCGAGGCGTGGCTGCTCGGCGTACACATCCCGGAGTACAGCCAGGGCACCTGGACCAACCACGCTTCGCGCCGCAAACGCAAACTGCTGCTCAATCGTGCCGAAATCGACAAGATCGAACGCTCGACCACCGAGAAGGGCTACACGGTGGTGCCGCTGCAGCTCTACTTCCTCGACGGACGAGCCAAGGTCGAGATCGCGCTGGCCAAGGGCAAGAAGGAGTGGGACAAGCGCGCTTCGATCGCCGAGCGCACCGCCACTCGCGAGAAGGAGCAGGCGGTCGGACGCTATCTCAAGGGTCACCGCGACTGATCCGGGCTCGCTCCCCGCCGGGGTGGGCAGAACAATCGATGTGGGGAATGTCGGACCGACCTTGTAGGGTTGAACAGTTACAACTCAAAAGGGGCTGATCGGTTTCGACTTGGGACGTTCGTCCTGGGGGAAGCGGGTCGAGAAGCCAGCGTCATCTCGTAAACGATCGCTGGAAACCAATAACTGCCAACGCTAAGCGCAGTTCCTTCGCTCTCGCCGCCTGACGCGGTGACCGAAGCGTCTGACCGGGTATCCGTCTTCGGCCCGGATCCAGGCGTCGACTAGAAGACTCACCTAGCGCGCTTCGTCAGTGAGCCGCTAGGGACACTTAGCTGACTGAGCCTGTCGATGTCGTGTGCGTGCAAGCATCGGGGCCGAGAAAAGCGAACACCACGTATCTGCACCCGGAGAAGACCCAGCACTGCGCTCGAGGACCGGGGTTCGATTCCCCGCAGCTCCACACGACGGATTAATTTAGTGTATTCCTGTTACCGATACAGGGAGACACGCACTAGTATCTCCCTACGAGGGGTTGGTTCCCGGTGAACGCCGGGACGCCTCCCGTAGGGAGATACTTCGTTTTGCGGACTGTCACGGTCAACCGGTCGGTGCTGACCGGCACGCCCTTCACGTACGTCGACGGGTGCCCCTCGGAGGCTTCTGAGGCGGTCAGGGTTCTGGACCTGTTCTCCATCCCGGACGGGTTCCGGGTCGTCGCCAATGACGACGGCACACTCACTGGTTGCGAGCGTCTCAACCAGTACCTGTTCGACGCTCACGACCAACGCGCGTACGACATCAAGAGCCTGCGCGAGTTCCACATGTAAAACTTGGCTCGACTGCTGAGGTACGTGCGCCGGTCGCGTGCACAGGACCGTGCTGACGAAGAGGGCGTTCCACGCGACGCCATCACTTTCGCTGACGGCCTCCACGCCATCACCAGCGTCCAGACCAAGGGACGCGTCCGCAACGCCGAAGGCCAGACGCGCACATGGTGGGCTCCCAAACCCGTCACCCGCGCCGTCGAAGTCCTCGGACAAGTCTCACCGCACCCCACCCACCTCTTCGCACGCAGTGCCACCAACGTCGGGACGTACAACCCCACCCGCGACATCGGTCGCCTCATTGACTTCATCAACGACGACCCCGCCCACCGGCCCGGGCGAGGACACGGACTGGCACTCACGCGGATCGCAACCATCGCCGATACGGGCGTCCATGCAACCTCGCTGCGGCGGTCCTTCGCGGTCTACGCCGTCACGAAACCCGGTGCCGAACTCGGGCTCGGAATCCAACTCGGACACTCCGCCTGGCGGCTCGTATCCGGCTACGCCTCAGACGGACGCCAACGCGCCATCAAACACATGGACGGGGCCCGCCGCGCAGTCCTGCGTGACGAAGCCATGAGCCTCATCACCGGCGACACACCACTCGCAGGAACACCCGCCGCCGACATCCTCAACTTCCGCGCCCAGATAGTCACCGACCCCGAACGTGCAGCACGCCTCGCCGAACAAGTAGCCGACCGACTCCACCTGGGCCTCAGCAACGACTGCATGTTCAACCCAGCCACCAGTGGTTGCGGCACCGACGGTCCCCACCTCACCGACCACTACTGCATCGGCGACGACTGCGCCAACGCCCTCTTCACCCCCAACCACACCCCGGTCATCACCAACGCCATCGAACGCATCGACCTCGCCCTCGACAACCCACGCGGACACCCCGACCTCAGCGAACGGATGCGCCGCGACCGGCAAAACCTCGCCCGGCTACGACGAGAACTCACCACCGCAGAGGACGACGACTGATGCCAGCACCCCAACGCAAACGCACCTCTGACGAAACCTTCAAGCGCATCGTCGAAGCCATAGAGAAGATGGCAGCAGACGACGAATCGCCACGCACCAAGCGCGAGATTGAACGCCTCACCGGCTACGGACACGACGCCGTCGCCCGAGCCTTCCGCCAAGACGCCACCGAGGACAACCAGTACGGCATCACCACCAAGTTCAAGGCGCTCACCGAAGAACTCACCGCATCACGCGTCAGCCCCGACCGGGACAAACAGATCGTCATCCAACGTGAGAACCGCGAACTCAAGGACCAAGTGCGACACCTCAACCAGATGCTCGACGCGCACGCCATGGCGCTCTTCGCACTCCACCTGCGCGACACACATCCAGCATCGTCCGACTCAACGACCAACCCGAACGCCGACGTTGTCCCTATCCGACGACGCCGACGCGACGACGATGAGTAACGACCTTCGAGGGAGACGAGCGCATCGCCTTTGCCTCAACTCTTGCTGGGACCGCCCACCGGCAGATGAGAGTGTTCGGCGCTCGCCCGGTAGTACCGTGCAGTGATGAAATTCTACGTACATGGAGCAGGTCGCGCCGGGCGCGAGGCGTGGCCTGAGCAACCGGAGGCCGGTGCAGTCTTTGCGGACCACTCGCACCGCCCCCTCATGCTTGGCAAAGCCGAAGTCGTCGGCGAGCAATGCCCGACCGGGGAAGTGGTCCTCATTGCTCACTCGCTTGGCGCTGTCCCCGCCGCCTTGGCGTACCAAGCGGGTGACATCGGTGCGTCACACGTAGTGCTTCTCGAACCAGCGCTCTACGACATCGCACGTGGCGAAGATGCCGTCGAACGTCACATCGAGCCTATGACCGAGGCGCGTGAACGTGCCAACGCGGGCGACCTGTTCGGCTACTGGCAGATTGTTGGCCCCCTGATGTTCGGACGCGAGGCGAGCCACGAGTCTTGGCAAGAGGATAGAGAACTTGCGCAACGCTTCGCGGACATTGACCCACCTTGGGGCCACGGCATCGACCATTCGGTCTTCGCCGAGGTCCCAACGCTGGTCGTGACCGGCGGTTGGAATCATGAGTACGAGGCGATTGCCGAACGTCTGGCCGTCGAAGGTGCCGCACGTGTTCAACTGACGGGGGCCAAGCACCGACCGCAAGACCATCCCGGCTTCGAGTCGGCACTCGCCAAGTTTCTGAGGACTCGCGATTAAGTGCACACCCGCCGGGACATCAAATTCGACGCGAAGGCGTCCCGGCGTTCATCGGGAACCAACCCCTCGTAGGGAGACACCAGCGTGTGTCACCCGGCAAACGCAAGGTGCCCCGGAACACAAGGGATACACCCAAATACGACATTAAGCTCCACAGCCCTGTGGATACGCCGTCTGCGACTCCTCGTCGCGGACGGCGTCTTCCATATCACGCATATCACGGCCCAGGCCATGTCACGGCACCGGCGGTCGGGCCAGGGTCTCCTCGGCGGCCAGCCAAGGCAGCAGCGCGAGCAGGCTGATCAGTGCGGTGAGCCCGAATCCCCATTCGTAGCCGGCGTGGTCGGCCACCAACCCGACCAGCACCGGTCCGACGATGGTGCCGGCGTCCTGGGACATCTGGAACACCCCGAGCACCTTGCCGCCGCTGCGGCCGGTCCCGACGATGTCGGCCACGGCCGCCTGTTGGCCGGGGTTGATCAGCCCGGACCCGATGCCCGACAGGGCGCTGAGCACCAACAGCGCGACCAGGTCACCACTGAGTCCCAAAAGCCCGAGGGTCAACGCGGTGACGGCCAGCCCGACCAGCACCAGCGGACGCCGGCCGACGGTGTCGGCGAGTCGCCCCGCAACCTGGAGAGTGCAGGCGGTCCCCAGTGCGGCCAGTGCCAGCGCCACGCCGGCGACCCAGGTCTCGTCGCGGATCACTAGGGCGAACTGGGGGATCACTGCCACCCGGACCCCGAAGTTGCACCAACCGTTGGCGAAACCGGAAGCCAGCGCTGCCCGGTATGCCGGCACCGCGAGAGCCTCGGAGACCTTCATCGCCGCCGGCGCGAATCCCCCGGCGGCGGGGCGAAGTTGCGCGCTGGACAGCCGCCGCCCCACCACGCCGGCGGCCACCACGAGCGCGCCGGCGTAGGCGATGAACGGCAACCGCAATCCGAAACTGGCCAAGGCGCCGCCGAGCACCGGCCCCAGCATGCCTCCGAGTAGGAACGAGGAGGCATAGGCCGAGGAGACCCGACCGCGGATGGTCGGCGGAGCCAGTCGCACGATCAGTGCCATCGCCGAGACGGTGAACATGGTGGACCCGATGCCGCCGAGTCCGCGAAAGATCAGCAGTTGGGCATAGGACTGCGCGAACGCGGTGGCGAATGAGGAGGCCGCGACCAGCAACAGTCCGGTCAGATAGACCGGACGCTCGCCGAGACGGGCGACCAGGGCCCCTCCGGCGGGAGCGAAGGCGAGGCGGAAGATCGCAAAGATCGAGACGACGAATGACGCTGCCGCCACACCCACGTCGAAGCTGCGCGCATAGGCGGGCAGAACAGGGGAGACCAGTCCGAAGCCGACAGCGATGACAAAGGCAGATCCGATGAGGACCTTGATCTCGGCAGGAATCGTGGGGCGTTCGGCGCCGGTTCCGCCCAGAGCAGCGTCGGAAGTCAGATCAGCCCCAGAACAGGCCGTACAGGCCAGCAGCCACCCCGAGGATCACGATCAGCCACAGGGTGATGTTGGCGAACGTGTGCATGCCGTGCTGGTAGTGGTTGTCATCGAATCCCGCAAAGGACTCGTTCGAGACCTCGGACATGGTTGCTCCTCGGATTGTGGTGTCTGCAGGACTAACGCTATCGCTTCGGTGCGCCGCCGGGCCAGCATGGCGCGATACCGAGATGCTGTGCTCGGCTGACCGCGCAGCGGCCGAGCGGGCCGGGGCTCATCGTCGCTCAACCGGGCGGCAACACCATCGAGTAGGCGCCGGCCAACAGTCGCCATTCGCGCCGCTGGTGAGGACCGGAGATCTCTCCGTCCGCGGAGGTCCAGAAGCCCTCCGACCCAGACACAGACTCGATGCTGACGCTCGTTCCGCGGAGGTAGACGACGTCGTCACGGCGGTGGTGGCGGCTGCGCACGAGGTCACGGAGGTATCCCAGCCGCGCCCAACCGCTGCGAGGAAAGGAGACCATCACGTCGAGTTGGCCGTCTCCGACCTTGGCGTGGGGGGTCAACTCGGTGCCGCCTCCGACGCTGGAGCCGACTCCGACGGCCACCATCAGCACCGGTTGGCCGCGCCGGGTGACTCGGGCGCCGTCGACATAGACTCCGACGGCGACCTCGGTGTCCTTGGTTGCCGCGATTGCCGCGCCCACCGGATACCCGGCGCGGCCCAGGCCGAAGCGGCCCAGGCGCGTCTTCCAACGTGCCCCGTGGCGGCTCGCCTCGGCGCCGGCGCCGACATGGACGTTGTTGACCACCACCTGGTCGTGGGAATCGAGGATCAGGTCCACGGGGCGTGGGATACCGGTCCCGATCAGCTCGGCGGCGCGGGCAACCTCCAGCGGTATGCCGGCGCCGCGGGCGAAGTCGTTGCCGGTGCCGAGTGGAAGCAGTCCCAGGACCCGACCGGCCAGATCGCCGCGGGTGTGCAGCGCTTGGACCACGGCGTGTAGTGAGCCGTCACCGCCGGCAACCACGATCCATCGGGATCCGGCGTCGGCCAGGACCGCGTCGAGTTCATCGCGGTCCGAGGTCGAGGCGGCATGGGTCTCGGCATACGACCTCAGCACTGCGAGACCGGTCTGCATGGCCTGTTCGTCGTTGCTCCCTGCGGCGGCGTTGCCGATCACGAGTGTGGGTTCCACGCTCCGACCCTAGTGGGCCGGTGAGGTGAACTGTGGGGGCAGCGGGAAATTCGCCCCCAATAGTCCAGTAATCCCGTCGACTTCTGTCGCAGCGACTCGGCGCGCCTGTCCGGTGTGTTTGCTGCCGGCGTGGACACTGAACGAGACCGCGATTCAAAGGAGTTCACCGTGCGTCGAGTTGCTTCGGGATCCATCACGTCTGTTGCCGCGATGGCCTGCGCCGCTGTGGTCGGCATGGCCGGACTGACCGCGTGCGGCGGTGGCGACGACGCGCCCGCCGCCGACTCCAGTCCCGCCGAGGTGGTCGGCGGAGGTGACCTCGCTCCGCTGACCTGGCCGTTGACCGGTCTGGATGCGGACCAATCCACTGCCCTGACCCACCCGGTCTACATCGCCAAGATCGACAACACCTCGTCGTCTGACCCGCAGATCGGGTTGGGCGAAGCCGACATGGTGGTCGAGGAACTGGTCGAGGGGGGAATCACCCGCTTGGCGGCGTTCTACTACTCCGAACTGCCCACCAAGGTCGGTCCGATCAGGTCGATGCGGCTCACCGATGTCGACATCGCCAGTCCGGTCGGCGCGCGCCTAGTCTCCTCCGGAGCCGCGTCGCAGACCATCTCGGGTCTCAACTCGGCGGGGGTGAAGTTCTACAACATGAGCAACAACAACGCCGTGGTCCGCGACGATGACGGCACTCATGACTACCTGCACTCGGTGATGGCGGACCTGGACCTGTTGGCCGAGGAAGGCCAGATCGCAGAGGCCCGCCCTGACGACTACTTCGACTTCGGAACCGAGGACGAGTGGGAGGGGCCCCTCAAAGCCGGCACGGTGGACGTGCAGATGTCAGGCTCCCGCACCAGTCAATGGAAGTTCGAGAACGGCCGATACCACCTCCTCAACGGCTACATGGGCGACGGCGACGAGTTCGTCGCCGACACCCTGATCACCGCGTCGGTGAAGGTCACCGAGGCCCCGTATGTCGACCCGGCCGGAAACCCGGTCCCGGTCTCGCACTTCGAGGGCAGAGGCACAGCCGTGCTCTTCCACGGTGGCCAGGCAGTCCGGGCTACCTGGCACAAGGACGGCGTGGATGACCAGGTCACCTTCACCACCAAGTCCGGGGAGGTGCTGGTGCCGGCCGGCCACACCTGGCTGCACCTGGTGCCGACCACCGGCGGCACCACCTTCAACTGAGCTTCGCACCCACGGGTTTCGTCACTGCTGGGTTCGTCACTGCTGGGTTCGTCACTGCTCCAACGCGGCTTCCTGGGCCGCCAAGGCCTGGAACCCCGACAGGATGAAGGTGATCGCGGCCTCGACTCGCGCCGCTGCGGTCTGCGGATCCTCGGCCGATGCGACGGTCTCGCCCGCGCTGGACAGAGCGCCGAAGAAGATCCGAGCGAAGGTCTGCACCATCTCCTCGTCCAGGTCGTCGGCGCCACCGGCGTGAAGCACGTCGCGCACGATGTCGACGACGTGAGCGTAGGCGGAGCGCTCCTCCTGCTCCCGATAGCGTTCGAAGCCGAGCACGGCCGGCCCGTCCTGGATGACCACGCGCCGGTAGGTCGGGTCCTGGATCACCTCCAAGAACGCGCGCAGCCCTGCTTGGGCCTTCTGCCACGGGTCACGATGGCCGGTCAACGCCTTGCGGATCGACTCGGCCGACTCCGCTTCGGTGTTGATGAAGACAGCTTCGAACAACGCCTGTTTGCCTGAGTAGTGGTGATAGAGGGCGCCTTTGGTGACCTCGGCACCGGCCACGATGGCGTCCAAGGATGCCGCCGCATACCCGTGCTCGGTGAACAAATCCGTGGCCACCGCGATCAGGCGGCGCTTGGTGGAGGAGTGTGACGACCGGCGCGATCCCACCGAGGGAACCAGTTTCGTGACGGACTTGCTCATTGACGCAGTCTACGGAGATCCGTGGCCGACATCACGACGCGCCCTCTCGACATACCGGGGGAATGTCGCATACTCTCGGTACGTACCAAGGGTATGCCGGTCTCATGATCGAGATCGGGATCCCTGGGACCGACCGAAAGGATGCGCCATGATCTGGGCGACTTTTCACAGCCGCGGAGAGGTTCTCTGCGCAGTCATCGATGCTGCCGACCAGCGTCGCGATGGCGTCCTGCCGACCGATATCGACGGAGTCGATGAGAAGTTCGACTCCGACCTGGACCTGCTCGGGGCCCTACAGTTGCGTTGGCACACCGGTCTCGCCGACCGTATCGAGGCGACCCTGGCCGACCAGCCCATGGACCTGGAGTCCGCGGTGGTGCTGGCGTGGCAGCGGGCCTGCGCCGACATGCCGGGCATCCGTGCGGTCATCGACCACCACCTCCAAGCGCCGACCAGCCCCGCGATGTCCGCCGCGATGACCAAGGCGATCTCCAAGGAGCACGTCATGTTGGCCGTGATGGCCGGGCGGGGCGACTTCGCCGACGAGACCTGCGCCCAGATCGGCGCAGTCATCGAGGAACGTGCGCGTAGCGGCGAGGAGATCGCGCTCGTGCCTGCAGCGCCCCACAGTCCGCGGCTGGGCGGCCTGATCGATCGACTCAAGGCGGTCATCGCCGCCTGACCCGCTGCCACAGACTCGACAACCCGGCGCCGGCGCGCCCGCACAAACACCCTTCCAGTGGCTGTGCTCCCTCTCCCTCTTTGCGCCGGGCCGGGTTGTTGTCTTCAGCACACACCGAGCCCTGGGTTCGATTCCGGACCGCCATGGCGGGGTAGGGTTGGGTCCATGGGCATCCTCGGATTCGGCAGCAAACCGGACACCGCTCTCAAGGAGCGCACCGACGCCCGCCAAGAGACGATCCCGACCGAGGAGGGCGACCACGACCGCTTCTCCCACTACGTTCCCAAAGACAAACTCACCGAAGCGATGGTGATGGGCACCCCCGTGGTGGCGCTGTGCGGGAAAGTCTGGGTGCCCTCCCGCGACGGCACCAAGTTCCCGGTCTGCCAGGACTGCAAGAACATCTTCGAGGGTCTGCCGCCTGAGGGCGACAAGCCCGACGAGTGACCCAGCAGGTTGAACGACTCGGTGGATTGAACGACTCGGTGGATTGAACGACTCGGTGAACCGTGCACAGTTGCGCGCCTGGCAACAGGCCGCGCTCTCCAGCTATCTGCGCGATCAGCCGCGCGACTTCCTCGCCGTGGCGACTCCCGGAGCAGGCAAGACCACCTTTGCGCTGACAGTCGCCTCGGAGCTGCTTGGACGCCGGGTGGTGGACCGGATCATCGTGGTCACCCCGACCGAGCACCTCAAGACTCAGTGGGCTGAGGCGGCCGGGAGGGTCGGCATCGCCCTCGACCCCAACTTCTCGGCCGGCCAGGGCAAGACCTCGGGCGACTACCTCGGCGTCGCTGTCACCTACGCCGGGGTCGCGGTCAATCCGCTGGCCATGCGCATTCGCGCCGAGCGGTTCCGCACCCTGGTCATCCTCGACGAGATCCACCACGCCGGCGACGCGTTGAGTTGGGGAGAAGGGGTTCGGGAGGCATTCGAGCCGGCCGCTCGCCGGCTGGCCCTGACCGGGACCCCGTTCCGCTCCGACGTCAACCCGATTCCGTTCGTCAGGTACGAACCCGACGCCGACGGCCTGCCACGCTCGGTGGCGGACCACACCTACTCCTACGCCGACGCGTTGGCCGATCACGTCGTCCGGCCGGTGCTGTTCATGGCCTACTCCGGGGAGGTGGCGTGGCGGACCCGAGCCGGTGACGAGATCGCCACGACCTTGGGGGGCCCGCTGACCAAGGACCTTCATTCCCAGGCGTTGCGGGTCGCCCTCGACCCCAAGGGCGCCTGGATCCCGGCCGTGCTCGAGGCTGCCGACCGGCGCCTGTCGGAGGTACGCCGGCACGTGCCCGATGCCGGTGGCATGGTGATCGCTTCGGATCAGGAGTCGGCGCGCGCGTACGCCGGCATCCTGAAGCAGATCTCGGGCCAGTCGGCCACCATCGTGCTCTCGGACGAGAAGGCGGCTTCGAAGAAGATCGCCACCTTCGCCCGTGACGGATCGCGGTGGATGGTCGCGGTTCGGATGGTCTCCGAAGGTGTCGACGTACCGCGCCTGGCGGTCGGTGTCTACGCCACCACAACTTCCACACCGCTGTTCTTCGCCCAGGCTGTCGGCCGCTTCGTGCGAGCCCGCGCCAAGGGGGAGACCGCCTCGGTGTTCCTGCCGTCGGCGCCCAACCTGCTCATGCTGGCCTCCGAGTTGGAGGTCGCCCGCGACCACGTGCTCGGCAAGACGGTGCGCAACGACGACGACATCTTCGCCGCCGAGGACGCCCTACTGGCCCGGGAACTGGCCGGCGAGGGTGCCTCGGACGAGTTGGAGAACCAGTTCGAGGCGTTGGACTCCCAGGCTCGGTTCGACCACGTGCTCTTCGAGGGCTCCGCATTCGGGCACGAGGGCGAGGTCCGTGTCGGATCGGAGGAGGAGATGGACTTCCTCGGTATCCCGGGGCTCCTCGACAGCGCTCAGATGCGCGAGCTGCTCCAGCAACGCCAGCGGGCGGGCCGGCGGACCCCCGCCGCACCGCAGCGTGACGCCGACTCGGTGGCGCAGGTGGCCACCCATGAGCAGTTGGCGATGCTGCGCCGCGAACTCAACACCCTGGTCGCCGCCTGGAACCACCGCACCGGCACCCCGCACGGCGTCACCCACAACAACCTGCGCAACCAGACCGGCGGCCCGCCGGCAGCCGTCGCGCCGGCCGACCTGCTGCGCAAGCGGATCGACCTGCTGCGCGAGTGGGCCGCCCGCGACACCGGCTGAGCGCCGACCCGACGAAGTTCGCCGCGTCTAGACTCGCGCCCATGGCCGACTGGGTGGTGTTCCTGCGGGCGATCAACCTGGGTCGCACCCGCAAGTTCCCCAAGGCCGACATCGTCGCGGCCACCGAGGCCGCCGGCGGCACCGCCGTGGCCACCCACCTCAACACCGGCAACGTCTTCCTGCATCACCCCGCCCGGAGTCGAGCCGGCTTGGAGCAGAAACTGGAAGCCGCCTACGTCGACGCGACCGGATTCGCTGTCCCGGCGATCGGTTTCACCACCACGGAGTTCAAGGCGCTGGCGGCCGAGGCCGCCCAGATCACTCGGCCGGACCTGGAGCGGCACTACATCTACCTGCTCAAGTCGGAGCCGGACCCGGCCGGGGTGGACCAACTCGCCGAACTCTCCGGTGGCCACGTGGTGGTCGTTGGCCGCGCTGCGCACGTGCTGTTCGGCCCCGGCTCTTACACGTCCGGCACCGTGGATCCCTACCAGGTCGAGAAGCGTCTCGGGGTGGTGGCGACCAACCGCAATCTCGCGGTGGTCTCCACTCTCGCTGACAGGTGGTGCTGAGTCGGGCTCAGTCCAAGTCGCCGACAGCGATGGCTTCGGCTTCGGCCTCGGAGTGAACCGGCACGCCCGCGTCGGCGACCGTGCGAGCGCCCATGCCGAGCACCACCACACCGGTGAGCACCGCGATCGAGCCGAAGTAGAACGGTGCGTGCAGATCCACGTTCTCAGCCAACTTCAGCGCCACGTAGGGCCCGACGGCGCCACCGGTGAACCGCACGAAGGAGTATGCCGAGGAGGCGATGGGTCGCTCCACCGGCGCGGCCCCCATGACCGCCTCGGTGACCAAGGTGTTGGCGACTCCCAGAAAGGCCCCGGCGACGATGATGCCGAGGGTCACCACGATCTCGTGGTTGGCGTAGACCCCCATGATCATCAGGTCGAGTCCGAACAGGCCCAGCACGCCGATCAGTGTCGGTACCGTGCCAAGCGCGCGCTGGAGTCGGGGTGCGACCACGACCGAGCAGATCGCCAGCAGCAGGCCCCAGCCGAAGAACGTCCAGCCGATGGACATGATCGAATAGGTCGGCAGGGCGAACGGGCCGGCGGCCATCAGGGTGAAGAAGCCGAGGTTGTAGGAGATCGCGACGACCGCCAGTAGCGCCAATGCGGGGTAGCGCAGCGCCTTGAGCGGCTCGGTCAGCCCAGTCTTCCGGCCCGTGGCCGGGGTGGTGGGCAGGAACACAGCGGTGGCGGCCAGGGCGATGAACATCAGCACCGAGACCCCGAAGAAGGGCGCGCGCCACGACTGCTGGCCCAAGAGCCCGCCGATGAGTGGTCCGGAGGCGATGCCGAGTCCCAGCGCCGCCTCGAACAAGATGATCGCCGAGGCCACCGACCCGGCGGAGGCCGACACGATGGTGGACAGTGCGGTGGCGACGAACAGGGCGTTGCCCAGGCCCCAGCCGGCGCGGAAGCCGATCACTCCGCCGACGCTGGAACTCATTCCCGCCAGCGCCGCGAAGACGATGATCAGCGCCAGACCCAGCAGCAGGGTGCGCTTGGCGCCGATCCGACTCGAGATCCACCCGGCCACGAGCATCGAGACACCCATCACCGCCATGTAGGAACTGAACAGCAGCGACACCTGGCTCGGGGTCGCATCGAGTTTGGCGGCGATCTCCTTGAGGATCGGATCGACCAGACCGATGCCCATGAACGCGATCACGCAGGCGAAGGCCACCGCCCAGACAGCGCGAGGCTGGCGCAGGATCGACGACTTCGGCTCGCCAACGGCGTGGGTGGGTGTTGAGGTGGTTGCTGTCACGGTGGTGGAGTCCTCGAGGTTCAGGAGTGAGTGTCGGTCTCGTCGGAGTCGAGCAGGTCCCGCAGCACGGCGACTGCGGTGGCCAGGTCGTCCAGATCGTGCGAGCCGAGACGGGCCGCCACGGTCTGGGCATGCTGAGCGCGCACATCGTTGAGGCGCTGGCTACCGGCATCGGTGAGGGTGATGACGCACCCTCGGGCGTCGTTCGGGTTGGGGTGCTTGCTGACCAGGCCGGCATCGACAAGGTTGGCGACGGCTGCCGACATGGTCGGCTGCGAGCAACCGTCCAGATGCGCCAGGGCGGTGATTCCCAGCGGCCCGTACTCATCGAGCAAGGACAGCATCCGGGTGCCGGCCGGAAGATCCTGGGTTCGCTTCATCAACCGAATCAGGCGGGCGGCGTAGACAACCAGGTCGCCGCTCAGGTCCAAGGCGGAGGATGCGGTGACGGAAGCCATATCTGCAGTAAAGCATAGGGTCACTATGTAATGCTAGTCGGGCGGCGTGTCTCGACCCGGAGAACCCGATGGGCGGCCCCGGTTCGACCGATGTGCCACGATGGGACCGTGACTGCATCGCCGTCCCCGGTCGAACTCGACGAGCCGTCCAGCGACTCGCTCGTGGTGCCCGCCATGCCGTGGGTCACCATCGTCTGGAACGACCCGGTCAACCTGATGAGTTACGTCAGCTATGTCTTCCAGAAGTACTTCGGCTACGACAAAACCAAGGCCGAGAAGCTGATGATGGAGGTTCATTCCGACGGCAAGTCCGTGGTCAGCGCCGGCAGCCGGGAGGAAATGGAACGCGACGTCCAAGCGATGCATGAATACGGCCTGTGGGCCACCCTGGAGAAGCAGGAATGAGCGGTTTCGACCGACACCAACGATCCGGGCACGTGATCGCCACCTTCACCGGCTTCGAAGCCGACATGTTGCGCAGCCTGGCAGGCCAACTGGTCGAATTGCTACGCAACGAGGCCGCCGTGCCGGGCGAGGTCAGCGATCCGCTGGAGGCGATGTTCGACTTCTCCGGTCCCACCAGCGAGCCCGAAGACCCGGTGCTGGCACGCCTCTTCCCCACGGCATACACCGGCGACGATGAGGCTGCCGCTGAGTTCCGCCGATTCACTGAGCAGGGCCTTCGCAACGGCAAGGCCGCCTGCGCCGCAGCGATCATCGACACCTTGGAGGAGGGCGGACTGCCGCCCGAGCTGACCGAGGACGGCCTGATCATCGATGTCGAGCTCGACGACGGGCAGGCGCACGCGTGGCTGCGCTCCTTCTCCGACATCCGATTGGCGCTGGCAACCCGTCTCGGAGTGGAGGAGGACGACGATGACTACTGGCACCAGCTGCCCGAAACCGACCCGACCAAGCAAGCCCACGACATCTACCAGTGGGTGGGCTATCTGCAGGAAACTTTGGTCGACGCTGTGTCTCACGACCTCGGCTGAGTACGCCGGCCGCATCGATTGCACCTAGGCTTGCCTCGTGCTGACCATCGCCTCCGAACTCGTCGACGCCATCGTGGCGCACGCCAAGCGGGATCACCCCGACGAAGCCTGTGGCATGGTCGTCGGTCCGGAAGGGGCCGACATCCCGACCCGGTTCGTGGAGATGATCAACGCCGCCGGCAGCCCGACGTTCTACGAATACGACAGCACCGAACTCCTGGCGCTCTACAAGCAAATGTGGGCCAACGGCGAGGAGCCGGTGGTGATCTACCACTCACACACCGCCACCGAGGCCTACCCGAGCCGCACCGACATCGGGCTGGCCAGCGAACCCGGCGCGCACTACGTGTTGGTCAGCACCCGCGAGCACGGGAATAACTCGGGCCCTGTGGAGTTTCGTTCGTATCGGATCGTTGACGGCGTCGTGACCGAAGAGGACGTCGTCATCACCCCCGCAGACGCGAATTTCTGAGCAGAAAGAACAACGAGGAGAACCATGGCCATCGAGGTCCGCATCCCCACCATCCTGCGCACCTACACCGGCGGCGAGAAGGCCGTCACCGGTGCCGGCGGCTCGCTTGCGGAGTTGATCGACTCCCTGGAGTCGAACCACCCCGGCATCAAGGAGCGACTCATCGACAACGGCGACCTGCGCCGGTTCGTCAACATCTACGTCAACGACGAGGACGTCCGATTCCTCGGCGGCCTCGAGGCCTCGCTGAGCGACGGCGACCAGATCGTCGTGCTGCCGGCCGTCGCCGGTGGCGCACGCTGATCGCTTCGACGGCGCGGTTCGAGAGCCTCTGATGGTCCGATACGACAGCCTGATCGCCTCCGTCGGCAACACGCCGTTGGTGGGTCTGCCGCGGCTGTCGCCGGGACCCCAGCCCGACGGCAGTTGCGTGCGACTGTGGGCCAAACTCGAGGACCGCAACCCGACCGGCTCGATCAAGGACCGCCCGGCCCTGAAGATGATCGAGCAGGGCGAGAAGGACGGGCTCCTGCGCCCGGGGTGCACGATCTTGGAGCCCACCTCTGGCAACACCGGCATCTCGCTGGCGATGGCCGCCAAACTCAAGGGCTATCGGATCGTGTGCGTGATGCCCGAGAACACCTCCGAGGAACGGCGTCAGCTGTTGCGGATGTGGGGCGCCGAGATCTACTCGTCCCCGGCGGCGGGCGGGTCCAACGAAGCGGTCCGGGTGGCCAAGGCGATGGCCGAGGAGCACCCCGACTGGGTGATGCTCTACCAATACGGCAACCCGGCGAACGCGCTGGCGCACACCGAGGGCACCGGCCCCGAACTGCTGGCCGACCTGCCTTCGATCACGCACTTCGTGGCCGGACTCGGCACCACCGGCACGCTGATGGGGGTCTCTGCCTACTTCCGCACCGCCAAGCCGGAGGTGAAGATCGTCGCAGCCGAGCCTCGCTACGGCGAGTTGGTCTACGGACTGCGCAACCTCGACGAGGGTTTCGTCCCTGAACTGTATGACCCGGCGCTGATCGACTCCCGGTTCTCGGTCGGGCCGCGCGACGCGGTCCGACGGGTTCGCGAACTGCTCGAACTCGAGGGCATCTTCGCCGGCATCTCCACCGGCGCCATCCTGCACGCTGCGATGGGCCAGGCGGCCAAGGCGGTCCAGGCGGGGCAGTCGGCCGACATCGCCTTCGTGGTCGCCGACGGTGGCTGGAAGTATCTGTCCACCGGAGCCTACGAAGGCACCGTCGACCAGGCCGAAGACCGCCTCGAAGGTCAACTCTGGGCCTGAGCCGCCCGGCGGGCCTGCCCGACGCACCAATCCTCACCAAGACCGGTCTGATCAGACCGGCAATTCCTGCCCCTCGGAACCGGCGCTGGCCTGGATAGGGTCATCCCCATGGCACGGATCCGCATCGGCATCGACACCGGAGGCACCTTCACCGATGTGGTGGCCTTCGACGCCACCACCGGCGCACTGGTGACGACCAAGACACCGAGTACGCCGGCCGACCCTGCGGAGGGGTTCCTGGCAGGCATCGCCAAGGTGATCGCGCTGCTCGGTGACGACGACATCGAGATCGACGCGGTCAGTCACGGCACCACGGTGGCCACCAACCAGTTGCTCGAGGGCAAGGTCGACCGTCTCGGGTTCATCACCAACACCGGCTACGAGGCGATGCTGGAGATCGCTCGCCAGTCGGTTCCGGACGGCTACGGCAACTCCTACTTCTGGGTCAAGCCCGACCGCATCGTTCCCCGCGACCTGGTCAAGGGCGTCGAGGGACGCCTCGACTTCAACGGCGAGGAGGTGCGCCGGTTCGACACCGACAACGCCCGTTCGGTCGCACGCTGGTTCCGCGGCCAGGGGATCACCACCCTCGCCGTGTGCTTCCTGCACGCCTACGCCAACCCCAGCCACGAGGAGCAGATGCGCGCCATCCTGGCCGAGGAGCACCCCGACGCAGTGGTCTCGATCTCCAGCCAGGTGCTGCGCGAGTACCGCGAGTACGAACGCGCCATGACCACGCTGGTCGACGCTGCGGTCAAACCGCGTCTGTCGGCATACGTGCGCAACATCGCCGCCCGCCTCGACGTGCACGGCAACCCGCCGTTCTACGTGATGAAGTCCAACGGGGGTGTGCTCAGTGCCTCCGAGGTGGTCCACCAGCCCATCACCACAGTGCTGTCGGGCCCCGCTGCCGGGGCGCTCGGCGCGGCCCTGATCGCCTCGACGGCAGGACACGACTGGATCCTGACCTGCGACGGCGGCGGCACCTCCACCGACGTGTGCGTGGTCATCGACGGCCAGCCCACGCTGACCACCGAGGGCACGGTCGGGGTCTACCCGTCCAAGATCCCGATGATCGACGTGGTCACGGTCGGCGCCGGTGGCGGCTCGATCGCGCACCTGTCTGCCGAAGGCACCCTGAAGGTGGGCCCGGAGTCTGCCGGGGCCGACCCCGGCCCGATCTGCTACGGCACCGGGGGAGAGCAGGTCACCATCACCGACGCCCACGTGGTGCTCGGCCGGATTCCCGCGCACCTGCTCGGCGGCGAGATCCCGCTCGACGTGCCCGCGGCCGTCGCCGGTCTGGACGGCCTGGCGGCCGAGGTGGGGATGAGCCGGGAATCCTGCGCGGTCGGCGTGCTGGAGATCTCTGCGTGGAACCAGGCCAACGCGCTGCGCCAGGTGACCGTCAAACGCGGCCTCGACGTCCGCGACTTCACCCTGGTCACCTTCGGCGGCTCCGGCTCGCTGCTGGTGTGCCGGCTGATGGACATCCTCGGCATCCCGACCACGTTGGTGCCGCCCGACCCCGGCAACGTGTCTGCCTTCGGGCTGCTCACCGTCGACGTCAAGAACGACTATGTGCAGACCCACGTCGCGCTCGCGGACGCACTCGACCCCCAGACCGTCGCCGGGGTGTATGCCGGCCTCATCGACCAGGCCTCGGCAGCGCTGAGCGCCGAAGGCTTCACCCCCGCCGAGCATGTCTTCGTCCGCACCGCCGACCTGCGCTACTTCGGGCAGGCCTTCGAGGTGCGCGTCGAAGTGCCGGCCGGCGAGATCACCGCCGACCTGCTCGGCCGGGCCGCCGACTCCTTCCACGCCGAACACAAGGCGCTCTACGGTTACGACTTCTCCGCCGACCCCACCCAGCAGGTCGAATGGGTCAACCTGCGCGTCAGCGGCATCGGGCCGATCCAACGTCCACAGATCCCAGCCCGTCGCGAACCGGAGTCGTGGACCTTCTCTCCCACGCACCACCGCGACGTCTGCTTCGATCCCGCCGACGGCTATGTCCGGACGCCGCTGGTCCAACGCCGCGACCTGGAGCCCGGCGCCCGGATCGAAGGCCCGGTGATCATCGAGGAGTTCGGTTCCACGGTGCCCATCCATCCAGGGTTCGCCGTGAGCGTGGACACCCACCTCAACCTGATCATCACCCGCAGCGCCGACCCCGAGGAGCATCCATGAGCCGCCGCGTGCCCACCGAGTTCCCCTACGCACACCTGACCGGCGACGCCGGTGCGGCTGCCGACCCGGTGCTGACCGAGATCGTCCAGGGCACCCTGGCCTCGGTCGAGCACGAGGTGGAGACCGCGATCGCGCGCACCTCGCGCTCACCGATGATTCGCGATGCCCACGACTTCCGTGCCGGCATCCACGACCGGCTGTTGCGCAAACTCACCGGCCGGTCCTACTCCGCGTTGGTGCACCCGGTCGCCCGGGACTTCCCGCTGGAGCAGATGCGGCCCGGCGACGTGTTCTTCCACAACGACGTCTACTCATCAGAAGGCGGCATCGGGCACCTGCCGGACCTGTGTGTCACCGTGCCGGTCTTCGCCCCTCGAGCGGCCGGGGCACAGCCGGAGGTGGTCGCCTTCGTGCAGGCCTTCGGGCACCACGACGACATCGGGGGAGCGGTCCCGGGATCGATGCCGTCGGCTGCGACCTCGGTCTTCGAGGAGGGCCTGATGGTTCCTCCGATCAAACTCTGGGATGGCGGCATACCGAACCGGTCAGCGCTGGCGATCATGACCCGCAACTCCCGGATGCCCGACTCGCTGGCCGCGGATCTCGACGCCGAGTGCTCGGCCTGCCTGATGGGTGCCCGGCGGCTCGGTGAGTTGTTCGAGCGCTACGGCGTTAGCGAGGTGGAGGCCTGCTTCGACGCCATCTTGGAGCGCACCACCCAGACCTATCGCCGCGAGATCCTGTCCAAGATCCCGGTGGGCAGCTGGACCTGGGAGGACTACGCCGAGCACGACGGCGTCGACGACCCGAGGCTGCACACCCAACGCATCACCTTGACCCGAACCCCGGACGACGACCCGGACGGTATGCGGATCATCCTCGACTTCGACGGCACCGGCCCGCAGGCCAAAGGGCCGATCAACCACTGCGGTGACTACTCCGACGGAGTGTTTCTGAAGAAGTGGCTGGCGCCGATTCTGCGCAACCTGGCCGACACTCCCGAACGGATGGCCGAACTCGACGTCAACGAGGGCGTCGTGCCGCTGATCGAGATGCGTTTTCCTGAGCCCGGCACCCTGCTGACCCCGATCTTCCCGGCGCCCACCAATGCCCGCACCTTCGTCATCCTGCGCCTTCTCGGGGTGCTGGCCGGAGTGGTGGCCAAGGCGGTGGACGGGCGGATGCCCGCCGACCAGGAAACCATCCGCTACACCGGCGTCTACGGCACCGACCACGAGGGCCGCTCCTACCTGATGCGCGAGGTCCTCGGTGGCGGGTCCGGTGGTCGCTACTACGCCGACGGGGAGGACACCATCCACGTGGTGCCCGACTCGCGCAACCTTCCCACCGAGTTCACCGAGTCGCGGTTCCCGTTCCGGGTCGAGGCTCTGAGCCTGGCGATGGACTCCGGCGGTGCCGGCCAGTTCCGTGGCGGCTTGGGCTACGAGAAGCACATCCGGATGCTCAAGGACGCCCACTTCATGTCCATCGCCGACCGGTCGATCCTGGCCTGTTGGGGCGTCGCCGGTGGCCTGGCCGGGACCCCGTTCCAGGTCACCATCGACCCCGGCGGCCCCAACGAACGGGCCGCGGACGCGCTCGCCGACGCCGACCCGGTCAAGGCCGGTGAGGTGATTCGGATCCGCACCACCGGTGGTGGCGGGTGGGGCAACCCGCTGGAGCGCGACCCGGGGTCGGTGGTCCGCGACGTCGTCTGGCGCAAGGTCTCACCGACGGCGGCACTGTCGGCCTACGGTGTGGTGCTGACGGGGTCGCTCGAGGACGACTCGCTGTCCTACGACGCCCAGGCCACTGCGGAGCAGCGCTCGGGGCGGAAGGTCTCCGGGGAGGTCATGTTCGACCGGGGCCCCGGGTATGCGGAACTGTCTGGCGGCATTCCGTTCCCGGAGTACGACCGCCGCTGACCCATCGCACCTGACGTTGTGGCTGCTCCAGGGCCGTGGTGGCGACCAAATCGTCAGGTGTGTTGCCTAGTTTGGGGGCTTTCCCGCCGATGGAAGCCGGACGGTGTTGACAGGGGGAGTTGGATGGACCCATGGACACCTCGATCATCGAGGATCTCGGCCTCGTCCCACACCCAGAAGGCGGCTTCTACCGTCAGACGTGGGCCTCTCAGGTTCCGGTGACTCTGCCCGGCGAACTCACCCGGCCAACCGCCACCCTCATCTACTTCTACCTGCCCGCCGGGGTCTCCAGCGCCTGGCACAAGTTGGGTTCCGACGAGACCTGGCTGGCGCACCTGGGACGCGTGCATCTGGAGTATGGCGGCACCGGGGAGGCACCCTCGCCGACCCACCGGGTCGTGGTCGGACTCGACTTGCCCGCCGGTGAGCAGCCCCAGGCGCTGGTTCCTGCGGCGGTCTGGCAGCGCACGGTGCCCACCGATGCCGACGCGCTGGTGAGTTGCCTGGTCAGTCCCGGATTCGACTTCGAGGACTTCGAACTCGCCTGAGTGGGTGTCCGGGGCGGAGCCCACGATTTCACCGCGCTGGCGTTGGCAGGTCCTGCCCTGCGCGACGCGGTCCCGGCTGGTTAGGTTTGCTGCATGAGAATCCTCGTCGCGCTCGGCGGCAACGCGATGACCAATGCCGAAGGTCGGGCACGGCCCGAAGATCAGATCGCTGCTGCGGCCGTCGCCGCCAACCGGATCGCGGACCTGGTGCTTGCCGGGCACGACGTGGTGATCACCCACGGCAACGGGCCACAGGTCGGCAACCTGTTGGTCAAGAACGAATTGGCTGCTCATGTGGTGCCCCCGGTTCCGTTGGACTGGTGCGGCGCGCAGACGCAGGCGACGCTGGGGTTCGTGCTCTCCAACGCGCTCGACAAGGCCCTCTTGGACCGCGGCATCGACCGACACACGGCGGTGGTGGTCACCCGCACCCTGGTGCGCTGGGACGACCCGGGGTTCGCCGACCCGTCCAAGCCCATCGGCCGGTATCTGCCCGCGGAACAGGCGCAGGTGCTCATCGCCCACGGCGAGACCTGGCGCGACTTCGGCACCCCGGCCGATCCTGACCGGGGTTGGCGTCGGGTGGTCGCCTCGCCCGAGCCGCTCGCCATCGTCGACTCGGCACCGATCCTCACGCTGGTGGGTGCCGGGCTGCTGGTGATCGCCGGCGGCGGCGGCGGTGCTCCCGTGGTGGTCGACGCCGAGGGCGAGCTTCACGGCGTCGAGGCCGTCATCGACAAGGACCTCGGGGCGGCGTTGCTGGGCGGCATACTCGGTGTGGACATGCTGCTGATCGCCACCGACGTGCCTAACGTGATGATCGACTTCGGCACCGACTCGGCCCGGCCGTTGGGTCACGTGATGGCCGACGAGTTGGCCGGACACCTCCACGACGGACAGTTCGGGGCCGGATCGATGGGCCCCAAGGTGACCGCCGCGCTACGGTTCGTGACCAGCGCACGCAAGCGTGCCGCGATCTGCGCGCTCGATGACATCGCCAAGGCCGCAACTGGCCTGGCCGGAACCGTGGTCCTGCCCGTCTGAGGCCGGCACCGCCCGACGAAAGGAAGAGCCCATGCCCGCTGCGATCGAAGTCCGTAAAGTCCCGATCCACTCGGTCACCGACGCGTCCGAGTTCGAGAAGTTGCTCGACGACGGCGTGATGGACCCCAACCGTGTCATCGCCATCATCGGCAAGACCGAGGGCAACGGTGGGGTCAACGACTACACCCGGATCATCTCCGACCGTGCCTTCCGGGAGGTGCTCATCGCCCGAGGAGCGCCGGCCGAGCAGGTCAAGCAGATCCCGATCGTGTGGTCCGGCGGCACCGACGGCGTCATCAGCCCGCACGCCACGATTTTCGCCACCACCGACGCCGAACCGAGCGACGAGCCGCGGCTGACCGTCGGGTTCGCGATGAGTGAGGTGCTGCTGCCTGAAGACATCGGGCGCGGGGCCATGATCACCAAGGTCGCCGACGCGGTCAGGGTCGCGATGGAGCGGGCCGGCATCACCGACACGGCCGACGTGCACTATGTGCAGACCAAGACCCCGTTGTTGACGCTGAGCACGATCGCGGACGCCAAGTCGCGCGGCAAGACGGTCTTCACCGAAGACACCTTGCACTCCATGGACGTCTCCAATGGGGGTACGGCGCTCGGCATCGCGGTCGCGTTGGGGGAGATCGAGATGCCCGGCGACGACCAGGTGATGGCCGACCGGACCCTGTTCTCATCGGTGTCGTCGTGCTCCTCGGGGGTGGAACTCGATCGTGCCCAGGTGGTCGTGGTCGGCAACGCGACCGGTATCGGCGGTCGTTACCAGATCGGCCACTCGGTGATGAACGACGCCCTGGACGCCGACGGCATCTGGGACGCCATCCGCTCGGCTGGACTCGACCTTCCCGAACGGCCACGCACCAGCGACCTCGGTGGCCGCCTGGTCAACGTGTTCCTCAAGTGCGAGGCCTCCCAGGACGGCATGGTCCGGGGGCGCCGCAACGCGATGCTCGACGACTCCGACGTGCACTGGCACCGCCAGATCAAGGCTGCTGTGGGCGGTGTCACCGCCGCAGTGACCGGGGATCCGGCCGTCTTCGTGTCCGTCTCGGCCGCTCACCAGGGCCCCGACGGCGGTGGCCCGGTGGCCGCGATCGTCGACCTGGGGTAGTCCTGCCGCATTGAGTCGGGTCTCCATGATGGGATCGGACCATGACCACCTACCGGCTCGTCGCGCCCGCGCCGGCCGCCCCTGTCCCACGGTTGGATCCGGGCCAGCAGGCGGTGGTCGACCACCCGTCCGGGCCGCTGCTGGTGTTGGCCGGCCCCGGCACCGGGAAGACGACCACGATGGTCGAAGCGATCGTGGAGCGTGTCGAGGGTCGAGGGCTGGCACCGGAGGCGGTGCTCGCCCTGACCTTCTCCCGCAAGGCCGCCGACCAGGTGCGCACTCGGGTCGCCACCAGACTCGGTCGCACCACCGGCACGGTCGCGGCCAGCACCTTCCACTCCTTCGCCTGGGGCCTGGTGCGACGGTTCGCGCCCGCTGAGCTGTATGCCGCGCCGCTGCGGTTGCTCTCGGCGCCCGAGCAGGACGTCGTCATCGCCGAGATGCTCCGTCCGACCTCAGAGTCGGTTCGCTGGCCCGACCGGTTCTCGCCAGCCCTGGGCACCCGCGGGTTCGTCCGCGAGGTGCAGTCGGTGCTCGGCCGGGCCCGGGAACGCGGTCTGGACCCGTTGTCGCTGGTCGAACTCGGCCGCCGTGAGGGCGCCGACGAACTGGTCGCGGCCGGGTTGTTCATGGAGCGCTATCTGCAGGTGCTCGACGACGTGGCCGCCATCGACTATCCCGACGTCATCGCCCGAGCAGTGGTCGAGGCGCAACGTCATCGCGAGGAACTCCGAGCCCGCTACGCGGTGGTGTTCGTCGATGAATACCAGGACACCGACCCCAGCCAGGTCGCCTTGCTCGACGCTCTGGCCGGCGACGGCAGGGACCTGGTGGCCGTCGGAGACCCGGACCAGTCGATCTATGGCTTCCGGGGTGCCGACGTGCGCGGCATCCTCGACTTCCCCCGCCGGTTCGTCACCGCTTCCGGCGAACCGGCACCGGTGGTGTCGTTGGCCACGACCCGCAGGTTCGGGTCCGAGGTAGCCGCCGCGGCCGCCCGGGTCGCGTCCCGTCTGCCGGTGGTCGGAGCGATCGGCGCGCAGGCCTACGCCACCTTCCGGCACCCGGTGCCGCAACGCAAGGGGGGGCAGGTCGAGGTGCTCACCTTCGACACCGCCCGCGGCGAAGCCGACCACATCGCCGATCTGCTGCGACGCGCCCACCTGCTCGACGGGGTGCCGTGGGGACGGATGGCCGTGCTGGCCCGGTCCGGAAGGTCCACCCTGCCGGGCCTGCGACGCGCCCTCGGCTCTGCCGGCGTCCCGGTCGAGGTTGCGCTCGACGAGGTTCCCTTGACCCGTGAGCCTGCCGCCGCTGCATTGTTGGCTGGTCTGCGGGCGATCCTCGACCCGACGGCCGAGGGGGTGGAGGACCTGTTGACCGGCCCCCTGGGAGGTTTGGATGCGACCCAGGTGCGTGCGGTCGGACGGCGCCTGCGTGCCCGCGACGGGGTCACTGCGCTGCGAGAGTTGCTCCGAGCGGTCGTGTTCGACCCCGACCTGGCTCGGGTCGCCGAGGCGGGCGACCTCGCCGCGCGGATGTCCGCAGCCCGGCAGCAGGCGGACCGAGGGGCCACCGCCGAGGAAGTGCTGTGGACCCTGTGGGACGGTTCGGGATGGCAGCGTCGACTCGTGGACGCCGTCGAGCGCGGTGGGAGCAGTGCCCGCACCGCGCACCGCGATCTGGATTCGGTCTGTGCGCTCTTCGAGACCGCGGCCAAGGTCAGCGAGCAGCGCACCTTCGTCGGCATCGGCCCGTTCCTGGACACTCTCACCGCCCAGGAGATCCCCGCCGACACCCTCGCTGAGCGGGGCGTCCGCGGCGACTGCGTGCGACTGCTGACCGCTCACCGCGCCAAGGGCCTGGAGTGGGATCTGGTGGTGGTCGCCCACGTCCAGGACGGCGCTTGGCCGGACCTGCGCAGACGGGGGACCCTGCTGGGAGCCGATCGCATCAGCCACGACGAACTGCTCCCCCCTCAGGAGCGAGCCGCGCTGCTCGCCGACGAACGACGACTCTTCTACGTCGCCTGCACCCGCGCCCGCGAACGCCTGGTGGTCACTGCGGTCGACTCCCGCGACCCCGACGGCGAGACCGCCTCGCGATTCCTGACCGAACTGGTCGAGGAGCCCGCCCGGCACGTGGTCGGCCGGCCGGCTCGACCGCTGTCGTTGCCCGGTCTGGTCGCCGAACTGCGCCGCACCGTGACCGACCCCGACCAACCCGATCACCTGCGGGCCGCCGCCGCGGCGCGGTTGCGTCGGTTGGCCCCAGAGGTGGCTTCGGCCCGGCCCGAGAACTGGTGGGGGGTGCGCCCGCTGTCGCACTCGGCCACCCCGCTGCGTCCGGTCCAGGAGCCCCTGGTGATCACCGCCTCCGCATTGGAGGCGATCAACCAGTGTCCCGCCAAGTGGTTCCTGGAGCGCGAAGCCGGAGGCGAGCGGCCCAGCACCTCCTCACAGGGGTTCGGCACCATCGTGCACGCGCTGGCCGAGCGGGTTGCCACCGGTGAGCTGGCCCAGGCCGGGATCGGGGACCTGATGACCCTGGTCGACGAGGTCTGGGACCGGATGGACTGGCGCACCCCGTGGACCGCCACGCGGGAACGGGCCGCCATCGCCGAGGTGCTGGCGCGGTTCTTGACCTGGCACCGATCGCCCGGCGCCCGCACTGTGATCGGCCGCGAAGCCCGGCTCGACATCGTGGTCTCCTTGCCCGACCCGGAGCGAACCGGTGAGGAGCTGATGGTCCGGCTCTACGGATACGCCGACCGGCTAGAACTGGACGAGACGGGTCGGGTGGTGGTGGTGGACCTGAAGACCGGGAAGTATCCACCAGCCGACAAAGACCTGCCCGCCAATGCCCAGTTGGGTCTCTACCAACTCGCGGTCGCCCACGGCGCGGCCGAGCAGTGGGCACCGGGTGCCGAGTGCGGTGGGGCGGAGTTGGTGCAGTTGCGCAAGGACGCCAACCGGTCGCCCGGGATCCCCAAGGTGCAACGCCAAGAACCTCCCGACGCCGAGGAGCCGCCGCCGGTGACTCGACAGATCCAACTGGCGGCCACGATGCTGCGCACCGAACAGTTGATCGCGCGGGACGGGTCGCACTGCGACTTCTGCGATTTCTGTGCCTGCTGCCCCGTCAAGTCCGGCGGGAGCGTGTTGTCATGACCCAAGCGGCACCCGCCGCAACCGCGGCGGACCTGGCCCGGTTGATGGGGCAGGAGTGGACCCACAGCCCCGAGCAGTTCGCCGCGATCTCGGCTCCTCTGGCGCCGGCGGTGGTGATCGCCGGTGCCGGGTCCGGCAAGACTGCGGTGATGGCTGCGCGGGTGGTCTGGTTGGTCGCCAACTCACATGTGCGCCCCGAGGAGATCCTCGGTCTCACCTTCACCACCAAGGCGACCGCCGAGCTCGCCGACCGGGTCCGGACAGCGCTCACCGCGGCCGGGCTGCTGGGCCCGGAGGCCGACGAGCCGCGGATCTCCACCTACCACGCCTACGCCGGCGACCTGTTGCGCGAGCACGGCCTGCGCATCGGTCACGAGCCCGATTCCCGCCTCATTGCCGATGCCAGCCGGTTCCAACTGGCCGCCCGGGCCATCGCCCGGCATACCGGGTCCATCGAGCACCTC
The DNA here is from genome assembly GCA_051306135.1 of Nocardioides sp. Classification (GTDB taxonomy): domain Bacteria; phylum Actinomycetota; class Actinomycetes; order Propionibacteriales; family Nocardioidaceae; genus Nocardioides. The sequence continues at coordinate 19,476 of JBPPMQ010000135.1, read as the reverse complement.
AGTGACCACCCGCGCACGGTCATCACCAACCTGCTCGCCCTCGACGCGGAGATGGCCGAACATCTGGTCGACATCGACGACGTGCTCGCCGAGGACGACGCCACCCTGCACCGCATCGACCGAGCAGCCGCCGGGTCCAGGGCCGCGGGGCACTTCGCCAAACTGCGCGACGTGATCGCCCGCCGCCGCGAACTGCTCGGCCTGGTCGGCGACTACCGGGCACTCAAGCATGATCTCGGGTTGGTCGACTTCTCCGATCAGATCGCTCTGACCGCCCGACTGGCCCAGGAGTGTCCGGAGGTCGCCGAGGCCGAACGGGCCGCTTTCAAAGTGGTGCTGCTCGACGAATACCAGGACACCTCGGTCGCCCAGGCACGGATGTTGCATGCCCTCTTCGGCGCCGGCCATCCGGTGATGGCCGTCGGTGACCCGAACCAAGCTATCTACGGGTGGCGTGGCGCGTCGGTGTCCAACATCGTGTCGTTCCCCGACCAGTTCGGTGGGCACCGGCTCAACCTGGTCATCAACCGGCGCTCCGAACGGCGCATTCTGGCCGTCGCGAACCATCTGGCCGGCCCGCTGTACGCCGACGGTGTGGTCCAACCGCTCCAGCCCGACCCAGCAGCCGGCGACGGCGAGGTCCACCTGGCAGTCCACGACACCTACGACGAGGAGTTGGCGGCCGTAGCCGAGCAGGTCCTCCTCGTCCACCGTGCGGGCACCCTGTGGCGCGAGATCGCGGTGCTGGCTCGCACCAACCGGCACAGCGCTGACCTGTACGACGCGATGGTCGAGGCCGGGATTCCAGTCGAGATCGTCGGCATCAACGGCCTCCTCCGACTGCCCGAGGTCGCCGAAGTGCTGGCCACCCTGACCCTCATCGACGACGTCACCGCGAACGCCTCGCTGCTGACCCTGCTCACCTCGGCGCGGTGGGCCATCGGCCCACGCGACCTGGCCCTGTTGGGCAGGCGTGCCCGGGAGTTGGCCGGATCGGCGCCCGCCCGCGACCCCGGCGACGTACGAGACCAACTCATCGCCGCCACCGACTCGGTCGATCCCCTCGAACTGCCCGCCCTCAGCGACGCCCTGGAGGACCCCGGTCAAGCCGACTACTCCGCTGAGGCGCTGGCGCGGTTCGCCGCCCTGGCAGCCGAGCTGCGCCGGCTGAGGTCGTCGGCGGGGGAACCGATCCTGGATCTGGTGCGCCGCATCATCGACGTGACCGGAGTGGACGTCGAGTTGGCCTCCGCGGTCAGCGAGAGCGCCGCCGCCCGCCGAGAGAACCTCGACCTGTTCGTGCAGGCGATAGGGGAGTTCACCTCGCTGGACGGGCAGGTGACGCTGCCCGCCGTGTTGGCCTGGTTGGAGGCCGAGGACGAGTTCGGTCAAGGGTTGCAGGCAGCGACCCCGTCGCAGGCCGACTCGGTCAAACTGCTCAGCGTGCACCGGTCCAAGGGTCTGGAATGGGACGTGGTGTTCCTGCCGGGCATCACCGCCAAGGAGTTCCCGGTCGAACGACTGCGCAGCCATCACCTCTCCTCACCGGCCGTGCTGCCGGTGAGTTTGCGCGGGGATGCCCACGACCTCGAAGACGTCAAGGACCTGGACCCGAAGGGCATCACCGAGTGGACCGACCGGCGCCGCAGGCACAGCCTGGCCGAGGAGCGCAGGCTGGGCTACGTCGCCTGGACCCGGCCGCGGAACCAGGTGAGGGTCTCTGCCTGGCGGTGGCGTCGCGACCTGGTCAAGGGACGCGGTCCGAGCATGTTCGCCGAAGCCACCCGCGAGGCGATCGCCGAGTGGGGCCAGCCCCCCGACGCCTGGCTGGACGCCGTCACCGACGCTGACGTCAAACCGTTCGACTCCGAGTCCACGGTTGCGGCCTGGCCGATCGACCACGCCACCCTGGAAGCGACCCTGCGTCGCGAGGCGGCGCGCCTGATTCTCCAGGCCGACGACCCGGGTCCGGTGACCCCGTTGGTCGCCGAGTGGGACCGAGAACTGGACCGACTGCTCGCCGAACTCGACCAAGCCCGCTCCACCACGGTCGAGGTGCGGATGCCAGACGCGATGTCGGCGACCTCGCTGGCCGTCCTGGCTGCCGACCCGGACGCGTTTCTGGCGCGGATCGCGCGGCCGATGCCGCAACGGCCGTCGCCGGCGGCCAGGTTCGGGACCCGGTTCCATGCTTGGGTCGAGCAACGCTTCGGCCAACAGGACCTGTTCGACCCCGATGAGTTGCCTGGTCGTGCCGATGATGGGATCGCCGACGACCAGGACCTCGCCGACTTGATCGAGTCGTTCGAGTCGGGGCCGTTTGCTGAGCGTGTCCCGGAGGCTTTGGAGGCTCCGTTCTCTCTGGTGCTGGGCGGCCAGATCTTCCGTGGACGCATCGACGCGGTCTACGCCGACGCCGACGGCTTCTTGGTGGTGGACTGGAAGACCGGTCGTCCCGGCACGGGCGATCCGCTCCAGTTGGCGCTCTACCGGTTGGCGTGGGCCGAACTGGCCGGGGTTGATCCGGGCGCCGTGCGGGCCGCGTTCAGCTATGTGCGATCGGGGGAGACGGTGATGCTGGACGACCTGCCGGGTAGAGCCGAACTCGAATCGCTGTTCAACCGCGCCAGCACCCCCAACGCGGCCGAGCGTCCGGCACGGTTAGCTCCGATGGTCGAGGCGGACGGTCCATAACCGACGAACTGGATCCGCGGATCGGCCACGGCAGTGGTGCCGTCCAACTGCACCCCGCCCGCCGGGCTGCGCAGCCCCAACCCAGCCAAGTGTCGGATCGCCGGCCGGAACCCGGTGGCCCACACGATCGCCCCGACAGGTTCGAAGGAGCCGTCGGACCAGCGGACCCCGTCCGGTTCGATAGCAGCGAACATGGGGCGACGCTGGTAGGCGCCCAGGCGTGCCGCTTCGGCTTCCTGTGGACGCAACTTCAGTCCGGTGACCGAGACCACCGACTCCGGAGGCAAGCCGTGCGCCACCCGGTCGATCACTCTGGCCACCGCGTGGCGACCCATCTCGGCATCGAAGTCGCCGTGCACCCAGACCGGCTCGCGCCGGGTCACCCAGATGGTGTCGGTGAGCGGAGCCAGGTCGCCCAGGAACTGCACCGCCGACGCCCCGCCACCGACCACCACGGTCCGCAGGCCACGAAACGCGTCCACCCCCGGCCAGTCGTGGGTGTGCACCTGCAGGCCGGTGAAGGTCTCCATCCCCCGGTAGTGCGGCAGGTGCGGTTGAGTCCAGGTGCCGGTCGCGTTGACCAAGGTGCGGGTCCAGAACTCACCGTGGTCGGTGTGCACTCGGAGCAGACCCTCCGCATCGACCACCCGGTCCACCGTCACCGGGCGGCGTACCGGAAGGCGATGCTCGGCCTCGTAGTCCGCGAAGTAGCCGGGCACCGTCTGGTTGGCTCGCCCAGCCTCAGGCGGATCCTGCGCGTCGGGCAGGTTCGCGACCCGGTGCACATCGGCCATCGTCAGGGAATCCCAGCGGTGCTGCCACGCTCCGCCCGGAGCATGATTGGCATCGAGCACGAGATGCTCCACACCGAGTCGGCTCAGATGGAAGGACGTCGACAGACCCGCCTGCCCGGCCCCGATGACAACACTGTCGTGCACGGCCTCGGTCATGGGGGATCAACGTCGGCCGTCGTCGGTTCGTTCCCGTCTCGGCGTAGCCTCTGGGTGTGCAACCTCCCCACATCCGCCTTCATGCCGGTGCGCACGACCGCCTGGGGCTCCAGCGCCGCGACGACGAGTGGTTGGACAGTTCGTTCCGCAAGGGCCGGATTCTGGTGGTGGCCGGCACCCGGGTCTCCAGGGAGCTGGCGTGGGTCGACGCCGATCAGGCACCGGCCGGGGTCCGGGTGTTGCTCGGCGAACGTGACGACGTGGCGCACTGGGCGGTCATCACCTCCGAGCGCGTCGAGGGATGGGTGGCTCTGCGTGATCTTCTCGTCGACCTGGCCGGCGACCCGTCGCAGGCGCCGTTGATCTTCCACGCCCTGGGCATCGCGGAGTGGCTGCGTGCCACCCGGTTCTGTGCGCGCTGCGGCACACCGGTCACTCCCGCGGCGGCGGGGCACGAACTGGTCTGCGCCAACGGCCACTCCACCTTCCCGCGCACGGACCCGGCGGTGATCATGCTGGTCACCACCGACGGGGGCGAACGCGCTCTGCTGGGTCGTCACGCCCGATGGGGCGACCAGCCCCGTTACTCGACGCTCGCGGGTTTCTGTGAGCCGGGGGAGTCCCTTGAGGACGCGGTGCGTCGAGAGGTCGACGAAGAGGCCGGCATCGCCCTCGGCGAGGTCGCCTACTTCGGCAACCAACCCTGGCCGTTGCCGGCCAGCCTGATGCTCGGCTTCACGGCGCAGGCACTCGGCGAGACCATCGACCTGCGGGACGGGGAACTGGCAGACGCACGGTGGTTCACCCGCGAGGAACTACGCTCCGCTATGGAGCACGGCACCGTCATCGTGCCGGAGCCGGTGTCGATCAGCCGCAGCCTCATCGACTCGTGGCTGACCTCACCGAGTGGCTGACGCTCGGGTCACCGCTCAAGCGGCCAAGGCGGCCAGCTTCTCCTTGATCTGGATGAGGCTCGGGTTGGTCATCGCCGTCCCGTCGGCATACACGATCGTCGGCACCGTCTGGTTGCCGTTGTTGACCGATTCGACGATCTCGGCCGCCTCGGGAACCTGCTCGATGTCGACCTCGGTGAACTCGATGCCTTCGCGGCCGAGTTGGCCCTTGAGGCGCTGGCAGTAGCCGCACCACGGGGTGGAATACATCGTGAAACTGGCGGTGGACATGGAACCTCTTTCGTGACTGAACACTGCGAACCGGCGGCGCCTGCCGGCGACCTGACCTGTTCGACGTAACGATGTCGGGACCGTAGACATTCCTCAGCCGGCCGCGGAGACCATCAGCGCGAGCAGGCGAGATCGCCGCCAACCCTGACCGGAATCGGGTTTGGTTCGCAGGTGGCGTCTAGGGTGACACCACCGCTGTCTCACCCGATCCGGAGGAACCCCTGGTGGATCCGCAGTCCCTGTTGACCTCGCTCGATCCCGAGCAACGACAGGTCGCCGAGACCCTGCGCGGACCAGTGCGGGTGCTCGCCGGAGCAGGGACGGGCAAGACTCGCGCCATCACCCACCGGATCGCCTTCGGAGTCGCCACCGGGACCTATGCGCCGACCGAGGTGTTGGCTGTCACCTTCACCACCAAGGCCGCGGGGGAGATGCGTCAACGCCTGCGCACCATGGGGGCCGCCGCTGTGCAGGCGCGCACCTTCCACTCCGCCGCGCTGCGCCAGTTGCGCTACTTCTGGCCCAAGGCGTACGGCACTCAACTGCCGGACCTGATCGACTCGAAGTTGTCTCTGGTGGGCGGCGCCGCCCGACGCAACCGGATCAGTCCCGACCAGACCCTGATGCGTGACCTCGCCAGCGAGATCGAATGGGCCAAGGTGTCCAACGTCGGACCCGACAGCTATGCCCGGGTGGCCGCCGCCCGCGGCCGGGACGTGTCGGGGGCTTCCGCCGACGACGTGGCCCGCGTCTTCGGCAGTTACGAGGAACTCAAGCGCGAGCAGGGCCGGATGGACATGGAAGACATCTTGTTGTTCACCGCCGGCATGTTGGCCGACCACGACGACGTCGCAGCCCAGGTCCGGCGTCAGTACAAATGGTTCGTGGTCGACGAGTTTCAAGACGTCTCACCTTTGCAGTCGGCGCTGCTGGATCTGTGGTTGGGCGGACGCGACGAAGTCTGTGTGGTCGGCGACCCGGCCCAGACGATCTACTCCTTCGCCGGAGCCGAGGCCCGATTCCTGCTGGACTTCGGGGTCAAGTTCCCCGACGCCACCACGGTGCAGTTGGTCCGCAACTACCGGTCCACACCTCAGGTCATCGAGGCAGCCAACAAGCTGGGGGTGCAGGGCGTCCGGCTGATCTCCCAACAACCCGCCGGAGCTGCGGTGCGGCTCGGTGAACACCCGGACGAGGTTGCCGAGGCCGCGGCAGTCGCCGCGGCCGTCGCCCGCCAGCAGGCCGCCGGTCGACCGCTGGGCGAGATCGCGGTGCTCTTTCGCATCAACGCCCAGTCCGAGGTCTACGAGGAGGCGCTCGCCTCCCGAGGCATCGGGTTCGTGGTCCGCGGCGGGTTCCGCTTCTTCGAGCGTGCCGAGGTGCGAGAGGCGGTGACTCGGCTGCGTGGCGCAGCACGGGCAGGGGAGGACTCCGAGTCGCTGGCTGAGACTGTGACCGCGGTGCTGTCGGGTATGGGGTGGAGCATCACCCCACCCACGGGCAGAGGGCAGGCACGCGACCGGTGGGAGTCCTGGCAGGCGCTGGTCCACCTGGCCAGCGAGTTCACCGGGTCGCTGGCCGACTTCGTCGGCGACCTCGATCGCCGCGCCGCCGAACAGCACGCTCCCGCTGCCGACGGGGTGACTCTGGCCACCTTCCACACCGCCAAGGGTCTGGAATGGGACGCCGTCCACCTGGCCGGCATACAGGACGGCACGCTGCCCTTCAGCTATGCCACCACCTCCGCCCAGATCGAGGAAGAACGCCGGTTGCTCTATGTCGGCATGACTCGCGCCCGGGCGGAACTGTCGGTGACCTGGTCGCTGGCTCGCCAGCCCGGTGGAGCTGCCCGACGCAAGCCGTCACGGTTCCTGGCTCCGATGCTGCCGGCACCCGACCGCGCGGCGGCGCGTCCCAGGACCCGGGGCACCCGCATGTGCAAGGTCTGCGGTTCGCCGGTGGTCGGCAAGGACGCGGCCCGCGGGTGGTGTGTCACCTGTCCGGCGCCATATGACGCGGCCCTGTTCGACCGACTTCGAGAGTGGCGCAAAGGTGTCGCGGCCGAGAAGTCCAAACCAGCATTCGTGATCTTCTCCGACGCCACCCTCGAGGCGATCGCCGAGCGACGCCCAGCCTCCGAACAGGAACTGCTCGCCGTCAGCGGAGTCGGCCGCGCGAAACTCGACGAGTACGGCGCCCAGGTGTTGGCGCTCCTCGACGATTTCGGGCCGTCCGCTGCACCGCCGGAACCCGCCTGAGCCAGGTCGGTGGAGGCGGCTCGGAAAGGAACGCCGAAAATGAGTTGGAGCTGCTCCCGGATTGGCGGTAGCGTTCTCCTCGAACCAGAAACCAACCCGCGCACACCGGGCCTGACAAGCCCCGCGCACGACGTCCCGAGGAGGTGGACACCCATGATCAACACCATGATCTCGATGCCGACGTCGGCTGACGCCTGCGGCCTGCCCACCTCTGCCACTCTGCGTGGCACCGGTGCGTCCGTTTCCGCAGCCTTCATCGGCATGCAGACCCCGGCGACCGCTCACGCACGTGGACGTGTCTGGGCCACCAATGGCTCGGTTCGTGGAACCCACGCCTGGAGAGATCCGATCGTTTAGACCACACGATCGGCACACCTCCAGGCCGCGGACCCCGAACCAACGGGATCCGCGGCCCTTTCGTTTCCCTGAACCGGGTTTCCCTGAACCGGGTTTCCCTCGAACAGGGGTTTCCCGAAACCAAGGTTCCGGGGAATCGGAAGACCGCACTGAAAGACCAATCAGAACACTGCGATCAGGAAGAAGGAGGAGGTGTCAGATGACCGCCACCGTGCTCGAGCCGACGTTGGATGAGGCGCTGCCGTGCCGGGTCAACAACCCGGAACTGTGGTTTGCCGAATCACCCGCCGACGTCGAGTCCGCCAAGGCACTGTGCCAGGACTGCCCGGTGCAGTCGATGTGCCTGGACGGCGCGATCGAACGACGCGAACCGTGGGGTGTCTGGGGAGGTGAGCTGTTCCTCTCCGGAGCAGTCATTCCTCGCAAGCGCCCCCGTGGCCGGCCCCGCAAGTCCGAGGTCCAAATCGGACCCTCCGCGGCCTGACCACACACCAACCGAACAAGACCGACGAGTCAGACCATTCACGACTCAGACCAAGACTTCACTTAGGAGAAAACAGATGAACCTCATGAACGACGACCTGGCGCGCGCACAGATGGCCGCGCGCCTGGGAGAGGCGCAGCAGCTGCAACGGGCCCGTAACTTGGTCCGCGCTCGCAGGCTCAGCCGCAAGGCCGAGCAGGCAGCCCAGCAGGCGCGCTTGGCATTGGCCCGCGCTCTGTAGGACGGTTCGGCAACGAACCGCGGTGGTGCAGCCCGTCAGCTGCCGCCTCCGACCCCTGATCGCGGGGAGAATGGCCCATCCGGAACCCTCCGGGTGGGCCATTCGACATTTCGGGGCTCAGCTGTCGGCACGCGGTCAGGTTGTCGGCACGCGGTCAGGCCTCTGCCGCCATGGTGAGGTCCCAGGTGCAGCCGCAGTGCGGGTGGGGTGGCCACGTGTTGTGCACCGGTGCGGCCGCCGGACCAAGGGTGATGGTCGCAGAGACGGTGCTGGCACTGGCCGAAGCCAGTTGTGCCGCGACGTCACGTGCTGCCCAGGCCAGCGCCAGTCGAAGAGATGCAGCATCATGTTCGTCGGGTCGTCGGCGCACAGTGGCGGTGCCTCCGACCAGATGCTGGAACCGCGGGTCGCCACCAGAAAGGTGCAGATCGACGCAGCGCACGCACGCCGATCGCCCCGGCACCACCAACGGCCCGACCAGCCAACCGGTGGGCATCTCGGTGACCAACAGATGGGTGAGCCCCTCGCGCATCAGGGAATCCAAAGCCCGGGGGCTCACGGCGCCGCGCGCCGCCACGATCGCCACCGGTCCCTGAGAATCGGGCATCAACCCCGCCTCGGTACAGGCGGTGAACAGCAATGCCGTCAGGTCGGGTGGGGCGATCAGCCGCACGCGGCGTTCGGCCGGTGCCCAGGTGGCAGCACCCGGGTCTGGGCCCGGATCGTCACCTGGTGTCTGCATGGCACCAGTGTGGCGCCGGTGACGGCTGGACGAAAACGGTTCTCCACAGGCCCGAGCAGCGACCGCCGAATGCGGCACGGCGGCCACCCTGAGGGGTGACCGCCGTGAAGATGCTCTCTGCGGAAGGTCAGGCCTTGCCGAGAATGCGGTTCAGGTTGGTGCCACAGACGGGGCACACAGCCTTGGCCATCTTGGTGCCCTTGTCGTTGACGCGAACCTCGCCATCAGCGGTCCGCTTCTCCTTGCACTTCACGCAGTAGAACTCACCGCTCCAGGTCTCCGCCATGACGGCCTCCTTGCCATATCAATCTGGTCGTCGCGGCGGGGATGGATGGGGAAGCCCGCCGGGGTTCGCTCTCAGAACCTCCTTGACCCTACGCCACCGGTGGGCTTGGTGAAGACACGGGGCGGTTCGCCACGCCGGGGTTAGATGCCTGGTTCACCCTGAAACGCAGAAGAGGCCCCGGGAGTCGAACCAGGCTCGCCTTCCCCTTGCTGACCTGACGCGACGCCCGAGGACCTCGTTCTGGGGCCGACGTTAAGGGGTCGCGGATCGTCCGGTCAATGCGGTCGCCGCGCTGCCTGTGGACAAACCTGTGGATGGGGTTGTGGATAGGGTGCCGTTCGCGGTGGATGAGTCTGTGCACACCTGTGGATTACCTCGGTTGTGGCGTGGTCCGCTCCGCTCTGACCTGCAAGGATCAGACAAGCCGAGTGTGGAGAGAGGAAATGTGACGACAACTTCGGCGCTCCAGGCGCTGCGCAGGATCGCTTTCCTTCTCGAACGGGCTCGTGAGGACCCCTACCGGGTCAAGGCCTGGCGTCGGGCCGCCGCCGCGATCGAGCCATTGTCGCAGGCCGAACTGGTGGGGTTGGTTTCCTCCGGTCGGATCACCAACTTGACCGGAGTGGGTTCCTCGAGCGCGGCGGTGATCACCGCGGCCACCCGGGGCGAGGTGCCTGCTCGTCTGCGGGAGACCGAGTCGAAGTTCGGCGCGCCGCTGGCACAGACCGGACCGGTCCGCTCCGCGTTGCGAGGCGATCTGCACTCCCATTCCGACTGGTCCGACGGCGGTTCCAGTATCGAGGAGATGGCGCGCACCGCGGCGGAACTGGGTCACGACTACCTGCTGCTGACCGATCACAGTCCCAGGCTCCGGGTTGCCAACGGGCTCAGTGCTGAGCGCTTGAGCGAGCAGCTCGAGGTGATCGAGAGCCTTCAGCCGAGGCTGCCGGGCGGATTCACCCTGTTACGCGGGATCGAGGTCGACATACTCCAGGACGGGCGGCTGGACCAGACCGAACAGCTGCTGCGCCGCCTCGACATCCGGGTGGCCAGTGTGCACTCGAAGCTGGCCATGGATCCGATCGCGATGACCGGACGGATGCTGGGTGCCGTGCGCAATCCGATGACCAATGTGCTCGGACACTGCACGGGCCGGTTGATCACCGGTTCGCGGGGGACCCGGCCCCCGAGCCGGTTCGATGCCGAGAAGGTGTTCGCGGCGTGTGCGGAGGCGGGCACTGCGGTGGAGATCAACTCCCGGCCCGAACGCGCCGACCCGCCGGACGACCTGCTGGCGATAGCCCGCGATGCCGGCTGCTTGTTCGCCATCGACTCCGACGCTCACGCCCCGGGCCAGCTCGACTTCCCCGTGCTGGGCTGTGCGCGCGCCGAGGCCGCGGGAATCGAGCCGGACCGAATCGTCAACACCTGGCCGCTGGACCGGCTGCTCACGTGGGCGGCCGGCGGGTGACCGCCCGGGCCACGGACTCGAGCCGCCCCAATGTCGGGACGTGAACGGAGATGATTATCGTCGGGACCCGCACGTAGGGTCATCGACATGGAGTTCGACCAGTGGGGTCCCGAGGTGGAGGTGCGGCGCAGTGCCCGGCGGCGCCGGACCGTGTCGGCCTACCGGCGCGACGGTCGTCTGGTGGTGCTGATGCCTGCCGGTCTCAGCGCGGCGCAGGAGCGTGGCTGGGTCGACCGGATGCGCGAACAGATCGAACGCAGGGAAGCACGATCCCGAGCTGTCAGCTCCGATGAGGACCTGATGCTGCGAGCGCGACGGCTCTCGGCGCGCTACTTCGACGGCACGGCGACGCCGACATCGGTCCGCTGGGTCGACAACCAAGTGAAGCGCTGGGGTTCGTGCACCATCGCGACCGCGGCCATCCGGCTGTCGTCCAGGCTTCAACCCATGCCGGGCTGGGTGATCGACGCTGTGTTGGTTCACGAGTTGGCCCACCTCATCGAGCCGGACCACGGTCCGGCCTTCAAGGAGTTGGAGGCCCGTTACGAGCAGCTCGACAAGGCCAACGGCTACCTGCTCGGGTTCGCCACCGCAGCCGGGCTGGACATCACCACAGACCTGGAGCCTGGCGACTGAGGGCGCCGCCCTGGTCTCATCCGAAACGCTGCGCAGCGATCTGGATCAGCTCCCGCATCTGCGGCTCGCGGGTCGGCACTGCGTCGAAGTCGAACCAGCGCACCTCGGTCGACTCATCCGAGGCCTGGTGGGTCGCGTCCGGCGCCGCGCGAGCAACGAACCGCACGTCCAGATGGTTGACGCTCCCGTGCGGCCGACAGAAGTCGACCGGATGCACGTCGAGTTGAGCGATGACGGGGTCGACCTCAAAGCCTGACAGTCCCGATTCTTCGATCAGTTCCCGGGTTGCTGCGGCAAGCAGAGTGGAGTCGCCAGCCTCGCAGTGGCCACCGAACGCCACCCAGATGCCGGCCTTGCCGTGCAGATTCATCAACACCCGCGACACGGTGTGGTCGACCACCAGGACCCCGGTGGTCAGATGTTCGCCTTCACAGTTGCGCCAAACGCCGTCGGGGTGGGCCTCCAAATGAGCCAGGAATCGGTCTCGCAGGCTGCGCTGGTCCCGATCCGGCGGCGCCCAGTGCTGCAGGCTCGCCTCGGCCGTGTCGTGCAGGCTCACTCCTCGTCGGAACTCGGCTCGGTGTCGGGGTCGTCGTGCGAGGCGTCGAGCAGTTTGGCGAGTTCGGCGTCGAACTCATCCGCGCTGAGGGCCTCGGGAGTCTCGGCACCTTCGCGGAATCCGAGCGGGTCGTCCAGATCTGCTGCGGTGGGCAGGAGAGCGGGCGACATCCAGACACCGTCGCGGGCTTCCACGCCCTGGCGGGTGCGCAATGACCCCCACAGGGTGGCGGCATCTCGAAGCCGACGCGGCCGCAGTTCCAGGCCGACCAGCGTTGCGAAGGTCTGCTCGGCCGGGCCGCCGCTCGCGCGGCGCCGGCGGAAGGCCTCGGCAAGTTTGGTGGCGGCAGGCATCCGCTGGTCGGTTGCCTGGGCGACGACGTCGTCGACCCAGCCCTCGATGAGGGCGAGCAGGATCTCCAGGCGTTCCAAGGCGTCCTTCTGGGCGGCCGAGGTGGGCATCTGGAATCCTCCCGCGTTCATCAGGGACTGCAACGCGGCCGGGTCGGAGAGATCGAGTCCGCGCATCTGTTCCTCGATCTGCTGCTGCAGTTGACCCATGTTCACCTCCACGCCCTTGGCGTGGTCGGTGACCGCCGTGATGACATAGTCGCGCAGCCACCCCACCCCGGCGAACAGCCGCTGGTGGGCCGCTTCTCGAAGAGCGACGAACAACAGCACGTCGCTGATCGGGGCGTCGAGTCCGGCAGCGAATTCGGCGACGTTGGTCGGCACCAGTGCCGCGCGCCCTGCCGGGGCCAGCGGTATGCCGATGTCGGAGACCGAGAGCACCTCCCCGGCCAGGGTGCCCAGGCCGGTGCCGGTCTGCGAGCCGAACATGGCTCCCACCGCCTTGGCGACGAATCCGAGGATCGGTCCTGACTGCGCACGGGCCTCGTCGGGGAGCATGGAGCCCAGGGACTGGGTGGAGGTGGCCGCGACGGGCTCGATGAACGCCTTCCACATCTCGAACGTGCCGACGATCCACTGAGCCCGACTCCAGGCATCGGTGGTGGTGACGCCCGAGGGGAACGAGGTGGTGTCGTCCAGCCAGTGGTCCGCCAACCGGAGTGCGTCGGCGACCTCGCCCTGTTGGTTCGACGTCGGGGTCGGGTCCGGTGATGCGGCCGCGGTGGTCCGGGCGATGTTGAGCGCGGCGTCCCAGTTGAGCACGCCGTCATAGGGCTGCATCAAGGACTGCAACTGGCCGAAGAGGGCAGCCAGGTCCGGCATACCGTTCTGGCCGTTGAAGAACTGCTCGAAGCCGCCCGCTCCGAAGGGGAAGTTGTCATCGCTCACGCCTTCAAAACTACGCGCATCGGCCAACAATTCCGAGAGCACTAGGGTTGGCGGTGTGGCAGAGGTGCGGATGGCGGCGATCACCGAGGCGCCGATCGTGGTCGATGAGGTCCTCGCGATACTGGACGACCCCTCCAGTGGCGCCGTCGCGGTCTTCGTCGGTCGGGTCCGCGACCATGACCAAGGGTTGGCTGTGACCGACTTGGCCTACCAGGCCCACCCTTCTGCCTTGGATCGTCTGCGGGAGGTCTGTGCGCGCGTCGCCGCCGCCCACGATGCGCGGGTTGCTGCGATCCACCGCGTGGGGGACTTGGTCATCGGTGACACCGCGGTGGTGGTGGCCGCGGCCACCGGGCATCGGGGCAGCGGCTTCGATGCCTGCCGCGACCTCATCGACACCCTGAAGGCCGAGGTGCCGATCTGGAAACATCAACGGTTCGCCGACGGTACCGAGCAGTGGGTTGGCACTCCATGAGAAAGTTGGCGTCGTCATGTCTCAACGCACCCTCGCCGGTTTCCTCGCGGCTCCGCTGGTCCTTGCCCTGTTGGCGGTCGCAGCGCTGTGGCCCCTGCCTTACACCGTGTATCGACCTGGCCCGTCGCTGAACGTTCTTTCCGGCGGCGGGTCTGCCGCCAGTATCTCGGTCGACGGACACAAGTCCTACTACGACGACGGCGAGCTGCGGATGACCACGGTCCGGGTCACCGGTCGTGACCACAACACCTCGCTGGGGGAGGCTCTGTGGTCCTGGGTGAGCAGCAACGACGCGGTCTATCCGCGCGACGCGGTCTATCCCGAGGGTGGCCAGACCGTCGAGCAGGATCGGGAGGAGGGGCAGGTGCAGATGGCCACCTCCCAAGAAACCGCCATCGCGGTGGCGATGGAGGAGTTGGGCTATCACGTCGAGCGTCCGGCCATCGTGTCGGTCTCCGAGGACATGCCGGCCGACGGGGTGCTCATGGCCGGTGACATCGTGCTCAGCGTCAACGGAGCCAAGACCCCAACCGCCGACGATGTCGTCAGCGCCATCACCGCCGCGGCGCCCGGTGAGGAGATGACGATGGTCGTGGAACGTAAAAGCAAGAACAAGACGGTTCTCCTGGTGCCGCAAGAAGACCCTGAGGACCACAAAGCCCGCATCGGGGTCGGGCTGGGCATCGACTACGACTTCCCCTTCGACGTCTCGATCAATATCGACGACAATATCGGTGGGCCCAGCGCCGGACTGATCTTCTCTTTGGCCGTCTACGACACTCTCACCAAGGGCAGCCTGACCGGCGGGGAGTCGATCGCCGGCACCGGGGAGATCTATCCGGACGGCAGTGTCGGACCGATCGGGGGAATCCAGCAGAAGATCGCCGGCGCCTCCGGCGACGGCGCCCGACTCTTCCTGGTTCCGACCGATAACTGGGCTGACGCCCAAGGTGGGAACCGTGGTGACATGCGCATCGCGGAGGTCACCACGATGGGTTGCGCGGTCGACATCATCGAGAAATGGACAGCCGACCAAGGCGCAGATCTGGTTTGTGAGGACGCATCGTGAACAGCGCATCTGACCCGACCGGCCCGGTGGACCCGAGCAGCCCGGTGGACCCGAGCGATTCGACCGACTCGGCTGATCTGGCTCCGGCCTTCGACCTGGGTGAGGACCCTGCTCTGGCCACTGCGGTCCTGGAGATCGAGTCGCATCGGTCCGGTGCTGGCTGGGACCAGCCTGCCCAGCTCTATGCCCTGGTCGGGACGGCATCGCTGGTGGAGAAGGAACCTGCGCTGGCTGCGAACCTGGGGCTCGACCGATCCAGTGAGGAAGGTGGCCTGGTCGCAATCGAGCAGGACTCTCTAACCGATGAGTTGGAGGCTTCACTCGCGTCGATCAGTTGGCCGGACTCGGTGACCGGCTGTGCCGCTGTGGTGGAGCGGTTGGTGCTCCCGCCTGATGTCGACGGGCTGGTCCCTGACGGCTGGGAGGCGGCCCAAGAGTTCGCCCGCAGCCACCCTGATCGGCAAGAGGTTCGGATCACTGCCGCGGTCACCCGCGCAGGGGCCCGCTATTGCGCGCTGCGTCTGCGCGCGCACGACGACGACGAATCGGTGCTTGTCGGCACCGATCTGGTGCCTGGACTGTTGGACCTGCTGGCGGCAACGCTTCGCGACGACACCCTCGTGCCGACTGGAGAGGAATCCGATGTCTGAGATTTTCGACGACGCCCCGGCGGCTGTACCGCCGCGTCCGGGGAACAGATCCAGAGCGCTGGTGATCACCGCCGTGGTGGTGGTGGTGGCATTCCTGCTGTTCACCGCCTTCGCGGGGCTCTACACCGACATGCTCTGGTATGACGACCTCGGCTTCGGCAGCGTCTTCACTCGGCTGTTCTGGACCCGTGCCGGGCTCTTTGTGGGCTTTGGCGGGCTGATGGCGTTGATCGTGGGCATCAACATGTTGATCGCCTTCCGGAACCGGCCGTTCTTCCATCCAGCCGACGAGAGCTCCGGATTGGAGCGATACCGGTCCGCGATCGCGCCGGTGCGCGGCTGGTTGTTCTTGGCCGTCTCGTTGGTTGTCGGGCTGTTCGCCGGAACAGCAGCGTCCGGCGCGTGGCGCACCTACATGCTGTGGCGCAACGGCGTCCCGTTCGGGCAGACCGATTCCTACTTCGGCCGCGACATCGGCTTCTACGTCTTTGATCTGCCGTGGTGGCACTTCGTCGTCAACTTCACGATCGCCTCGCTGGTGATGGCGTTGCTGTTGTCGATCGCGGTGCACTATCTCTATGGCGGCATCCGGCTTCAGGTGCCCGGCGACCGGTTCTCCCCGGCCGCACAGGTGCAGTTGTCGGCCCTGCTGGCCGCGCTGCTGCTGGTCAAGGCGATCGACTACTGGCTCGACCGCTACGACATGGTGCACAACTCCTCGGACCTACTCACCGGTATCGGCTACACCGAGGACCATGCGGTGGTGCCGGCCAAGCTGATCCTGGCGGCGATCGCGATCATCTGTGCGGGCCTGTTCCTATTCAACATCTGGCAGCGCACCTGGACGCTGCCGTCGGTCGGGTTGGTGTTGATGGTTGTCTCCTCGATCCTGCTCGGCTTGGTCTGGCCCGGAATCGTGCAGTATTTCCAAGTGCGTCCCTCGCTGCTCGACAAGCAGGAGAGCTATGTCGCCGAGCACATCGACGCGACACGGACGGCGTACGCCATCGACGACGATCATGTCGAGTTCGCCAACTACACAGCCGAGGCGGACCCGGAGATCGACGTCGACACACTAGACGACGAGTTGGCTTCGGTTCCGTTGGTTGATCCCCAGCAGGTCGCCGCCGCGTTCGAGAAGCTTCAGATCTCGCGGTTGTACTACGACGTCGGGCCGGTGCTCGACGTGGACCACTACGAACTCGACGGCAAGGACCGGGCTCTGGTGCTCGGGGTCCGGGAGCTCAACCAGGACGGCGTCGATCAACAAGAACGCAACTGGACCAACCTGCACACGGTCTACACCCACGGCAACGGGGTCATCGCGGCGTACGCCAACCAGCGCAACATCGACGATGTCCGCGAATCGGCGGACATTCAGTGGGCGCAGGGCTCGGATCCCGGTCAGAACGATCTGGTGGAAGCCGGCCCGGGCGACTTCGAACAGCGGATCTACTTCGGCGAGCAGAGCCCTGACTACTCGGTCGTCGGCCGCGAGGAGGGCGCGACCCCGGTCGAGCTCGACCTCGACGAAGAGGAAGGTGCCACCACCTACGACGGTGAGGGCGGGGTCTCGATCGGGTCGACTTTCAAGCAGTTGATGTATGCGGTCAAGTTCGGATCGGCGAACTTCCTGCTTTCAGATCGCGTCAACTCCAACTCTGAGGTCCTCTACAACCGCGATCCGAAGGAACGGGTGGAGAAGGTGGCTCCGTGGCTGGTGGTGGACTCCGACACCTACCCGGTGGTGGTGGACGGCAGGGTGTTGTGGGTGCTGGACGGCTACACCACGACCAACAACTACCCGGGGTCTCGCCGGGAGTCGTTCGCTGATATGACCGACGACGCGTTGCAGACCGATGATGACCTCAACACGTTGCCGACCGACGAGATCAACTACATGCGCAACGCGGTCAAGGCGACGGTGGACGCCTACGACGGGACCGTGACGCTCTATGAGTGGGACGACTCCGATCCGATCCTTCGGGCGTGGGAGTCGGCTTTCCCCGGGACGGTGCAGCCGAGGTCTGCGATCCCCGACGACCTGATGAGTCACCTGCGTTATCCCGAGGATCTGTTCAAGGTGCAGCGCTATCAGCTGGCTCGCTATCACGTCACCGACACTGCCGACTACACCTCGGGAAACAACCGCTGGGCTGTGCCGACCGACCCTAACGACGACAGCCACCTCCAGGCGCCGTACCGGTTGTACCTGGACGAGAGCGGCGAAGAGATCTGGTCGCTGACCTCGACCTTCGTGCCGCAGGGACGAAGCAACCTCGCCTCGTTCGTGTCCGTTGACGCCGACGCGACGTCCGCTGACTACGGCAAGATCACGGTCCTCGAACGCCCCGACGAGCAGACCAAGGGCCCGGGGCAGGTCAACAACCTGTTCCGCAACGACCAGGAGATAGCAGACGCGCTGGCACGGTTCACCCTGTCCGGTGCGACGCCGATCTACGGCAACCTGCTGACGATCCCAACCGATGACGGGTTCGTCTACATCGAGCCGGTCTACGCCGCTCGAGCCACCGGTGACGGTTCCTATCCGACCTTGGCGTTCGTGTTGGTCTCCTACAACGAGGACAGTGTCGGGTTCGGCACGACACTGCGTGAGGCGCTGGCCGATGTGCTGGGTCAGGAGTTCACCGGTGCCACCGAAGGCAACAACGACGGCGGTGGCGACGGCGGTGGTGGGAACAACGGTGGCGGAAACGGTGGAACTTCCGCCGAGCAGGCGCTGAAGTTGTTGGCGCAGGCCGATCGCCTGTTCGTCCAAGCCGACGTGGCG
The DNA here is from genome assembly GCA_051306135.1 of Nocardioides sp. GTDB lineage: Bacteria > Actinomycetota > Actinomycetes > Propionibacteriales > Nocardioidaceae > Nocardioides. The sequence goes on along the minus strand of JBPPMQ010000135.1, from coordinate 1,331 downwards.
GCCGCCAACCAGGACTACGCCGAACGCGAGCGCCTCATCAAGGAGGCTCAGGACAAGGTCGCCCGGGCCTTCGACTTGCTCGGTTCAGATGCTGCCCCGGTGGGCGACGCAGGCGCGTCGACGACCACTTCGACCTCGGCTGGCGGGTGAGGGCGGCACCGATTTGGTGACTGGCTGAACGCTGACGTAGCGTTGGGTTCACCGACGCGGGGTGGAGCAGTTCGGTAGCTCGCCGGGCTCATAACCCGGAGGTCGCAGGTTCAAATCCTGCCCCCGCTACTGAATTCAGGCTCGGAGATCATGGATCTCCGAGCCTGAAAGCATTTGAGATTTGATCAGACAGCCAGAAACCGGCCAGAAACTGGGCCGCGAGCACCGTCGGGCCGGCGATCGCCAGGATCGGCATGGGATGGCCTGGAGCGGCTCGGAGTCGCTCGGAACATCTCGCACACCTGTTGGTCATGGAGACCAACGCAATCCAGAGCGGCCTGGAGCCGCTGCTGACGATCGAGGCTCTCGCCGAGTACCTCGATGTTCCGGTCCCGACAATCCGGGACTGGCGGACCGACGGCAAGGGTCCCTGTGGCATCCGGGTCGGCGGCCGGGTCCGCTTCGCCGTCAGCGATGTTCACCGCTGGCTCGACGAACAGCGCGAGACCGAGCCGGGACACGCCCCCAATGCGGGGTGACCCACCATGCCTAGGCCACGCACACCGATCGGCACCTTCGGCGAGATCGACTACGAGAAGGTCGCCGGCGGACGCTACAGGGCCTTCGCTCGCTACCGTGATCACGACGGACAGCTTCGCCGTGTCCACGCAACCGGGCCGTCCCAGCAGGCGGCAGCGCGGAAGCTCAAGGCTGTGCTCGCCGAGCGCGCCGATCAGACAGTCGGGCAAGGGGAGCTGACTGGGAGCAGCTCGTTCAAGCATCTGGTGGAGATCTGGCTTGAGGACCTCAACCTGGAGGGGAAGGTCGCGGAGAGCACGCGCGCCCTCTACGAGCGCAACATGGAGAAGCTCGTCCTTCCTGTGTTCGCGAACTACACCTTGCGCGAGATCAGCGTTCGGAAGGTCGACCAGTTCCTGAAGAAGCTGGCGTCAACGAAGAGCTACAGCACCGCCAAGCAGGCCCGCACGGTGCTGAGTCTCGCCTTTGGCCTGGCCGTCCGGTACGACGCGATTCGCGAGAACCCCGTCCGCGATGCAGCCCGGCTCCATAAGCCACCGTCTCAGACGATGTCCTTGACGCTGGAGCAGGTGGAGGCGATCCGCCACGCGACGCGCAATTGGCGCCGCGGACCGGGGGTGCCGGGCCCGCCGCCCGATGGC
>JBPPMQ010000121.1:0-5217 GCA_051306135.1 Nocardioides sp. | reverse complement strand
GACCAGAAGCTTTCCAGTGGCAGGGAGTCAGGACGTTCCGACGAGTCCCCACGCCCAGTACTCCCACGGATCAGTACCCCCACGGATCACTCGACCGCACTGATCGGCCCTGACGCAGTCGCTTTCGTGGGTGCCGCCAGCGGATCAGAACGGACGTTAGGAACGAACGCTCACTACCTCAGGAACGAACCGCTCACGGCGGGCTCGGGTGGGAGTGCAAGCACGGCCGTTCGGAGACCTGTCCCACGCACCTTCGTCCAACCTTGACGGTTCGAGTGAATCGCGTGGGTGCAGTCGTTAGTCGAGGTTCTGGGTGCGGAGCCGTAGCGCGTTGGTGATGACGCTGACGGAGGACAGGGCCATGGCGCCGGCTGCGATGATGGGGGAGAGCAGCAGCCCGAAGGTGGGATAGAGCACCCCTGCGGCTACAGGGATGCCTGCCACGTTGTAGATGAAGGCGAACACCAGGTTCTGGCGAATGTTGGACATGGTGGCCTGAGAGAGCTTGCGGGCCCGAACGATGCCGATGAGGTCACCCTTCAGAAGGGTCACGCCTGCGCTCTCCATCGCGACATCGGTCCCTGAGCTCATCGCGAGCCCCACATCGGCCGCGGCCAGGGCGGGCGCGTCGTTGACACCGTCTCCGGCCATCGCCACCACGCGTCCCTCGTCGCGGAGCTTCTTGACGATGTCGCTCTTGTGGTCCGGCAGTACTTCGGCCTCGATCCGGTCGATGCTCAGACGGCGTCCGACGGCTTCTGCGGTGACGCGGTTGTCACCGGTCAGCATGACCACCTCGATCCCCTCGGCTCGCAACGCGGCGAGAGCATCGGCGGTGGTGTCCTTGATGGGGTCCGCGATCGCGATGACGCCGGCAATCGTCGCGTCCACACCGATGAAGATTGCGGTGGCACCGTCGGCCCGGAGTTCGTCGGCCATATCGGCCAACGAGCTGGAGTCCATGCCGTGGCTGGCCAGGAACCCTGCGCTGCCCAGGACCACGCGGTGTCCTTCGACGGTCCCGAGGGCTCCCTTGCCGGTGGGGGAGTCGAAGTCGCTGACCTCGGGGATGGTCAGGGCGGCGCTCTCAGCAGCCGTGACCACGGCCCTGCCGAGGGGGTGTTCTGAGGCGCGTTCGACGCCGGCGGCCAACCTGAGGAGGTGATCTCGGTCGAAACCCGGGGCCGCGGCGATGTGGGTCACCGAGGGGCGTCCTTCGGTGAGCGTGCCGGTCTTGTCGACCACGAGAGTGTCGACCTTCTCCATCCGTTCGAGCGATTCGGCGTTCTTGATCAGGACACCCTGCCCGGCTCCTCGGCCGACGCCGACCATGATCGACATCGGGGTGGCCAGACCCAGGGCACAGGGGCAGGCGATGATCAGGACCGAGACGGCCGCGATGAGCGCATGCGCCAGGCGGGGCTCGGGTCCGACCCAGGCCCAAACGATGAAGGCAACCAGAGCGACACCGAGCACGGCGGGGACGAACCAAGCTGCAACCTGGTCTGCCATGCGCTGGATCGGCGCTCGTGAGCGCTGTGCTTCGGCGACCATCTGGACGATGCGGGCCAGCATGGTGTCGCGCCCGACTTTGTCGGCGCGTACCACCAGCGATCCGGTCTGGTTCAGGGTGCCGCCGATAACTGCATCGCCGGTGGCCTTGGTGACAGGCATCGACTCGCCGGTGACCAGTGACTCGTCCAGAGAGGAGCGACCGTCCTCGACGATGCCGTCGACCGGTACCTTCTCGCCGGGGCGGACGCGTAGCCGGTCACCGATCTGCACCAGTTCGAGGCTCACGTCTTCCTCGCCCGCATCCGTGGTGATCCGGTGCGCGGTCTTGGGGGTGAGGTCCAGCAGCGCCTTGATCGCCCCTGAGGTCTGCTCGCGGGCCCTCAGCTCCAGGACCTGGCCGAGGAGCACCAGTGCGGTGATGACCGATGCGGCCTCGAAGTACACATCGACAGTCCCGCCCATCCCGCGGAAGGAGCCAGGAAACGCGCCTGGTGCCACCGTGGCGACCACGCTGTAGAGCCACGCTACTCCGGTCCCGATCGCGATGAGGGTGAACATGTTGAGATGCCGGGTGCGCACGGAGGTCCAGCCCCGAGTAAAGAACGGCCACCCTGCCCACAACACGACCGGGGTCGCCAAGACGAGTTGGATCCATGTCGAGGCACGTGGACTGACGAGGTCCTCCAGTGCTGGGAACAGATGTGCGCCCATCTCGAGGATGACAACCGGCATCGAAAGTGCCACGGCAACCCAGAACCGTCGGGTCATGTCGGCCAGCTCCGGGCTCGGGCCCGCGTCGGCAGTGACCACGACCGGTTCAAGGGCCATCCCGCAGATCGGGCAGGCACCCGGCCCAGGTTGACGAATCTCCGGGTGCATCGGGCAGGTGTACTCGACCGCGGCCCCCTTGGTAGCGGCTGGAGCTGCCGAGGCCGCCGGACCGTCCGGCGGGTGGAGAAAGGCGCTCGGGTTCGCTTCGAACTTCGCTTGGCATTGCGCGGAGCAGAAGTGGTACGTCGCACCTTCGTGTTTCACGGTGAAGTCCGTGGCCACGGGGTCCACGTCCATTCCGCAGACGGGGTCCTTCACGAGCTGGCGTTCCGAGTCAACTGGGGGGTCCTTGATGTCGTCGTGCATAGGTTGAGCATACCCCCTGGGGGTATCGATGAAAGGGGCGAAAGTCCTGAGCCGCCAAAAGCAACGAGCCCCGGCTAGTCGATAGGAGGCTGATCGCTCTCGGACGCCGCCCGCATCCGTAAGTCCCGGGAGGGATCGCTCGTGGCGCTCCATGACGTCAACCGGACGCGGCCCGACAAGGCGCCGGTGACGGGCCCGACGAGCGGCACCGCGATCTGGGTGGCGATGACGATGTCCATGAGACGCCATTCAGCAGTGAGTGGATGGAGTGCAAGCGTCGCGGTCAGGTCCGGTAGTTCAGGGCGATCATCATGCCTGCTTCGGCGTGGTAGATGTTGTGGCAGTGCGTCATCCAGCTTCCGGGGTTGTCGGCTTGGAGGTCCACCGCCAGCGCGGACATCGGCTTGACCAGGACGGTGTCCTTCCGCAGCCCACTGGGCAGCGCGAAGGTGTGGCCGTGGATGTGCATCGGGTGGGTCATCTGAGTCATGTTCATCAACTGCAGGCGCACCCGGTCACCTTCCGCAATGAGGAGAGGGTCGTTCTTTGGGTAGGGGGCAGCGTTGATGGCCCACCGGTACGGCATCATCTGCCCGCTGAGGTGGACCATCTGGGTGGAGTCCGGTTCCCTGCTCGAGAGCCGTGAGGCTTCTGCCGGTAGTAGTTCAGCGCCTTCGAGGATCGGTCCGTCGAGTTCGGCAAGGTGAACCGGCGCGTCCGGCGCGGCCCCGGAGCCGGTGCGGATGAGCGCCATTGCCTGGCCCTCCTTGCCGTACGGAGCCGCCACGAGGGGGAACACCCCGTCGCCGAGAGTGACCACTGCGTCGTACCGTTCGCCCATCCCGAGGTAGAGCGCACCGACCTCGCGGGGCTGGACCGCGAACCCGTCGGTGTGGGTGACCGTGGGGCGATGACCGCCGAGCGCGACGGTGAAGATGGTGTCCGATCCGGCGTTGATGATCCGTAGTCGGACCCGCTGGCCGGGTTTCCCGTGGAGCACGTCTGGGGCGGTCGGGACGCGGCCGTTGATCAGGTAGTGGGGGTAGGTCACGTCGCCGGCGTCGCCGAAAGGCGGGTCCCCACCCATGGACATGCTGCCCATGTCCATCCCGCCCATGTCCATCCCGCCCATGTCCATCCCCCCCATGGAGCCCGAAGTGTCTCCGGATGCGCCGGTGAGATCGGCCAGCACGTCGTCGGGGGTGCGGCCAGTGCCGTCGACCCAGTCGTCCAGGACGACCACCCACTCCAGGTCGTAGTCGCCCGGCTCGTGTGGGTCGTCGATGACCAGCGGCGCGTAGAGGCCGCGGTCGAGCTGGACACCGACGTGGGGGTGGTAGAAGTAGGTGCCGGGGTCTGGTGCGGTGAACTCGTAGAGGTACGACGAGCCGGCAGCGATCGGATCCTGAGTGAGGCCGGGGACCCCGTCGGCGACGTTGCGCAGGGCGATGCCGTGCCAGTGCACGGAGGTGTCGGTCGGGAGCTGGTTGTGAACCCGGATCCGTAACAGGTCTCCGGCCGTGGCCCTGATCAGCGGCCCGGGTGCGGTGTCACCGAACGCCCACGTGTCGACCAGAGTGCCGCCCAGGTCCACCGAGGTCGCCTTGGCCGTCAGCTGGTGCTGCACCACTCGTTGCCCCGCCAGTGGCCGCAGGCGTGCAGGTGCGGCGAAGTTCGTCCGTGTTGTGCCGGGCGCGTTTGAGCATGCGGCTAGGCCGCCAGTGCCGGCGACCGCCAGCCCGCCGAGGAGCAGGCCACGGCGCGAGATCTCCTGCATGAGTTTCCTCCGAGTCGACGTCCGGGCCTGGGATGGACACCGGAGCTCGATCACCAGCGTGAGCCGTTCGTCTAGACTTCCGATCCCCGTTTGGTGAAGATCCGACGAAGGTCACAGTGCGCAGCGTGTGTCACTTGCGGAACAGGGCGCGAGCAGCTTCTTCATCGTGGCGATCTCGGTCGTCTGCACGGCCTGCAGGTGATGAGGAGTCATGTCAGTGGCGAGGGTGAGGTCTTGCTGGTTGTCACTGACTGAGCCGCAGCCGGAGCGCCCCTCTCATGGGGTTTCTCCTGCTGAGTGGTCGAATCGGCGTCGGACGAGAAGGTCTCGCCGCGGTCTGGCTGTCCGGCGGAGATCTTGTGAAGACCCGCTGAAGACCGGCACCCGGAAGGCCCGGGTGGCCGGATTGGCTACCGGTCGGCCGGGGACAGCCGCACGGTGAACGTCGCGCCGCGTCCGGGTCCGGGACTGAGCGCAGTGAGGGTGCCGCCATGTGCTTCGACAAGAGCCTTGCTGATGCTCAGCCCGATTCCCGAGCCGCCTCGGTTGCGATCCCGGGCTGTGTCGACCCGGTAGAACCGGTCGAAGACATGGGCCAAGTGCTCGGGTGCGATGCCTTGTCCGGAGTCGGCGATCACGAACTCGACCCATCGGTCGTGGCGGCGGCAGCTCAGCGTGACGCTGCCCCCGGACGGAGTGTGACGCAGGGCATTGTCGAGCAGGTTGCTCAGGACCTGACCGATGCGGTCGGGATCCGCCAACACCGGGTCGTTGGCGCTCAGGTGGGT
>JBPPMQ010000083.1:0-3518 GCA_051306135.1 Nocardioides sp. | reverse complement strand
TACATCGACGGCGAATGGGGCAACCGGCAGTGGACCCGCGGCTGCTACAACGCCAACTGCGGTCCGCTGGTGTGGACCACCTACGGACCCGCGCTGGCGGAGCCGATCGGCCCGATCCACTGGGCGTCCACCGACACCGCAACATATTGGAGTGCCTATATGGAGGGTGCCGTCGAGTCCGGTGAGCGCGCCGCCGCCGAAGTCATCGCGGCACTCACCTGAGCATCGCGAGTCGCTGACCTCAGTTAGGTTGGCGGTCAACACTTCCGCACCGACCGCACTGTTTCTCTGTTCAGTTCTTACGAAATCAATGGTGACCACCGTTGATTACTACATGCGAAGGCGCCGTTCGTCTCTGTCGGCGGCGAATGGCTAGGTGGGGCTGTGCTTTAGGCGGTATCGCTGAGTGGTTCGAGTGTGACGCGGTAGCCGAGGGTTTCCAGTTGTCGGATCGCGTGGCTCTTGGTGGGGCCGGGGCGTCGGGTGGTGTAGTAGTCCACGCCGGGATCACGGTAGAAGTCACCGTTGGTGAGCATGGCGTGTGCGGCTACGAGCATGGCTCGCTGAACCGCCACAACGGCTTTCATCGGTCCTCGCCTCGTGCTGATCCGGCGGAACTTGGCTCCGTAGTAGGTGGTTTTCGATCGTGACGCCGACAGCGCTGCGATGCCGAGGGCCCCTTTGAGGTGGCGGTTGCCGTCACGGCATTTGGTGGATTTGACCTTGCCCGCCGATTCGTGGCTGCCCGGTGAGACTCCTGCCCAGGACGCCAGATGACCGGCCGTCGGGAACACGCTCATGTCGGCACCGGTCTCGGCGAGAAAGACTTCAGCCACCGTCGTTGACCAGCCCGGGATACTGCACAGCAGGTCCCGGGCCGCCAATAAAGACGGTGACAGCTCAGCGGTGATCTTGGCTTCCAGATCAGCCAAAGCGGTGGCGTAGGCGTCGAACAGGGTCAGGTGGGTCTGGATCAGGTATCCGTGATGGGCGGTGAAACGACCGGTCAACGCCTCGGTGAGAGCCGGGATCTTCGACCGCAGCCTCTTGAGCGCGAGGTCAGCAAGCGCAGCGGGATCATCGTTGCCGGCGATCAGCGCCTCCAGCATCGCCCGCGGAGATTGCCCCATGATGTCGGTGGCGACCGAGGACAGCTTGATCCCGGCGTCCTCGAGGATCTTTTCGATCCGTTGCACTTCACGGCCGCGGTCTCGTTTCAGTGTGGTCCGCGTTCGCGTGAGATCACGTAGACGGCGGATCGGTGCCGGTGGGACCAGCGAGGCCCGTAACAGTCCGTGCGCGCCAAGGTCGGCCAGCCACGCAGCGTCGGAAACATCGGTCTTGCGGCCGGGACGATTGCGCGCGTCGCGTGCGTTAACCAGCATTACGTTCACCGAGTCTTCGAGCAGGTAGTAGAACGGTTTCCAGTAGTCTCCGGTTGATTCCATCACCACGCAGGTGACCTTCTGCTCGATCAGATGATCACGCAATGCCAGGATCTGACTGGTCATCGATCCCCAGGTCGTCACCGTCGCGCTTGTTGCTCGTCGTCCCGAACCCTGAACCCTTACACAGACTTTGGCGTCTCTCTTCGAGATGTCGACTCCTGCGCATCTCGCATGTATCACTTCCATTGTGATCACTCCTTTCACCGAAAACCACAGTCGGCGTGCGTGTCACGGGGAGGCGAGTAAGTAACAGGAGTTTCTTACACGTGCTCGAAGCAACAATCCACGGTTCCCGCTCGGGACGAGAAGCCGTCCTACCTCCACCACCACGTTGTCAAACAAGCTCACAGCATCACAAATAAATCGGGGTCGACCGTGACACGCACTCCTATAGTTTGCTCTCGCGACACCGCTGGGACGAGACTTCAGCACAGGATTTCTCCGACCATGGAGGACGGCGAAGCCGCCCTGAGCCGTTGTCAAGGTGCGTGGAACGGTTGTTATGCGGCTGCTGGTAGGTCGGTCATGGTGCGGCGGGCGTGTGATCGCAGGTGAGCCGGTTCGGGTCCGGTCGGGTCATGCGGTGGGATGAACCAGGGGTGGCGGTCGGCGCCGAGGTAGACCTGCCAGCCGCCGTGGTGGATGGCGGTGTGGTGCAGTCGGCACAGCAGGACCCCGTTGTCGAGGCAGGTGGCCCCGCCGTGTTCCCAAGGGGTTATGTGGTGGGCGTCGCACCACGACACCGGCCGACCACAGCCAGGGTGCGCGCAACCGCCGTCGCGGACCGCCAACCCTTTACGGATATGGGGCGGGAAGAGCCGTTCACTGCGCCCCACATCGAGCGGTACGCCCGAGTGGTCGACGATCACTGAAGTCAAAGTGCTGTCACAGGCGATCAGCTCAGCGGTCGCGGCGCTGACCGGGCCACCGAACCCGAGGGTGTCTACGCCGTGTGCGCCGGGCCGGATCAGGGTGACGTGCGGGAGTACTCCCCCCGATATCGGGCGCTGCGAGTTCGATAGGTAGGTCCGCATGATCTGTCCGAAGGCGTCGGCGCGACGTCGACCGGCCGGCCTCGGGTCGGGTGACCCGTCCGGTAGTGGCACGGGTCGGCACAACGGATCGAGGGCCGCGATGAGTTCTTCGCCGGTGAGCGCATCGAGGTCCAGGGTGGCGGTGATGCGTCCTTCGTCGTTTACGGCCAGTGTCATGTCGTTAAGGTCGGTGTTTTCCGCGACCGGTACGACATCCTCGGCCAAGGGTGCCGCGGCGGCCTTGTCGATGGCAATCGCGCGAGCCTTCTTGGCCACATCCGACGGGGTTGTCTCGATCATCAACTTGGTCACGATCTTCGTGCGGTCGTTGTCGGACAAGGGGACCCGTTCGGTGATGTGAGTGACTCCCTTGCCGATGGCGTCGGCGAATTCGATCCCGACCGAACCGAGACGCTGCTGCTGGGTCAGTGCCGGGAGTGTGTGCGCCGCACGTCCGACCCGGACTGCACGCCACGTCGCACCCGGTGACATCCCCAGTTGGGTGAGTAGATCGGCGCCGGAGCGCAGGTGCTTGCGGGCCGGGATGCCGGCCCGTTCCGCGGCGGCAACGGCCTGGGCGATCACATGGTCGAACACGTTGCGCGCCGTGACTGCAGCAGTCAGTACCGCGAGCAACGCCGGTTCATCCACGATGCGCCGAGGAGAATCAAGCAGGTGACACAGCCTCCGGTCGGCGTCGTCCTCCGGGACGGGTGCCGGGGTGAGATCGTCGATGAGCGCATCGACGACGGCATTGAGATAGGTGGCGTCCATGGGGATACCGGCTTTCGCAGAAGGTACGCACAGCGCACGATCAGTCAATACAGCCCGACTGGTCCCCGAAGGGGCAGTCGAACCTGGCGGCGACCGTAGTCGCGGTCTGAAGCTCACCGGGTGAAAATGGGTGTCATGTCTCAAGACATCGGTGACAGTTCTGCATCAGGACATCGGTGACACTTTGATGGTTCTTGGTGGTGACACTTCTGCGCCGAGGCTGCGGGGGTGGCTGTTAATGAACCTATCGATCCTCGTGTCC
>JBPPMQ010000167.1:0-16859 GCA_051306135.1 Nocardioides sp. | reverse complement strand
CGTCGGCAGCCCCACCCGCGAGCAGAGCCTGCGCCAGCTCATCGACCGCGTCGTCAAGAAGTACGTCGGCGCCGGCGTCGAGCACGGCTACTTCGCCGGTGAGGCCGACGCCGAGGTCTTCGAGCACGAGCTCACGTGGCTGCTGGTCAACCAGTACTTCTCCTTCAACTCTCCGGTGTGGTTCAACGTCGGCACCCAGTCACCGCAGCAGGTTTCGGCGTGCTTCATCCTCTCGGTCGACGACTCGATGGACTCGATCCTGAACTGGTACAAGGAAGAGGGCTTCATCTTCAAGGGCGGCTCCGGTGCCGGTCTGAACCTGTCGCGCATCCGGTCCTCCAAGGAGTTGCTCTCCTCGGGTGGCACCGCCTCGGGCCCGGTCAGCTTCATGCGCGGCGCCGATGCCAGCGCCGGCACCATCAAGTCCGGTGGCGCCACCCGCCGGGCGGCCAAGATGGTCGTCCTCGACGTCGACCACCCCGACATCGAGGAGTTCGTGGAAACCAAGGCGCGCGAGGAGAACAAGATCCGTGCCCTGCGTGACGCCGGGTTCGACATGGACCTCGGCGGGCGTGACATCACCTCGGTGCAATACCAGAACGCCAACAACTCGGTGCGCGTGACCGATGAGTTCATGAACGCGGTCGAGGAGGGCAAACAGTTCGGTCTGCGGTCGCGTTCGACCGGCGAGGTCATCGAGTACGTCGACGCCCGCGAGCTGTTCCACAAGATCTCGGTCGCCGCCTGGGAGTGCGCCGACCCGGGCCTGCAGTACGACGACACCATCAACGACTGGCACACCAACCCCGAGACCGGTCGAATCACTGCCTCCAACCCGTGCTCGGAATACATGTCGCTGGACAACAGCTCCTGCAACCTGGCCTCGCTCAACCTGTTGAAGTTCTTGGGCGATGACAACACCTTCGACACCGAGAAGTTCACCAAGGCGTGCGAGTTCGTGTTCACCGCGATGGACATCTCCATCTGCTTCGCCGACTTCCCGACCGAGGCGATCGGCCAGACCACCCGCGACTACCGCCAACTCGGCATCGGCTACGCCAACCTGGGTGCCTTGCTGATGGCGCTGGGCCTGGGTTACGACTCCGAGGGTGGCCGCACCCTGGCTGCGGCGATCACCTCGTTGATGACCGGTGCCTCCTACCGTCGCTCGGCCGAGATGGCCGCCGTGGTCGGTCCCTACAACGGCTACGCCCGTAACTCCGAGGCCCACCAGCGGGTCATGCGCAAGCACCAGGCCGCCAACGACCAGGTCCGTTCGGTCACCTCCGTCGACTACGACGTGCTGGCCGCTGCCACCCGTGAGTGGGCTCAGGTCGTCGAGCTCGGCAAGGTCAACGGCTACCGCAACGCCCAAGCGTCGCTGCTCGCCCCGACCGGCACCATCGGCTTCATGATGGACTGCGACACCACTGGCATCGAACCCGACTTCTCGCTGGTCAAGTTCAAGAAGCTGGTCGGCGGTGGTTCGCTCCAGATCGTCAATCAGACCATCCCGCGGGCCCTGGTCAAGTTGGGCTACCAGCCTGAGCAGGTGGAGGCGATCGTCGACTACATCGCCGAGCACGGTCACGTCATCGACGCCCCGAGCCTGAAGCTCGAGCACTACGAGGTCTTCGACACCGCGATGGGTGCCCGTGCGCTGGCCCCGATGGGTCATGTCCGGATGATGGCTGCGACCCAGCCGTTCCTGTCCGGTGCTATTTCCAAGACGGTCAACCTGCCGGAGTCGGCGACCGTGGAGGAGATCGAGGACGTCTACATGCAGTCCTGGAAGCTGGGCCTGAAGGCGACCGCGATCTACCGCGATAACTGCAAGGTCGGCCAGCCGCTGTCGGATGCGAAGGCGAAGAAGGCCGACGCTCCTGCCGAGGCCGCCGTCCAGGCTCCCGTGGTGGAGAAGGTCACCGAGATCGTCTACGCCCCGACCCGCAAGCGTCTGCCGAAGTCGCGTGTCTCGCGCACCACGTCCTTCACGGTCGGCGGTGCCGAGGGCTACCTGACTTCCGGTGCTCACGACGACGGCACGCTGGGGGAGATCTTCCTCAAGCTCGGCAAGCAGGGCTCCACCCTGGCCGGTGTCATGGACGCCTTCTCGATCGCTGTGTCGATCGGCATGCAGTACGGCGTTCCACTGGAGACCTACGTCTCGAAGTTCACCAACCTGCGCTTCGAGCCCTCAGGCTTCACCGACGACGAGGACGTCCGGATGGCGCAGTCGCTGATGGACTACGTGTTCCGCCGGCTGGCCTTGGACTACCTGCCCTACGAGCAGCGTGCCGCGTTGGGCATCTACTCCGCCGACGAGCGTCAGCGCTATCTCGAGACGGGTTCCTACGAGCCCGGCAACGAGGAGACCGGCTCCGCCTCGGAACTGATCGCGGGGCCCGCCGTGCCGACACGGCCGGTCGCCGCCGCGACGGATCTGCTGAGCGACGCCGAGCTGGACCAGGTCGAGACCCCGGCGGAGGAGGCAGTCACCGCTGCCGCCGTTGAGCCTCCGGCCAAGGTGCACACCACTGCCGAACTGCTCGAAGCGCTCGGAACCGCGGTCGACAGCCCGCTCTGTTTCACCTGCGGCACGAAGATGAGGCCCGCCGGCTCCTGCTACGTCTGCGAGGGCTGCGGCTCCACCAGCGGCTGCAGCTGAAACCAGGCCCTATTGCAACAGATGCAACATTAGGGAATCGCTGAGCCAGCGGTAAACCTGCAGCGCAGAGGGGTCGTCGACGAAAGTCGGCGGCCCCTCTGCTGTTGTGTCCACGCGGGGAGTCTCGTGGACAGGTCGATCAGACGCAAGTATGTTGCATCTGGCACAACGTCGATATCAAGGGGTTCGAGGTGGCGAGAAGGGTCGATGTACCGGGTGCTTCGCACCTCGTCCTGGCCGAGGGCGTCACCCACATCTCGCCCCAGGAGGCGGTGTTCGCAGCCATGCTCGACGGCTGGACCATCCAGCAGGCGGGCCGGCTACTGAACAAGACGACCATCGAGCCGCGGGTCAAGCTCGTAGAGCGGTTCTTTAGGTTCACGAACACCTACCCGTGGGAGTGGCAGCCGGCTGATCTGGAGCAGTTCACTACCGACCTCCGGTCGGGGTCGAAGCCGATCACGTACTCGACTGCCCGCAACTACCAGAACACGCTCGCCCTGTTCTGCGACTACCTCACCGACCCTCGATACGGCTGGGTGGATGAGTGCGCGGAACGCTTCGGTGACGCACCTATCCAGATCTGCCACGAGTGGAACACCGTCGAGCACAGGGCCGACTTCGAGGGTGACCCCGGTCGCCGCGCGGCGACCTACGACGAGGTCCAGAACCTCTTCGACGCCGCAGACGAACGCGCCGAGAAAGTCCGGTGCCTCGGGCGCAAAGGCCTTGCTGCCGCACTGCGCGACTCAGCTATGGTGAAGACCACCTATGCCTTCGGGCTCCGCCGGCGCGAGGTTTGCAACCTCGACCTGGCGGACCTGCGCCGCAACCCCAAGGTTCCTAAGTTCGGCAGGTACGGCGCCGTGCATGTTCGGTGGGGCAAGGCCGTTGCCGGCAGCCCGCCGCGCCGACGGACCGTCCTGCTTGTCCCCGAGTTCGACTGGGTCACCGACGTCATGCGCCTCTGGCACGAAGAGATCCGTGTCGGCTTCGACGTCGGCGCTCATCCTGCCCTCTGGGTCACCGAGCGCAAGGGTCGGGTCCAACTCCGCAAGCTCGACGAGAACTTCGCGGAGATCCGGGAACTCGCCGGCGTCGCTAAGGAGATCACGCTGCACTCGTTACGGCACTCCTACGTCACCCACCTGCTCGAGTTTGGCTACCCCGAGCTCTTCGTCCAGCAACAGGTCGGCCACGCCTACGCCGCCACCACGGCCATCTATTCGTCGGTCTCGGACGAGTACCGCAACACGCTGCTGACCAAATCCCTCGAGCGACAGTTCGGCGGGCGGCTCATCACCGAGGAGGAAGCATGAACAAGAAGACCAGCTACAACTGGCACCTGCGTGAAGTCATGGCCACTCGGGGCCTGTTCCAGACCTCGGACCTGGTGCCGCTGCTCGCCGAGCGCGGAATCGACCTCTCCCGCGAGCAGGTCTACCGGCTGGTCGTCCAGACACCACAACGCCTGTCCCTGGACATCCTGGCGGCCTGCTGCGACATCCTCGATTGCGGGCCCCAGGACCTTATCGAAGTCACCGTCGTCAACCAGCAGGTCCGCAAAGCGTCAGCCTCCAGTTCCACCGTCCGAGACCTTCCCATCGGCCGCACCAGGATCCGCCGCCCCGGCGACTGACCTGAGAACATGGCGCCGTCGACGGACCGAACCGACCCTTGGGGCCAAGTCCTTGAGATCCTCGTCGACCGACTCGAAGGCGACCCCTTGCTCATCGAGGACGCACTCGCTCAAGCAGCGGCCCGACCAGCCGACCGGCGCAACCTGCGCAACCACTTGCTCGCTGCGCCGCATGCACTGACCAACGGCGCATCCGACGGGCCACCCATCCTCGACCGACTCACCCAGCAACTCGTCGCTCGAGGCTTCTTCCAGGTCCGGATGCCCCAATGCGTCCAGTGCCATCGCGCCGTCACTCTGCGGTACCGCGTCCCCGGCGGGCGGCTCTGCACCCGATGCTTTGCGAACAACAACACCGCGCCTTGTGTGCACTGTGGCAAGACCAAACCTGTCAGCAAACGTGATGACGACGGGGGCGCACTGTGCCAGACGTGCTCGGCTCCGACCGCGCCATGCGCCACCTGTCGCCGCGACGCACGCATCGTAACTAGAACCGCCGCTGGCGAGCCACTGTGCCAGAAGTGCGCGCCCCGCCCCACCTACCCCTGCACCACCTGCGGAATCCTCGCCCCGGCCCAAGCGATCATCGACGACGGGCCCGTCTGTCGAGACTGTTACCAGCAGCCGAAGCGCGAGTGCGGGACCTGCGGGAAGGTCCGTCGGATCACGCTGCGAGCGAGTGGAGACCAACCCGACACCTGCTCCCGCTGCTACAAGCCACCCATCACCGCCTGTCCCGACTGCGGGCAGAGACTCGATTGCGGCCACGACCTGCCCGACGGGCTCGAGCCCATGACGAAGCCAGATGACGTGCGTGTCGCCCTCCTGCGCAGACTCCGATCCGCACCTCGACTCGAACGCATCTGCGCCCTGTGTTCAAAGGCCAGACCCGTCCACGCGCGCTGGCCACTCGGCAACGTATGCAACGCCTGCTACACCCGAGAGCTAGGGCGCCCGGCCACGTGTAGCACCTGCGGCCAAGAGGCCGTGCTCACGGGCACGTCCGAGGCCGGCCGCAGGTGCGGCCCCTGCGCAGGCAGCACACTCGACTACCGCTGCGTCGCCTGCGACCAGCCCGGAAGGATGTACTCGCAAAGCCACTGTGTCGACTGCTCGCTGGAAACCAAGCTCATCGATCTCCTTGGCGAGCCCTCACCGACGCTCGAACCGCTCCGTACCGCGCTGCTCATGGAACCCGACGCAAGAGGCGTCCTGCGCTGGATCACCCGTCGCCCCATCGACGAACTCCTGCGCAGTGTCGCCACCGAACCGACGATCACCCACGCAACGCTCGACACAATGGGCACGGTCCGCATGACCGGCTACCTGCGGGCGCTGCTCGTCGAGGTCGGCGTTCTGCCCGCCCGCAACGAGGCACTCGAGCGAACGGCGACCTGGCTGACCAGCCGCTTCGACACCGTCCCCGCCGAGCACAAGCGCCTCGTCCGGCCATTCGCTGAATGGACACTGATGCGGCGAGCGCGGCGACGCGACCGGGCTGGGAAGTTCACCGTCGCCAGCGGCAAGTTCCTCCGACTCCGCGTCGAGACTGCGCTCCACCTCCTGGACTGGCTCGACCAGCACGAATGGACCCTCGCCGAACTCAGGCAACGAGACGTTGATCTCTACCTGGCTTCCGGCTCCACCACCCGTTACCAGGTCCGCGACTTCATCCACTGGGCAGCGCTCCACCGCGAAGCACCTAAGGTCACCGTCCCGCTTCGCCACGCACTGCGGCCGATGAACGCCTACGACGACGACGCCCGCTGGGCGCAAGCGAAGACTCTGCTCAACGACGTCACTATCCCGCTGGACCAAAGAGTCGCAGGCTGCCTCGCGCTCATTTACGGCCAGCACCTTTCGCGGATCGTGACCTGGACAACCGACCGCGTCGAGATCAACGACGACACGGGAGTCGTCTCGTTGCGGTTCGACAAGATCCCCGTCACGCTGCTTGAGCCCCTCGACAAGCTCGTCCTTCAACTCGTCGACGAGCGCAGCGGTCGAGAGCGCTCCAAACGCATCGGCGATTGGCTGTTCCCTGGAGCCCATCCAGGCCGGCACACGGATCCAGAGTCGCTGCGAGTGCTGCTGGGCCGACGAGGCATCAACCTCCGAGACTCCCGCAACGCCGCCTTGGGTGAGCTCGCCTCAGACATCCCAGCCCCTGTCCTCGCCGAACTTCTCGGGCTACACGACAACACGGCTGTCGCATGGGTGAAGAGCACGCAGCAAGACTGGTCGGGTTTCGTGGCTGTCACCAACACACGCCGACGGGCCACAAGTTGACCCACGCTTGAACTGGCCGCAGCCCAACCCGCGGGACCAGAAACTTGCAGATTCACCAAACTGATGCCAGATCGAGACAATGCACCCAAGCTGAGATTGACTTTACCTGCCAACCTATACACATGTTGCGCAAGCTTTCCCTGGTTGCAGCGACGCTGGTCCTGAGTTCTCTCCTGCTTCCCGCCGCAAGTGCCTACGACGAGGCCGACAGATGCGGCGCTCGAAATACAAGCACGGGATGCGATGGCCCTGACCCGGACGTAGCCGGTGGTCTTTCGGAAGTGACGCCCGGATGGCCGACTCTCTCGAAAGGCTCGCGAGGAGTCAACGTAACGGCGCTCCAGTGGCTGCTCAGTGCCCGATACCACCTTACCGTCGATAAGGACGGCAAATTCGACGCCGCAACCAAAGCTGCAGTGCAGGATGCACAGGGCTCGGCCGGGCTCACGGCCGATGGAGTCGTGGGACCGAACACGTGGCAGGCGTTGACCGTGACCCTGACGCCCGGTGATTACGGACTCGATGTCCGAGCGCTGCGAGTCTTGATGCAAGCAAAGTGGTACGAGGATGTTGAGTTAGACGACGGTGACTTCACGTCGACCTTGGGCACCCGGGTCAAGAACTTCAAGGAGCACGTTGGTCTGCCGAGCAACACCACTGTCGGCGAAGACGGCTGGAAGTATCTTTTGTGGCACTACGTAAAGGCGCGCCCGAGCGATGCGCCGGGACTGTGCGACGGCGGGTGGGACCAGCCTTGGGGCACATCGTATGCGGTGGACCTTCTAAGACGTACCGCCAACTCGGTTGACGATCGCTACGCGGGCTCCAACCGCGTCGCCATGAACGACCTTTCGCGAGCCCACGGCGGCAACACTCTTTTCCACGCAACCCATGAAACCGGAAAGAACATAGACGTTCGTCCTATGGCGAAAGACGGGGAACAGTGCGGCGAGACCAACAGGTTCATATATGGGACCAGCCGGTACAATTTGAACGCAATATACTCTAGGCCCAAAACTATCGCGCTGGTCGAGGAATTCATCGAGAATTCTAAGAACTTCAATACTTCCCGCAGAGTGGTCGAGATCTATTTTGCCGACATTGGCGTGCGTGATGCCATTGACGATCTCTACCCGAATGACCAAGGCATTGTAGATATCCACAGCGACCACAACGATCACCTGCACGTGATCGTGAATTGAGGAGAGCTATGAGGGCAAGAAGGAACCCGGCTCGGCGGCGAGATCGGCGACTCGGTGTAGTCCGACTGGGCTGGGCAGTGCTTCTGACCAGTGCGTGCGGTACTCAGGTCACGGGGCCTGATTCCGTTGCTGGCGGATCGCAAACCGACGACGCCGCGCAGGTCGAGGCGTGGGTGGGGAGCTCCCACGTAGAGGGCTCTAGCGGAGAATCGCTGGCGAGTTTCAACTTCACGCTGTACGACGATGGGTCGTTCGCGACGGCGCCGGCGGACCAACCGGGCTCGAAGGCGGGGCGCTGGTATGACGCCTCGGTGGGAACGCGTGTCTCGTGGTACACCGAGGATGGAGAGCCGGATCTGATGTTCACAATGGAAGGGACTGCCGAACTCCCAAGCGGCGATCTCAACGAAGAGTTGTCCACGACCGGCGGATGGGGTTCAGCAACAGCGGCAGGAGTCAAGGCACTGACGGCTGCCGGTATCGAGGTTGAGCGGAACGCAGACTGGGGTTGGGTCAGTAAGGTCGCCACTGCAGCGGCGGAAACCAAGGATGACGGTCCATCCGAGAAGACCGTGTGGATCTTGGATTCTCTTGAGCGCGCTGAGGTCGAGCCGATCGACGCGGTGCTTGATGATGTGCTTGCCGACCCGGACTTCAAGCCATCTGTCGCCAATGCTGGATTCGAACAGGTCGGAGCAGATCGCATCGAGGACGATTTCTCGGCTCAGGGTTACCAGATCCTGGCCCCGGACGGGTACACGCCGACCACAGGCTGGCGACGCACCACCGATGATCGCCTGACGATCCAGGGCAGCATGAACCTGAAGTCCACGATGGCGATCTACTACCGTGACGGGCTCAACTGGTGCATGGCCCTTCACACGGGCTTCTTCGACGACTCCGAAGCACCGAACGAGACCACCCGGGACCGAACAACTGACCCGTTCATCATCGAGGGTGCTCCGATCTTGGACACACGGGATCTCACGAAGGGACCGTTCGCCAATGGTGGGGCCAGCACGGCTGTGCTCGCGCTCGGTTCTCCTGCTTCAGCATGGATGGTCGACAAGACGAACCACGGCGTGTCTGCGCAATGCAGTGCCGGACCCGAGGTTCTCAAGGAGTGGATCGAGTCCTGGCAGTAGGCGAGTGTCCGCAACCCTGTCGGAACCAGTCAGCAGCGAATAGATCCCCCTCCGAATATGTGAGGTCCGCCAGTATGACAGTTGCCACTTCGCGGCGACGGTTTGCCATCTAACGGCGACTCGCGCCCTCCGGTAGAGGGGCTAGGACTTCGGTTCTGGCCCCTCTCTGCATGCTCGCCCAACGCGCTCTTACCTCCCGGCCCGGCCGGATACGAAAGGAGCACCACGTGGCACGCCCTCCGAGATGGCAGGCGACGCTTGACGCGAGCGTCGACGAAGCATGTAGAGCCGCCTGTTGAAGGTGGACGCCGAGCCGAAACGTTGGGAGTTGGAGCGTTGTGGCCCGCCCCGCCTGCAACAACGGCTCGGGCCACACGGTTCGACCCGGAACCCCTGTCAGCACCGGACCAGTTCCCGGCCCGGGTCGAGAAGCCTGTCAATACCCCTCGCGCCCAGCCCTGCCCGGCGTCCTGGCTCGCCTGCGACAACGCACCAGGGACGCCCGCTGGTCGACAGTATGCGCCTGCACGGCGACAGTGCACAGGGCCCCGATGACATCGAGGCACAGTTCAACTGGCGGGCCTCATCCGGCTTGTGGATGCTTCACGCGACGTCCGTGAACCCCGGGGGCAGAAGCACGCGCATCCCAAGCGCTCGAAACCGAGCCGCCTGGTCGCGGATGGCCACCCAGTTCGGGCGCGTCAAGTCCCATCCTGCTTCCAGCGCCAACGCCCCCCGCTTGTTAAGAGCCGCTCCGATGGGGGCGAGTCCCGTACAGGGGAACATGAGCGCACCGGTCACCGCGAAATCCTCGATAAGGACCACGGCGTACCAGTCCGCCCCCGGAATCCGGCGCACAGGGTGTTCGTTCACCCAGCGACCCGTCGCTGGATTCGCGAGGTACTTCACCTGAACCGTCGCCCCGTCCGGCAACCGCACATCCCTGGAACCAGCCGTTGAAGGGTGAGCGGTGACCTCGCCGTCCTCCCAATCCGGGCTCGTGTCTGGGCCCGGCGGCGCGATTGTGTGGTGCCGAACAACACCTGCCGTTTCCAGAATCCCGGTGAACGACTGGCGCATCGGCCTAAGACGAGGGTTGGAACGACTCAAAACCCCTTGGCCCATCCGGCAACGACCCCGTAGCATGTTCGCGTGACCTCCACCCAGCAGCTCGGCTATCAGTCGGTTGGCGAATCGTTTGCGCGATTCAGCGCCAAGCGCGCGCAGTCCTGCACCCATGTCCCGACCAATGGGATTCACGGTGTGTGGAGCGACCCGCGTATGACGGAGCCGATCAGGTAACGCGTCATACCACCCCAACGGGGCCGCTCCAGTCACACGACAGGAGTGGCCCTTCTTTCATTTCCAGCCCATCCCAACCCACAACAACCCCCAACGACAAACCACAACAGATCTTGACCGCAGGACCCCACCAGGGAGGTGGAACATGCAGATGCTGACCGGAACCAGAGCACGCACCCAGGCGCCCTCGATGTACAAGCCGCACGCGGGGCAGCGACCTGAGGAGAAGCTCGTGACCAAGGGAGTCACGGTGGCTTTCGCTCACCCGACCCCGCAGGCCGAGTGGAAGTGCGCCGACGTCACCGACCCGGAGTTGTTCCACCCCACCGATGCTGCGTCGTTGGAGGAGGCGGTTCGGTTCTGCGCCGACTGCCCGGCTAGGGCACTGTGCCTTGAGCTCGGGCGCAGCCGGGAGGAGTTCGGCGTGTGGGGTGGGGTGCTGCTCGAGGGCGGCAAGCCCTTGACGGCGGTACGTCGACCCGGTAGGCCCAAGAAGGTCGAGGTCGCTGCGTGAAGTTGACGTTTGGGTGACAAGTCCGTGTCGGGGGGTGTCCCGACACGGACTTCCCGCCACCATGGAGGCAGAAGAGGAGGTACATGAGATGTCACACGGTTCCGTGGTGCTGCTCAATGCCTCCTACGAGCCGCTGAGTCGGGTCACCTTCCAGAAGGCAGTCAAGATGCTCTTCCGGCAAGTCGCCATCGTGGAGGAGGCCCACCCCGACCGGATGATCGGTCCGCACCCGTGGCCGCGGGTCATCCGGCTGGTCCGTTACGTCACCACCCGGTGGATGCACCGTCCTGCGTCATACTCGCGCAGCGCGGTGTTACGCCGCGACCGGCACACTTGCGGCTACTGCGGCGCCGTCGCCGGCACCCTGGACCACATCCTGCCGCTCTCGCGCGGAGGAGGCTCGACCTGGCTCAACTCGGTGGCGGCCTGCGCCCGGTGCAACTCGCGCAAGGCGAACCGCACGCCGGCCGAGGCCGGAATGCGGCTGCGGAAGAACCCTTGGGCTCCGACCATGGCCCAACTCGTGCTGCTCGACGCCAGCTGAGGCTGTAGCCTCGTGGCATGACGGACCTGCATGCCGACCCGGCTGAGGCTCCGGCGGGGGACCGAAACGACGACCCAAGCCGCAGGCAGAGCCCCGCTCGGTCCAGGCGACCCTTCCTCTGGCCCGGAGTCGGGTTGATCCTGATTGGATTGGGGCTGGTGGCCTACGTCGCCTGGGAGTTGTGGGTCACCGACATCATCGCTGCGGGGCGGCAGGAGAAGAACATTGCCGCCATCGAATACGCCTGGTCGCAGGGAGACGACATCGCCACGACCGAGTTCGGTCAGGTCGGTGCGCAGCTGAGGGTGCCACGCTGGGGTGCCGACTACACCCAGCCGATTCTCGAGGGGACCACCGCCACCCAGCTCAATGCCGGTGTCGGTCACTTCGAGCAGGCTGTGGCGGTGGGCAAGGTCGGCAACTATGCGATCGCCGGACACCGCACGACCTACGGCAAGCCGTTCGCGCGGTTCCCCGAACTCCAGGTCGGTGACGAGATCGAGATCACCACCAGGGACGCGACCTTCGTCTATCTGCTCATCAGCGACGGCGATTCGCTGACGGTGGATCCCAGCGAGGTGTGGGTGGCCGACCCGATCCCCCGCAATCCCTCGGGTGGTCTGCAGCCACCGCAGGCAGAGGGTCAGCGTTTGCTGACGATGTCGACGTGCTCGGGCATCTTCGGTTTCGACGCTCGCAAGATCGTCTGGGGTGAACTCAACCGGATCGAGTACGTCGATGGTCGGGTCAAGCAGTTCACGTCCCCGGTCGGCTCCATCGTCTGACAGTCACTGACGCTGTGGTCCTCCGGTCGCCCAATCACTGACGCTCCGGTCGTCCGGTCAGCTAATCACTGACGCTGTGGTCGTGATTTCGCTGAAACGCGACCACAACGTCAGTGATTGGGCGCGGGGGCGACCACAACGTCAGTGATTGGGCGCGGGTGGAGCCGGTCAGGACCCCCAGATCGAGGTGACCCACTCCGGGTGATCGATGAAGGGGTTCCGGTTGGACTGGTAGCTGGTGTAGATGGTGTCGTTGCGCCACTTTTCGCGGGAGTCCGGCGGATCGGCGAGGTTCCAGGCCTTGAGCACCGACAGTCTGCCCAGATAGGGGGTCGACCCATTGATCGAGTCGTTGATCTCCAGGTTGGCGAAGCCGTCGTCACCCTCATAGCGAACCGCCATGTAGAAGATCATCCGGGCCAGATCGCCTCGCACGGAGGCCCGCGGAGCGAACGAGTCGGCGTCGGTGGTGCACCCCGAACAGTTTGTGACCGCCGAGCCGCCGTTGTCGAAGTCTTTGTTGCCCCGGGTGCTGTTGACGCTCACGTCCTCGGGCCGGAGGTGATGCAGGTCGGTGCCCGGGCCGGCCGAGGTGCCGAAGTCGCCGTGGCTCTGCGGCCAGGTGTGCTCCCGGTTCCAGTCGCCGACGTCACCGCCGTTGGACGACTTCGAGATGGATCTCCCGGAGTAGAACTCGATCACGTTGCTGGCGTTGTTGGGGTCTGCGTCGGTGACCTTGAGCGCCTCCCAGACTGCCGAGTAACCGATCGTGGTGTTGGCGTCGATGATGTTGTGCAGCGCCGACTTCAGGGTCGAGCCGGTCTTGCCGAGGGCTGGGGCGTAGTAGGTGGAGTCATAGGGACCAGAGGTCGCGGTGGCGGTCGCCGTTGCGGTCGGCGTACTGGTCGATCCGGCCAGCGCGAACGCGGTGGTGCTGGTCATGCCCGGGTGGCTGAAGTAGGCACCCAACGTGCCGGTGACGTCGATCCGGGTGCCTTTGAGCCCCGGGTTGGACTGCAGTCCCCAGGTTGAGCGGAACGCCGAGGGGATCTGCACATACAGCATGCTCGCGGTGCCGGTGGTGGTCGCGGAATCCGCGATCGCCAAGGCGTAGTCGTTGGGGTAGTTGCTGGTCACCACCGTGTTGGTCGCCGTTGGTTGCCCGACGATGTAGCCCCGGACCGTGGCGGTGCCGGAGTTGGAGGAGATGGCCGCCGACACGGTGATCGGGGTGGCCGCGGTGGCGGCTCCCGGTCGGAGCAGCACCAGCATCGCTGCCAGCACGGTCAGTACGACGACCCCGATGGTCGAGACCGCGATCATCGCGCGACGGGCCGAAGGGGTGGGGTGGGGCGGGGGGACAGGGAGAGTGCCGAGATGGGTCATGGCAAAACACTGGGGCCATCGGATTGCATCCAGGTGGCGAGGAGATGTCGTTTGGGGCCGCCTCAGGTGAGCAGGTCGAGCCCCGCATCACCGTTCGAACGGATGAAGCCAGGGAACACCCCGGCCGCCGAGACATCGAGGTGGCGGGTGACGAGATCGGCGAACACGTCACGGTAGTCGGTCGTCACCTTCACGTCCGAATCGAGGCTATCGGCCAGGGCGCCGAACCCACCGGGCGCGTGATAGCCGCCGACCACGGATTCGCCGAACATGAACATCACGTTGCCCCAGCCATGGTCGGTGCCGTTGGTGGAGTTTTCCTGCACCCGCCGGCCGAACTCGGAGATGGTCACCAGAACCACCCGGTCACGGAAGGCGCCGAGGTCCTTGAAGAACGCAGCGATCGAGTCTCCCAAGGTCTTGGTCTGGTTGTTCATCCAGCCGCCACCGACGCTGCCCATGTTGACGTGCATGTCCCAGTTGTCGTGATCGATGGTCGCCAGTGTGACCCCGATGTCGGAGCGGACCACCCGTGCCAGCTCCGCTAGCGCCTTGCCCAGGTTGGAGTTGGGGTAGGAGGCGGAGTTGTCGGTGGCTGCCTTGGCCGCGTTCAGTCGGGTGGTGTTCGACAGGGCGGTCCGGTAGGCCTTACCGATCGGCGATTTGTTCGACGCCCAGAGCACGTCCAAGTAGGCCTGGCGGTTGGTGATGTCGCCGAAGTTCGCGGCTGACAGGCTGCGCACCGTCATGGCCGGGTTGGTGCCGAACAGGGACGCGGGTGGGGTGCCGATCGCGAACCCTGCCAGTGAGTCGTCGGTGCCGAGGTTGCCGAGCAGGCGGTTGAGCCACCCGCTGCGGGTCGTGGAGCCCGGGGCCGCGTCCTCGACCTCCTCCATCGCGGCGAAATGCGAGCGATTGGCCACTGCCAGGCCGGTCCCGTGGACGGCGGCCATCTCGCCGGCGTCCCACATGGAGCCCAGCGCCCCGAGGTTGGGGTGCAGACCGAAGGTGCCGTCGGTCTTGATCAACTGGTTCTGCGCGATCGCGACCGTCGGTCGAGCCTGGTAGTACGTCGGGTCGGCATACGGCACCATCAGGGACAGTCCGTCGGCGGCTCCGCGCTGGGAGAGTACGACGAGGATCTTCGGCGCCGACGCTGCCAGAGCCGGCGAGGCCGCCATCGTCATGACGGTGGTTCCGAAGGTGGCGGTCACGCCGCCGACCAGGGCGCCCCGCATCAGGCTGCGCCGACTCATCGAGGCGAACTCGTCGCAGCAGAACTCCGATTCGGTCCCGCTCAGGGGTGTGGTGTCAGTGGACATAGAAACGCGGATCCTCCATCACAGCGGCCAGAAGTCGGGCCATGTCCCAATCGGTCCACTCCCATTCCTGCAGGTTCTCGGTGATCCGGAAGCCCGGCGCCTTGTCGGTGGCCAGACAGCAGGCCCGGAGCAGGGCCTCGGTGGACGGCCGGTGCAGGATGATGCGCGAGACATGGTCGACCAGGTCTCGGAAGATGATCGGTTTGCGGGGCACCCAGGCCCCGGGTTTGGGTCGATTGATGTCCACCTTCGGATACCACCCTGCGATGACATTGAGGTGGGTGTTGGCCGAGGCCATCGCCCGAGCCGGGTTCGCCCAGATCCGGGTGTCGATGGGGGCACCGTCAGGGCGTGGCCAGGCCAGCGGCAGCAAACCGAGCGACGAGGTCTGCCACAGCAGCGCGTTCGCCGCGGAGTTGTCAGCCGTCGGCTTCGCCAGGGAGGCCCGCGATAGCCGGTAGGTGGCGGCGATGTCCTGGCCCGGATCGCGCAACTTCTTGTCGACCGACTTCTTGAAGTACGCCGACGCGACCAACGCCTTGAGTACCGGGGCGATCGCGGACTTGTTGGCCACATAGACGTCGGCCAGGTGCTGGACCAGTTTCTCGCCGGTGGCGTCGAGGTCCTCGCGGCAGAACCACAGCACCAGTTTGCGGCTGAGGTGCTCAGCGGTCTTGCGGTGTTGGGCCAGGTGGCGCAGCAGCGACCGCAGCGCCGGTCGGCCGTCGGCCTTCTGGTTCGGGTGCGACCAGTTGAGAACCTCGACCCGGCCGCGGTAGTGATTGCTGGTCGAATACCAGGCATCGAAGGTCATCCAGTAGTCGATGCGGAACCCGGTGAGCAGTTTCGCGGCGTTCTTGACGTCGGCTTCGCTGTGGTTGCCCACCCCGACGGTGTGCAACTCCAACAGTTCGCGGCCGAGGTTCTCGTTGGGGTGCTCCTTGGTGGAGCCTGCGTTGGTGAGAAAGATCTGCATCGCCGGATGCTGGATGGCTTCGACCAACATGTCATCGAAGCGACCGAGCGCGTGCTTGCGGATCACCGACCCGTACGGCACTCGCCAGAAGGCCTGGGCGTCGCCGGTCACGGTGATGTGGAGATGGTTCTCGAAGAATTCGGTCATCGTCTCGCGCACCTGGTGCGGGGAACCGATGCGCCGTGCCATCAGACGTCGCTGGTAGTCGGCCATCACCTCCCAGGAGCCCTCGACGTCGGCCTTCTGTCGATCCCAGACCTTGGTGTGGCTGTAGTGCTGGTTGGGCCACCAGTCAGCGACCTGCTCGCTCGCGGCCGCAGTGCTCTTGAGTTGCTTGTCGAACCACGCCCGAGCGCTCCCCGCCTGACGCACGTCGTCGGCGAGTTTCGGGGTGATGCCGTAACTGAACCGGTTGACCAGGTGCCTGTCGGCAGCCGACAGCACCCGAGTCTTCGGGTAGGAGCCAGGCGCGTAACTGACCAAGGGGGGAACCTCCGTCACCGGTGGGGGGATCGGTGATGCGGATTCAGCATGTCGGTCGGCGAGGGTCTCCGCCACGGTTTTGGCCCAGATCAGCGGTCGAGCAGTTCAACCTTGACCGGCCGAGCCCGCAAATGGCCCGATCGTGTCATCCGGGTCTGATTCGAACAGGTCAGACAGCGGGGGTCGGTTCACCCACCACCCGGGCCGCAACGGCTGCCGCCCGGTAGGCCGCGGCGAGGGTCACCACGGTTTCGTGAGCATTGAGTCCGCTGGGATTGGGCACCACCCAGACCTGGCTCGAGCCCCAGTCGACCGGCTGCCGGCCGACACGTGCCGATCGATCGCCGAACGCCGTCCGGTACGCCGTGATGCCCGCAACGGCCACCACCCGCGGGGCTCTCTCGGCGACCAGGCGCCGCAGCCGTAGGCCGCCTTCGGTGAGTTCGCTGGGTGATAGTTCGTCGGCCCGTGCGGTCGCGCGACGGACCAGGTTGGTGATTGCGATCCCGCGCGAGGTCATCATGGTGCGCTGGGCATCGGTCATCCCGGCCGCCGGATCGATTGGTTCCTCGATGATGGCGCCGGCATACAGGGCGGGGTAGAA
>JBPPMQ010000163.1:0-30091 GCA_051306135.1 Nocardioides sp. | reverse complement strand
GGCGCGTCCGCTGCGTCGCACGGTGCAGCGCGAGATCGAGGACCTGCTCGCCGAGAAGATGCTGTTCGGAGAGATCGGTCCTGGCCAGATCGTGTTGGTCGACGTCGAGGGCGAGGGCGCGTCCGCCGCGTTCACCTTCGTCGGCTCCAAGCGT
Organism: Nocardioides sp.; assembly: GCA_051306135.1. Classification (GTDB taxonomy): domain Bacteria; phylum Actinomycetota; class Actinomycetes; order Propionibacteriales; family Nocardioidaceae; genus Nocardioides. Next base: position 29,937 of record JBPPMQ010000163.1, on the reverse strand, counting down.
GACGTCGTACCCGACATGCCGCCACTGGAGACGGTCGCGATCGGCGATTCCGACCTGCCCGACATCGAGATTCCGGACACTCCGGAGTCGGCTCAGGACTGAGCGCAAAGCCCCAACAGAACCGTCCCGGTGCAGTGCACCGGGACGGTTCTGGCTTGTCAGGGCGCCGAACGCCGACGGGATCCATCCCAGTGACGGGCTCATCGGTCGACTAGGCTCATCGGGTGAGGAGTCATAGATGAGTTCGTTCCACGTCCCGGTCGTCGATATCTCCGCCTGGGTCGGCGAGGGGGCCGCCCACGAGCGAGCCCGAGTCTCGGCCGAGATCGATCGGGCCTGCCGCGAGGTCGGCTTCTTCTCGATCACCGGTCACCGCATCGCGGATTCGGTCTGGTCGGGCCTGGGTGAGGCCATCGACTCCTTCTTCGCGATGCCGATGCAGTCCAAACGCTCCTGGACTCGGCCAGCACCGGAGAACCGCGGCTACACCGCGCCGAAGTCGGAGTCGTTGGCGTTGAGCGCGGGGGTGCAGTCTGAGGCCCGGATGAAGGACTTCTTCGAAGCGTTCAACGTCGGCACCGCATCCTCTGACTACCCTGGCGAGCCCCTAGTGAACGGGCGCTATGCCGGGCACTATGCGGAGAACATCTGGCCCGATGTCGACGGCTTCCGAGACAAGGTCGATGCCTGGCGCACTGAGGCTGGCCGGGTCGCGCGCACCTTGACCCGGATCTTCGCCGACGCCCTAGGGTTGGCACCCGACTTCTTCGACCATCTCACCCGCCATCCGATCGAGGTGTTGCGGATGAACAACTATGCGCTGCCCGAGGGCACTCGCATCGAACTCGATGAGGATCTGATCGGAATGGGTGAGCACACCGACTTCGGCATCGTCACCGTCTTGTGGGCCGATCAGGTCAGGGGTCTCCAGGTGCTCGACTCCGAGGGCACCTGGCACGACGTCCAACCCGCCGACGACGCGCTGCTGGTCAATCTTGGCGACCTGACCACCCGACTGACCAACGAGCAGTGGCTCTCCACGCTGCATCGGGTCAAGCCGCCGATCCTGATCGACTCCACGGGCGTGGCAACGATCGCCCGGCGCCGGTCGGCGGCACTGTTCCACGACGGCGACGCGGACGCTGTGATCGGCCCACTGCCGGGCTTCGTCACCAGCAACGCACCCGCCATCTATGCGCCCGTCACGGTCGACCACCACGTCCGGGCCAAACTCGGCGGATCCAGAGCCGGGGTGCTCAACACGGCCGCCGAGCGCGAGGCCTCCCGATTGGGCGCGCACGCCGAGTCAGCGGGCGCACGCTGAGTCAGCGGGGCGGCCTGAGAAACTCGAACCGCATCGACCAGTCCGGAAAGACACGCAACGCGATCTCCGAACGCTGAGTCACCACGATCTCGTGATGTCGGGGGTCACCCTGGATGCTGGCGAAGATGGCCTCAACCGCCTCATCGGGCCCTTCGAGGGTCTGCCGGAAGCCTTGGCCGGTGTAGATGAGCATCCCAGTCACGCCCACCTGCTGATTGCGACTACGGGCGACCTCCAAGAGAGCATCGAGGTCGCTCTGGGTCATCGCAGCGCGGGCAGAGGAACGGTAGCTGAGCGTCAGCACCCACCCTTTGTACCCCGAAACAGTGCTGGTCAACCAGATCAGGGTCAACCAGATCAGAGTCAACCAGATCAGGGCCCGCTCGGCAGGGCGAACCTGTCCGGTCCGACCTGCTCGGCCAGCCCGTCGGTCAGCAGGCCAGCCAGCGCGCGGTCTCGCTGGGCACCGTCGGGCCAGACCACGTCGAGCCGGGAGCGGTGTACCGGGGCGTCGCTGTCACGCAGCACCGCCATCAACCGCCCCCGAACCTGGCGATCCGTGCCGGCCCAGGTCTGCCCCTTGCGAGGCGGCCCGGCGTGCGCGGGCTTTCCGTCGGCCAGCCAGCGGCACTGATCGTTGACTGGACAAGCACCGCACTTCGGGTCGGCCGCGGTGCACACCAACGCGCCGAGCTCCATCACGGCGATGTTCCAATGCGCAGCCTCGTCGGCGTCACTGCCTGCGCCTGGCACCGCAGCCAGCAACTCGACCGCCACCATCCGCTCGGCTTTGGTGACCGAGGTGGCGGGGAACTCAACTCCCGCCACAGCGCGGGCGAACACCCGACGGACATTGGTGTCCAGCACGACGTGACGGGCGTTGAAACACCAACTGGCGATCGCCGATGCGGTGTAGTCGCCCACCCCAGGCAGTTCGATGAGCTCGTCGTAGGTCGACGGCACCTGGCCGGCGTACCGCTCGGTGATGGCGACCGCTGAAGCATGCAGCCGCAGCGCCCGCCGGGGATAGCCGAGCCGGCCCCAGGCCCGGACCGCCTCCCCGATGGGTTCGGCGCCAAGATCTGCCGGAGCCGGCCACCGCTGCATCCAGGCCTCCCACACCGGCAACACCCGGGCGACCGGTGTCTGCTGCAGCATGAACTCCGAGACCATCACCGCCCACGGGCTGGATTCGGGACGACGCCACGGCAGGTCGCGCGCGAACGCGTCGTACCAAGCCGTGATCGGCGCGTGCAGCGAAGACATCGCAGCAGACTCTAATACCGTGAGGGGCATGCCTGCGACGACCCGTGGAACGCTGCCCGCCAGCGTCTACTGGCGCCGCCGCCTGGTGCTGCTGACTGTGCTCGGCCTCCTCGCCATCGCCATCCTCAAGGTGACCGGGTCCGAGGGTGATCCGACCGGGCAGGCGACCATCGTGACCGCCCCCATACGGCCCCAAGTCGCCTACTCGGTGGTGCCCGGCAGCGTCCTATATCCCACCTACGGCGACATTGCGGACACCCCGATCGACCTGCCGGAGCCCGACGGCGCCTGCCAGGAGAGCGACATTCGGCTCACCCCGGAGACGATCCGCTCCCGTGCCGGCGAGGACGTGTGGTGGCGGCTGATGATGAGCACCAAGAGCGCGGCAGCCTGCACGTTCGTGGTCTCGCCGACCAGCGTGCAGATGCGAGTCACCTCGGGAGCCAACATCATCTGGAGCACCCTTGACTGTCCCAGAGCGCTGACCCCCAAACAGGAGGTCGTCATCGGACGCACGGTGCAGACCCCGGTGACGTTGAGTTGGAGCGCCAAACGGTCCTCGAGCCGCGACTGCACCGATCATGGCAACTGGGTGATGCCCGGCACCTACAAACTCACCGCGGCCATCCTGGGTGGCAGGGTCGCCTCGACCACGTTCGACCTGAGCTGAGTCAGCGTGGGTTGTCACCCACGAAACGCCGACCGCTCCAGGACACAGTCGAGTGGGTCACGATCCGGTCGCCCGAACGGTCACACGAAGCGTTCCAGGATGGTCGCCTCGGCCAGCCGCGACAATCCCTCGCGCACCGAGCGGGCACGCAGCTCGCCGACACCGTCGACGGTCTGGAGGTCTTCGATGGAGGCCGACAACAGTTTCTGCAAGGTGCCGAAATGCTCGACCAGGCGTTCCACCACCGACGGCGGCAGCCGAGGCACCTTGGTCAACAGCCGGTAGCCCCGCGGCGCGACCGCGGAATCGAGATGTTCCACGCCGCCCAGTCCGAGGACCCGGGCGACGCTGGCGGGGTCGACCAGTTCGGGACCCGAGAGCGAGGCAAGCTCGGCTAGCAGTTCATCGGCTCCCTTGGCGCGGGGCCCGCTCGGCAGGTAGTCACGCACCACCAGGCTGCGCTCGTTGTCGACTCCGGTGATCAGCTCTTCCAACTGCAGCAGCAACAGCCGGCCATCCGAGCCGAGCTGGAGCACATAGTCGTCGATCTCGCGGGCGATCCGGGTGACCATCTCCAGACGCTGGACGACCACGGCCACGTCACGGACGGTGACCAGGTCCTCGATCTCCAGGGCCGACAGGGTCGAGGAGACCTCGTCCAGACGCATTTTGTAGCGTTCCAGGGTCGCCAGCGCCTGATTGGCGCGCGAGAGGATCTGGCCGGAGTCCTCCAGCACGTGCCGGGTCTGGTCGACGTAGGCGGCGATGATCTGCATCGACTGGGACACCGAGATCACCGGGAAGCCGGTCTGGCGGGCCACTCGGTCGGCGGTGCGGTGCCGGGTGCCGGTCTCGGCCGACGGAATGGTGTGGTCGGGCATCAGGTGGACCGCGGCGCGCACGATCCGGGTCATCTCGGCATCCAGGATGATGGCGCCGTCCATCTTGGCCAGCTCCCGCACCGCCGTGGCAGTGAAGGGGACGTCGAGCTCGAATCCGCCGGTGGAGATCTGGTCGACCGTCTTGTCCTGGCCGATCACGATCAGGGCTCCGGTGCGGCCACGCAGGATCCGCTCGAGTCCGTCACGCAGGGGCGTGCCGGGCGCGATCAACTTCAGTGTCTCGCGCAAACGGTCAGACTCGGATGCCACGGTCATCCTTTCGTTCAGGAACGTGCTGATCCTATCCGGCCCAACGCCTCTCGGAGTGCGGAGTTCGCGTCGGCGAACTCCAGCACGGTCATGCCGTCCACCACACGCTCACCTTGAGGACCTCCGCGCTCGGCCGGCACGATCGCCACGCTGAAGCCGAGCCGTGCCGCCTCCGAGATCCGCAGCTCCAGGTCACGGACGCGTCGCAACTCCCCGGCCAAGCCGATTTCACCGATTGCGACGACTCCCTTGACGGCCGGTCGTTGGGTGGCTGCCGACGCGATCGCCACCGCGACCGCCAGGTCGCTGGCCGGGTCAACCAGCTTCGCCCCGCCGACAGTCGCGGCGAACACGTCCAGCCGATTGAGCGGTATGCCGATGTGGCGTTCGAGCACCGCCAGCACGATCGAAGCGCGTCCGGGGTCCAGTCCGGTGACGGTGCGCCGGGGCCGCTCGACGGGCTCGGTGACCAGACCCTGCACCTCGACCAGCATCGGTCGACGTCCGTGCACCGTGGCCGCCACGCAGGTGCCCGGCACCGAACCGGCCATATGCTCCACGAACAGGCCGGTCGGATCCGAAACACCCTCGATGCCATGGGCAGTCAGGTCGAAGCAGCCGACCTCGTCGATGGGCCCGAAACGATTCTTGACCGCGCGGGCCATCCGGAACCGCGACTCGGAGTCACCCTCGAAGCTCAGCACCACGTCGACCAGGTGCTCCAGCACCCTGGGACCGGCGATGGAGCCGTCCTTGGTGACATGACCCACCAAGATGGTGGTCATGTTGCGAGTCTTGGCGGCCCGCACCAACGCTGCGGCGACCTCCTTGACCTGGGTGACTCCGCCCGGCACGCCATCGACGCCCGCGACGTTGATGGTCTGCACCGAGTCGACCACGAGCAACTCCGGCCGGGTGGCCTCGATGTGGCCGAGGATGGTGCCCAAGTCGGTCTCCGCGGCAAGGAAGAGCTCGTCGTGGACGTTGCCGGTGCGGTCGGCCCGAAGGCGCACCTGGGAAGCCGATTCCTCCCCGGTCACATACAGCGTGCGATGCCGGTAGCGGGCGGACTGGGAGGCAACCTCCAGCAGCAGGGTCGACTTGCCGACACCCGGTTCGCCGGCTAGCAGGATCGCCGCCCCGGGCACCAGCCCGCCACCGAGCACCCGGTCGAGTTCGGGGACACCGCAGGACCGTCGGGCAGCCTCGGCCGTGGACACCTGGCTGATCGGGATGGCCGGCGTACTGGCGGCGGTGGGCTGCACCCGGGCGGTCACCTCGGCCCCCACCTCGGCCACCGAGCCCCACGCCTGGCACTCGCCGCAGCGACCGACCCACTTCATCGTCTCCCAGCCGCACTCGCTGCAGCGGAACTTCGTCGTCGATCTGGCCATGGACGACAACCTACGGCCTGGGTCCGACACTGAGCGCGCGCCACGAAGGTGACCGGTTCGGCATCCTCAATCCGTTGCCAGGACGAGCAAGGGCTTAGGCTTGGATCGTTCCAGTGGATCGCTGCGGTGAAGCGATTCAGTGGCGCGATTCAGTGGCGCGATTCAGTGGTGTTGGACTTTGGAGGTGGGTGTGAACCGGATGTCGACCGGCGCACCGACCCTTGCCGACGTTGCCGAGTTGGCCGGGGTGTCCCGCCAGACCGTCTCCAACGCGGTCAACAACCCCGATCTGCTGCGCTCGGACACCCTCACCCGGGTCCAGCACGCCATCGACCTGCTCGGCTACGTGCCGAACCGCGCCGCCCGTAACCTGCGCACCCGCGCCTCCCACCTGATCGGGCTGCGCATGAGCCCGGTGATGGAAGGCACCGCCAACGCGATGATGGACCGTTTCACCCACACCCTGGTGGAGATCTCCCGCGAAGCCGGCTACCACGTGCTGCTCTTCACCGGAGACTCCGTCACCGCCTACGACGACCTGCTGCGGTCCACCGCCGTGGATGCCTTCGTCATCACCGACACCTATCTGGGCAATCCCCAGTCAGACTGGCTCCAGGAGCACCGGGCGCCGTTCGTGGCCTTCGGCCGACCGTGGGAGAACCCCGGGGCGAATCATCCGTGGGTCGACGTCGACGGGGCCGCCGGGGCCGAGCTCGCCAGCCAACACATGCTCGACAAGGGCCACACCAAGGTCGCCTGGATCGGTTGGCGCAAGGACTCGCTCCTCGGTGAGGAGCGCCGCACCGGTTGGCTGGAGGCCATGCGGCGGGCGGGGCTGTCCACCTCCGGGCTCGCCTCTCGAACCGACGACACGGTGGCATCGGGTCGGCTCGCCGCCCAGGCGCTGCTCGACGACTCGGCGCCCACCGCGTTCGTGTGCGCCTCAGACACCCTCGCCATGGGGGTGCTGCACACCTTGGCCGAACGCGGTCTCACCCCCGGTGACGACGTGGCAGTGGTCGGGTTCGACGACTCCATCGTCGCCCAGACCGTGTGGCCGGGGCTGTCCTCGATCCGGCAACCGTTGGAGGAGGCAGCCGTGGAGATCGTCAGGGCCTTGGAGGGCCTGCTCACCGCCCCCGGCCGACCCCACCATGGAGTCATGCTGACCCCTGAACTCGAGGTCCGCGGAACCTCCGGTCCCGATCGCCGCTAGCCGCGCCCGGAACGCCGGCGGACTACCTGGCGGTGCCCGCCCACGGTAGCAATGCCGCCCCTGTTCGGCGGCCTGGACCGCTGGGTAGGCTCATATGGTGAGCGACATCGTCATCATCGGCGGCGGCTTGACCGCCGCGAAGACCATCGAGACACTGCGCGCCGACGGGGTCAACGACCCGATCACCTTGATCGGCGACGAGCTCCAAGGGCCCTACGAGCGTCCGCAGTTGTCCAAACAGATGCTCAACGGCGAAGACTTCGGCGCCCTGCACGACCAGAGTTGGTATGCCGACAACTCGGTGCGGCTGCTCCTCGGGATCCCGGCAGTGTCCATCGACCGGGATCTGCGCACGGTGACCTTGGCCGACGACTCCTGGGTCGGCTACGACCAGTTGCTGATCGCGACCGGCGCCTCGGCCAGGGTGCTCGACCTGCCCGGCGCCGAGCGGGCCCTCACGCTACGCAGCGTCGCCGACGCCGAAGCCCTCAGAGCCACCTTCGCTGCGGGCAAGCGGCTGGTGATCATCGGTGGCGGCTGGATCGGACTAGAGGTCGCCGCGGCGGCCCGGGGCGCCGAAATGGAGGTCGACGTACTCGAAGCGGGTGCGCTGCCGTTGGGCAGCGTGCTCGGCGAGCGGCTCGCCAGGCACTTGGTCGCCCTGCACGCGGCACACGGGGTGCGGGTGCACACCGAGGTCACCGTCGAAGGAATCGACAACGAGTTCGTGCGCACCTCGGCCGGCTCCTTGGCCGCAGACGTCGTGCTGGTCGCGGTCGGTGCGGTGCCCAACACCGCCATCGCCGAAGCGGCGGGCCTGGAGGTCGCCCCACCGTCGTCGGGAGGCGGCATCGTGGTCAACCACCACCTGCTCACCGCCGACCCTGCGGTGCTGGCCGCCGGCGACGCGGCCTATGCCGAACACATGAGTCTGGGCGGCCTGCGCGTCGAGCATTGGGACAATGCGATGCGCCAGGGTGAACTGGCCGCCCGATCCCTGCAGAAGAAGCCCGACTCCTACGATTGGGCGCCCTACTTCTACACCGACCAGTTCGAGTTCTCCATGGAGTACGTCGGGCACTCCTCTCCCGACGACACCGTCGAGGTGCGTGGCGATCTGGCCGGCAACGAGTTCATCGCCTACTGGCTCAACACCGACGGGGTGCTGACCGCCGCGATGAACGTGGGCATCTGGGACGTCAACGACCAGTTGAGGGCGATGATCGGCTCCTCGCCCGACCCCGGCTCGCTCACGGTGCTCACCGCAGACTGAGTTCAGAACCGACCGAGTTCAGAACCGCCCGAGTTCAGAACCGACCGAGTTCAGAACCGCCGCGACCACACGGTGACGGCGTAGTCGACCTCGGTCCCGGAGACCTCCGACAGCAGTCCGTCGGCATACTCGGGGGCGAGTTCGATCGCCACCACGGCCTCCAGGTCGGCGCGGCTTGCGAAGCGCCAACCCATCTCCACGGGGTGAGGCTGCCAGCCCCGGTCGGCCCAGAAGGTGGCGCCGGCCCGGTCCGGTCGGGCTCGGGCGAACCAGCGACCGAAGGTGGACCGAGAGGCGTCGTTGTCCACGATCATCGCGACTCCGCCGGGCCGCAGCACTCGGGCCATCTCGGCGACGGCCTCCTCGGACTCGCACGCCCACACCCACCGGGCATGCAGAATGTCGACACTGCTGGAGGCCAGGCCGGTGGCGTCGGCGGAACCGGCGGAGACGGTCACGTTCTGGCGAGTCCGAACCCGCCGGGCGGCGAGGGCTGCCAGCGGCGGGTGCGGTTCGATGCCGACCACCTGACGGGCATCGACGGCGAAGTCGCGCAGATGGAACCCGGTCCCGCAGCCTAGGTCGAGCAGGTCACGACCGGTCCAGTCGCCGATCTGCATCAGCGCATCGCGCAGTCGCCGATCAGGGTCGGCGCCACGATTCTCGATCTCGTAGGCCTCGGTGTGATGCCAGATGTTGGGAGACGGCCGCGCGAGGGACGAATCGCCGGTCACGGCAGTCGGTTCGTTCGCGTGGAAGTCGGGGGCGTCAGATGCGCACGGTGCCGTTGGGAGTCGCGAAAGCCGCGGCCACCAGTCCCGGCGTACCGTGTTCGGCGACCCACTTGATCTCGACATTCTCGGCGGGCTTGCCGGTCCACGGATCGACCCTGCCGCCGAGGTCCTCGCCCATGTAGTCGCGCACCCGCTGGGAGTCCCCGGAGATCTCGATGGCGGTCAGGGTGATGTCGGAGCCGGCGTTGCCCGGGTGCAGTTCGGGAGAGGAGAGCCAGTGGATGAAGTAGGGCAACTGCGGATCGGCTGCCAAGTCGTTGACACCGATCTGTTTCCACAGCAGCTCGGTGCCGTCCGGCATCCGGCGGTTCCCGTCGACAGCCTTGCGCCCCAGGCGCTCCTCGATCGGCGCCAGGTCGTCGATCGCTGCGACCCAGCCGAGCCAACCTCCGCCCAGCGCGGTGCGCGCCTTGACGGCTTGACCGAAGGGCGCCTTGTCGGAGGCCGGGTGGTCCAGCGCCTCCACGATCTCCAGGTAGATGCCTCCGCGCAGGGGCATTGTCAGGTTTCGAGTCCCGAATCGAGGGTGCACGCCACCGTCGTCGAACTTCTCACCGATGAGCTCGCCAAGGCGATCCCCAGTGGCTCGAAGTCCGTCCGGCCCGGCCGCGAACGAGAGGTGGTCCAACCGCATGGTCCGATTGTGGGACCTGAACAATTCGGCTCAGACACCGGGGTCGATTTGTCTTGACATCAAGACGCCTGTGTGTCAGTCAGGCAAAGGACAAGAACAGCTTCTCCAGTTTGGCGCCGTCGACATCGTCCCCACTGGCCAGGCACTGCTGTAGGCCGGTGGCGACCAGCGCGTAGCCGCCGCGGCCGATGGCCTTGTTGACGGCTGCGAGCTGGGTGAGAATGTCCTCGCACTCCGAGCCCTCCTCCATCATCCGGATCACGCTGGCGAGGTGGCCGTGGGCCCGCTTGAGGCGGGTGGTCACGGCCTTGATGTCCTCAGGCTCGATCTGCATCGGGGGTTTCCTCATCACTGGTGGTCATCGCTTTCAGGAATCCCTCCAGGAGGGAGCGCGCCTCAGCGGCCACGTCGGCGACCGCGGGTGAGAGCTCGCTCATCATCGCCGGGTCGAGCACCTCGATGCGGCTGTGGGTCGGGTCGACGGCGGAGACCACGACGTTGCAGGGCAACAGGGCGGCGACCCGCGGGTCGGCTTCCACGGCCTGGTGGGCAAGCTGTGGTCGGCACGCACCCAGAATCACCTTCGGGGCAATGGTGACGCCGAGCTTGGCCTGCAGCGTTGCTGCCATGTCGATCTCGGTGAGCACGCCGAAGCCGACCGCAGTCAGCTCGGCCCGGGCACGTTCGACGGCCTGCTCGTACGGCGCGGCGATCTCGGCGGTCATGGTGAAAGTCATCCGGACCCTCCTTCGGTGAGAAGTATAACCCCGGCGGGGGTTATGTTACGGTCTTCATCGTATCCCCCTAGGGGGTTATCACGAAAACTGAGCAGGCTCACGCCACTGAACACAGGAGAACACCGTTGAAACCGTCGGTGACCAGCACACTTCCCGACACCTTCCACCCCGGACCGCTCGGTCGGCTCGGCATCTGGGTCACCACCCACCGGCGTTTGGTCGCCTGGTCGTGGGTGGCACTGGTCGTCGGGCTCGGCATCTTCGCTCCGTTCGTGGAGAAGAACCTCTCCGGGGCCGGCTGGCAGGCCTCCGGGTCGCAGTCCGTGCAGGTGCGTGACCTCGCCGACGAACACTTCGGCGGCACCGGCAGCACCGCCATCCAGGTCGCCGTACACGCGGACGAGCCGCTGACCCAGGGCGACGGGCCGGCGGTGATGGCCGAGGTCAACGCCATCCTCGAGAACGAGCCGCGACTGGGCGACGTGATCGCCCCGACCCCCGGCGCGACGCTCTCAGCCGACGGGACCACCGCAGTGATCCTGGCAGGTGCGGGCGTCGACTCCAACGAGATGGTCAAGGTCGCCACCTCGATCAAGGCGGACCTCGAGGAACTCTCCACCGACACCGTACAGGTCAACCCGACCGGGTCCTCGCTGTTGTGGTCGGACTTCAACGAGGCCAACCTCGAGGCGATGTTGGGCTCCGAACTGCGATCCTTCCCGGTCACCTTGGCCATCCTCGTCCTGGCGTTCGGGGCGTTGGTCGCAGCTGGACTGCCCCTGATGCTGACCCTGGCCGGACTCATCGCGTCGGCCGGCTCGCTGGTGTTGATCAACGAACTGGTGCCGGTCTCCATCTGGGCGATGAACTTCGCGATGATGTTCTCCCTGGCCCTCGGTATCGACTATGCGCTGTTCCTGGTGGCCCGCTACCGCGCGGCTCGGATGGGCACCCACGAGTCGAAAGCGATGGCGATCGCCGAAACCATGGACACGGCCGGCAAAGCGGTGCTGCTCTCAGGAGCCACCGTGCTGGTTTCGCTGTCCGCGGTGATGTTGGTGCCCTCGCCCGCCTTCCGATCGATGGCCGGCGGAATCATGCTCTCGGTGGTCTTCGTGCTCGGTGCGACCCTGACGCTGCTGCCGCTGATCCTGTTCAAGCTCGACGACAAGATCAACAAGTTCTCGCTGCCCTGGGTGCACACCGGCGAACACCGCTCGGCCCGATTCGCCCGCTGGGGCGAGTTGCTGTGGCGTCGACCCGTCATCTTCGGCGTGGGCTCGGTGATCGTCCTGGTGGCCCTGGCCGCCCCGGTGCTCGGACTGAAAACCGCGATGCCGTCGATCAAGGTGCTCCCCGAGGACTCCAGCACCCGGATCGGGTACGACGTGGTGCAGGACGCCTTCGGGCTGGGAGCACCGGGCACCCTGCAAGTGATCGCATCCACCGGTGCGGCGGATCAGGCCAGCGCCGTACTTGCCGGCGATCCGGGTATCGCCGGGGTGATGGCACCGATGGGTTCACTGGACGACACCGACCTGGTGCTCATTCAGGCCGTACCCACCGTCGACCCGTCCGACCCCGCCTTGGGCGAGACCGTCGACCGACTCCGGGCCGACCTGCCCGACTCAGCCCTGGTGGGCGGGTCCGCGGTGGAGAACCTCGACCTGAAGGCCCAGATCGACGACTCCACACCGCTGGTGATCGCCGTGGTGCTGCTGCTCGGATTCATACTGCTGTTGATCGCGCTGCAGGCGCCGCTGATCGCGTTTCTCGGCACCTTGGTCTCGCTGCTCTCGACCGCGGCCGCGTTCGGAGTCGCGCGACTGGTCTTCCAGGAGGGACACGGCTCAGGGCTGTTCGGCTTCGAGTCTCAGGGCTTCCTCGACGCCTGGGCGCCGGTGTTCTTCTTCGCCATGATCTTCGCGATCGCGATGGACTACACCGTATTCCTGCTGGCCTCGGCCAAGGAGCACTGGGAGCGGTCCGGCGATGCCCGCGAGGCGATGGTCGGGGCAGTGGCCCACTCCGGTCGGGTCATCTTCGCCGCCGGCGCGGTGATGGTGGCGGTGTTCTTCACCTTCGCACTGTCAGGCCCGTTGCCGCCCAAGGAGATGGGCATCATCCTCGGTATCGCGGTGCTCCTGGACGCGTTCTTGGTGCGCTTGGTGCTGCTGCCGGTGCTGCTACGCCTCACCGGCGCGGCAGCCTGGTGGTCGCCTGCCTGGCTGCGCCGAGTCCTGCCGAAGGTGACCTTCTCCCACGGCTGAGCCGCGCGCCGCACCTGGTCAGTCTGCCGGGTGCGGTGCCACCGGCGGCAGTCTGGCCAGGTGAGCCTCGCAGTGATCGACCAACTCCCGATAGCACTCGGCGCCCATCAGTGCGATCAACTCCGGGGCGTTGGAGACGTAGACCGGTTCGCGGGCGAGGTGCGCCTCGGTGTTGCCTGAGCAGTACCAGTCCAGATCGTGGCCGCCCGCACCCCAGCCGCGGCGGTCGTACTCGCTGATCGTCACCTCGGTGTAGGTCGACCCGTCGGTCCGCTCGACATCGCGGAAACCTCGCCGGATCGGCAGCTGCCAGCACACGTCCGGTTTGGTTTCCAGCGGCTCGCGACCCTGGTCCAGGGCCAACAGATGCAACGCGCAACCGGCTCCGCGGGAGAAGTCCGCCCGATTGTGGAAGACACATGCCTGCTGGCCGGCATACTCCGCAGTGCGGGTCTTGAGTTCGCCCTCGGAGTCCTTGGTCACCCAATCCTTGCGACGAAGCGGGCGCTCGGGCTTGTGCTGCCAGTGTTCGGCCTGGAGCTGGTGGACGAATCCCGCGACCCGGTCCAGGTCCTCGTCGCCGGCGAAGTGGGCGCCCAGGGTGCAGCAGCCGACGTCGGGTGAGCCGGCATAGATGCCCGCGCACCCCGATCCGAAGATGCAGGCGAACCGGGAGGTGAGCCAGGTCAGGTCTGCCCTGATCACCTCGGTCACGTCGGTCGGGTTGGTGAACTCCACCCAGGCGCGGGGAAAGTCGAGCGGGACTTCAGGCACCGGGCCAGCGTAGACGCCCCTCCATCTTGCGCGGAGGTACGTCGCCTTGTGCCGTGGTGCGCCCCCGCGCATGCGCGTCGAACCCCGCGGAAGGTGAACTAGCCTTAGGCCATGCGTATGGGCGTTCTCGACATCGGCTCCAACACCGGCCACCTCCTCGTCGTCGACGCCCACGACGGAGCCGCACCACTGCCGGCGCTGTCGTTCAAGGAACCGCTGCGACTGGCCGAGCATCTCGACGCCGACGGCGCCGTGACCCCCGAAGGCACCGAGGCACTGACCAGGTTCGTGGCCGACTCGGTCGAAGTAGCCGAGGAACGCGGCTGCCAGGAGATGCTCTCCTTCGCCACCAGCGCGGTGCGCGAGGCCACCAACTCCGACCACGTGCTCGACCACGTCCAGAAACACACCGGGGTCCGGCTCGAGGTTCTCTCCGGCGAGGACGAGGCCCGACTGACCTTCCTGGCGGTACGCCGATGGTTCGGCTGGTCCTCGGGACGACTCGCCGTCTTCGACATCGGTGGCGGTTCACTCGAGATCGCCGGCGGCTCCGACGAGTCCCCCGACATCGCCTGGTCGATGCCGCTCGGCGCGGCCCGGCTGGCTGAACGCTATCCAGACCTGTCCGAGCCGGCAGCCCTCAAAGCCGCACGCCGCGAGATCCGAGCCGCGATCGCCCAGGACGCCGGCCAGTTGATCCGGCTCGGCCAGCCCAACCACTCGGTGTGCACCTCCAAGACGTTTCGCTCGCTGTCGCGGATCTGCGGTGCCGCCCCTCGCGGTGAGGGCCTGCTGGTCAAGCGCTACCTGCCGCTGGACAAGATCAGTGAGTGGATCCCGAAACTGGTGACGATGTCCCCTGAGGAACTGTCCGATCTGCCCGGAGTCAGCCCGTTCCGCACCCACCAGATCGTGCCGGGAGCTCTGGTCGCCGAGGCAGCCCTCGACATCTTCGGCCTCGACCGGTTCGAGGTCTGCCCCTGGGCACTACGCGAAGGCGTCATACTCGAACGCATCGACCAGTTCATCCACTGACCGAACCACGCAACGGTGAATTTGCCGGTGATTTCGCCATTCTGACCGGCATTTTGACCGTTACGCGGATCAGAGGCAGTCGCCGGTGCTCACGGCCTTGTTACTGCCGACAGCATTCGACAGGGTCTGGTCGACCTGGTCGGCGGTCAGTGCATAGCCGGTGTCCGGGTCAGTCACCGAGGCAGCGAAGACCACACCCACCACATCACCGGAGGAATCGGTCACCGGGCCGCCGGAGTTGCCTGGTCGCACCAGCCCACGCAACGAGTAGACCTCCCGGATCGCGGTGCCGTGCCCATAGATGTCAGGTGAACGAAGCTTCTGGACGCTGCGGATCCGGCCCGCCTGGACGTCGAACGGCCCGTCGTTGGGATAACCCAGGATGGCTACCGCGTCGGTCGGCTCCGCGACCCTGCTCAGATCCAGGGGACGCAGTGACTCGGTGGTGACGTTGATCAGTGCCAGATCGATGCTCGGGTCGTAGGCAACCACCGACCCGCCGACCTCCGAGTCACCCAGTTCCACCCTCGGCGTAGCGACTCCGGCGACAACGTGGGCGTTGGTGACCACATAGTTCGGGGAGATCACCCACCCGGAGCCCTCTACTGCGGTGCCGCACTTGTTGTCGCCGTAGACCTTCAAGACCGATTCGCCGGCCACGAGCACGTCGGGATCGGTGCGCATCCGGTCCGGCCCGGGACCAACGGCCACGATCCGCTCGGGGGCGAACGGCTCCAGATACCGCGGGAAGAAACTGGTGCCGACCAGATTGTTGAACCCGTCCAGGGCGTCGGCCGCAGACGGCGGCATGGAGTCGTTGACCGCTCCGAGGATCACCGAATCACGCACCTTCGCGCTCAGTCCGCTGATCGTGGAGCCGCTGACCGCGACTCCGAGCGCCCACGCAACCACCAGCACCGCGGCTGCCGAGAGAAAGGATCCACCGACCGCATCCAAGGCCCGGGCGGGCTGCCAACGGATACCGGACCGCACTTTCGCGCCGACCCACTGCAGCAGCACCTGCCCCAGTGACGCACACACGATCACCACGAAGAGGGCGCTCAGCGAGACCCACACCGAGGTGCTGGTGTCCTGAAGCAACCGAGGGGCGAGCCAGATGCCGCCAGCACCGCCGAGCAACAGCCCTACTGTTGCGAATGCGCCGGTGATGAACCCCTGCCAATAGCCCGAGACCGCATAGAGGGCGACCAGCACCACCAGGACCCAGTCGATCCAGTTCACTCAGCGACCTCGTCATCGATCGGGCCCGCCGCGGCGGTCCGACGCGGGTCGTTCTCGGGGTACATGTAATCAGGAAGTGCCGTGGCCGGCGCGTCAGGCATGTCCTGGATCCAGCCGAGGAACTCGAAGAGTCGCGCGATGATCCCGGCCGTGAACCCCCACAGGATGACATCCTTGCCGTCGCCGATCCAGAAGCCCGGTGTCATGAAGCCCAACCGATGCCGCACCGTGATCCGGTGCGCCGGGTCGCGCAACTCGGCGATGGGCACCCGGTGGATAGCGTGCACCTCCGCGGGGCTGGCGACATAGAGACTCTCGGGCCGCTCGGTGTACCCGAGGATTGGCGTGACGGCGTGGTTCGACGGCGGCAGCCACAATTCCGGCAGGTGTCCGAACGGGAGCACACCCGACGGATCGACGCCGGTCTCCTCCCAGGCCTCACGTAGTGCCGCGCTGACGGCGTCCTCGCCCGGGTCCATCCGTCCGCCCGGGAACGACACCTGGCCGGGGTGGGAGCGCATCGTGTGCGACCGTTCGGTGAGCAGCAACTCCGGACCCCGGTCGCCGTCAGCGAAGAGCATCAGCACGGCGCTCTTGGACGGGCTGGCGTCGGGAGGCGGCAGGAAACCGGACAGCTGCTCGGGTCGAATGCGGGCGGAGGCTTCGCGGACGGGCTCGAGCCAGCCGGGAAGGTCGAGGCGGCCAGATTCCGACAGGCGGTCGGGCGTCACAACTGCAGGCCCAACTGCTCCTCGGCCAACTCGACCAGGTCCGCTAGGTCCTGGACCCCACCGACGGTCTTGGAGTACGAGCCGTCTGCACGAAGGAACACGAAGTAGGGCAGGCCTCCCATGAACCCGATACCGGTGTCGGCGAGTTCGGCGATCGGATCAGCCAGCATCGGATAGGTGGCGCCGGTACGTCCGGCCAACTGCATCGCACCGACCACTTGGGTGTCGGCGTAGTCCACCCCGATGATCTGCACTTGATCGGCATAGCGTTCGTGGAACTCCTGCAGCGCCGGCATTTCCTCGCGACACGGGCCGCAATAGGCCTGCCAGAAGTTGAGGATGGTGGGCCCTTCCAGCGTCGACAGGTCCACGTCTCGGCCGCCTCCGAAGCACCTCAGGGTGATCTCGGGCAGCCCGCCGTCGGCAGTCTGCGCCTGTGGGCAGGGTTCGATGCCGAGGTCGGCCTTGCTCTGCACCAGTTCGGGGGTGGCCACGTCGAGGTCGTTGTTGGGCACATCGACACCGGCGACTCCACCGGAGCCCGGCGCGCAGGCCGCCACGCCCAACAGGGCAGCCACGGCCAGCATCCGGCGCATCATGCTCGACCCTCGGTGCGCACCAACCCCGCGGCAACCATCGGATCGGTCGGCCCGGCACCGAACGACGGACACATCCGGGCGACCGGGCAGGCACCGCACGCCGGCTTCTGTGCATGGCACCGGCGCCGGCCATGCCAGATCAGGTGATGGGAAACCATCGTCCAGTCCCTCTTCTCGAACAGGGCACCGACAGCGAACTCGACCTTGACCGGATCGGTCTGCGCGGTCCAGCCCAGCCGCCGCGCCAGCCGACCGAAATGGGTGTCGACCGTGATCCCCGGCTTGCCGAACGCGTTGCCGAGTACGACGTTGGCCGTCTTGCGGCCCACACCGGGCAGTTTGACCAACTGCTCGAGCCGGTCGGGCACCTGAGCGTCGTGGTCGGTGACCAACGCGGCGCTGAGTTTGAGCAGGGAGTCGGTCTTCGCCCGGAAGAACCCGAGCGGCCCGATGATCCCCTCCAACACGGTGCGGTCGGCCGCCGCCAGGGCGTGAGCGTCGGGGTAGGCCGCGAACAGGGTGGGGCGCACAGCGTTGACCCGCTTGTCGGTGGTCTGAGCAGACAGGACCGTGACCACCAGGCACTCGAACGGGTTGTCGAAGTCGAGCTCGGCCCTGGCGTCGGGATAGGTCTGGGCCAGGATTCGGTCGATCCGGCGCGCCCGCCGGACCAGACCGAGGTGGGTTTCCTCAGTCTGAACGGGCATAGGAGGAGCGTATCGGGCGGTCGCGACAGTTCGGTAACCGTGGCTGGCGGCGATCTGATGCACTGCCCGGGCGGCCGACTGGATAGGATGACCTCTGCGACGTTCTCACATCGGGTGCGGACCGTGACATGGGGAGGTTGAGCGTGGACAACGACGTACTCCGTCAGGCGCCGCTATTCAGCGCGCTCGACGACGAGGCAGCCACCTCGCTGCGGGCGTCGATGGCCGAGGCGAAACTCAAGCGCGGTGAGGTGCTGTTCCGGGAGGGTGACTCCGGGGACAAACTCTATGTCGTCCTCGAGGGCAAGGTGAAGTTGGGCCGCACCTCGTCCGACGGTCGCGAAAACCTGCTGGCCATCCTCGGCCCCGGCTCGATGTTCGGTGAGTTGTCGCTCTTCGACCCCGGCCCACGCTCCGCGACGGTCACCGCTGTCACCGAGTCCAGCTTCGCCTCCTTGTCCCACGAGGACCTGCTCCGCTGGCTGGACGGTCGCCCCGGCGTAGCTCACGGCCTGTTGGCCCAACTGGCCGCACGCCTGCGCAAGGCCAACGATGTGGTCGCGGACCTGGTCTTCTCTGACGTGCCTGGTCGTGTCGCCAAGGCACTGATCGACCTGGCTGACCGCTTCGGTCGCACCGCCGACGACGGCGTGCACGTGCATCACGACCTTACCCAGGAAGAACTTGCCCAACTGGTCGGTGCTTCCAGGGAGACGGTCAACAAGGCACTCGCCGATTTCGCATCGCGCGGCTGGCTGCGCCTCGAACCGCGCTCGGTGGTCATCCTCGACGTCGAACGCATGAGTCGCCGCGCCCGGTAGCCTCCCAGCCTCGAGGGTGTCCTTGACGGTTGCCTGACAAGATCGAGGACATGATCGAACCGTCCACCCAGACCGCCGCCGCGGAACACCTGCGTGCGCTGACTGGGCGCAGCGACGCGACCTTCCACCCCGGCCAACTCGAAGCCATCTCCGCGTTGGTCGACGAAGGCCGCCGGGCGCTGGTGGTGCAACGCACCGGGTGGGGCAAGTCCGCGGTCTACTTCGTGGCCACCGCGCTGCTACGCGCCCGCGGAGCGGGTCCGACGCTCTTGGTCTCCCCGTTGTTGGCCTTGATGCGTGACCAGGTCGAGGCGGCGGCACGCTCCGGGGTGCGGGCCGCAGCGATCAACACCGCCACTGTCGAGGAGTGGGGTCGGATCCAACAGGATCTGGCCGCCGACGCGATCGACGTGCTGCTGGTCTCTCCCGAACGACTCAACAATCCCGCCTTCCGGGAGACCCAACTGCCACGCCTGGTCGAGCGGATGGGACTGTTGGTCATCGACGAGGCACACTGCATCTCCGACTGGGGTCACGACTTCCGTCCCGACTACCGGCGCATCGCCGACCTGATCGAGACCCTCGGCCCCTCAGTGCCGGTGCTGGCCACCACCGCCACCGCCAACGCCCGGGTGGTGGCCGACGTGACCGAACAACTCGGTGGGGCTGACCGGGTGCTGACGCTGCGCGGCTCCCTGGCCCGAGACTCCCTGCGGTTGGGCTGCCTACAACTGCCCGACTCCCGCGCCCGTCTGGGGTGGTTGGCCAGCCACCTGAGCGACCTGCCCGGCAGCGGCATCATCTATGCCCTGACCGTGTCCGCGGCCGAAGACACCGCCCGGGTGCTGCGCGGAGCCGGCCACGAGGTGCGGGCCTACACCGGCCGCACCGACCCCGAGGAACGCCAGGGGCTCGAAGTCGCCCTGAAGAACAACCAGGTCAAGGCGCTGGTCGCGACCAGCGCACTGGGAATGGGATTCGACAAGCCCGACCTCGGCTTCGTGGTGCATCTGGGTGCCCCGTCCTCCCCGGTCGCCTACTACCAACAGGTGGGCCGCGCCGGCCGCGCCACCGAGCGTGCGGAGGTGCTGTTGCTTCCGGGCCCCGAGGACCGCGACATCTGGCGTTACTTCGCCACGGCGTCGATGCCGGACCCGGTGCGAGCCTCCCGGGTGATCGAGACACTCGGCAACGAACCACTCTCGACGCCGGCGCTGGAGGCCTTGGTCGACGTCCGTCGTACGCCGTTGGAGCTGTTGCTCAAGGTGCTCGATGTCGACGGTGCGGTCAGCCGGGTGCGTGGCGGCTGGGTGGCGACCGGGCGGCCGTGGACCTTCGACGCCGAACGCTACGAGCGGATCGCGGCGGCCCGGGTCGCCGAACAGACCTCGATGCTGGCCTACGAACGCGGCCTGACCTGCCGGATGGAGTTGCTCCAGCGCGACCTGGACGACGACACCGCTGCTCCGTGCGGTCGTTGCGACGTGTGTGCCGGGCCCTGGTATCCCCGCGATGTGCCCGCGGCGGCCATCGGACAGGCCGCCGAGACCCTCGACCAGGTCGGCGTACCGATCGAGCCGCGCGGCCAGTGGCCGACAGGTGTGCGCCAACGGGGCGTGGATGTGTCGGGTCGGATTCCGGCCGACCAGCGTCCCGAGCCGGGCCGCGCGGTGGCCCGCCTCACCGACCTCGGCTGGGGCGGGCCGCTGCGGGAGTTGCTGGCGCCGGGCGTCCCCGATCAGGCACTGCCACAGACGCTGGTCACTGCGGTGGTCCGGACGCTGCGAGACTGGGGCTGGCAGCAGCGGCCAGTGGCCGTGGTCGCCCTCGGATCGGTGACGCGGCGGCAGTTGATCACCTCGACCGCGCAGACCATCTCTCAGATCGGTCGGATGCCGTATCTAGGCACCCTCACCGTGGACCCGGCGGTGCCTCGGGTGGAGACCGGCGGCAACAGTGCCTTCCGGCTGGCATCGGTGTGGGGCAGGTTCGGGGTCGGACCAGAATTGGCCGAGCGCCTCGCGGACACCGACGGCCCGGTGCTGCTGGTCGACGACGTGGTCGACTCCCGCTGGACGCTGACCGTCGCAGCCCGTGAGTTGCGTGCCGCGGGCGCATCGTCGGTGCTGCCGTTCGCGCTGGCGATGATCGGCTAAGACACCGACCTGGACCCTCAGCGCCCGAGGTAGGCCAACTGAGCGCGCACCGACAACTCCGCCGCACCCCACAACACCGGGTCGACCTCGGCATACACGATCTCCACCACGGCGCGCGGCAGATCATCGGCCAGCACCGTATCGTCGACCAGCGCAACGGCGGTCTCGACCTGCTCGAGGCGGGAACGCCGATGGGCGATGTAGAAGTCCAGGGTCGCCAAGGCGTCAGCGATGACGGGGCCGTGGCCGGGCCAGATCCAAGCCAACTCCCGCTCGTCAGCAAGGTTGCGCAGCCGGTCCAAGGAGTCCAGGTAGGCCCCCAGTTGACCATCGGGGTGGGCCACCACGGTGGTGCCCCGGCCAAGGACGGTGTCCCCGGTCAGCACGGCCCGATCGGCCGGCACCCAGAAGCTCAACGAGTCCGCGGTGTGTCCGGGAGTGCCGACCACGTGCACCTCGACATCGCCCACCGACACCACGTCGCCGTGGCCGAGACCCTCGCCGCCCAACCGCAACGCCGGGTCAAGGGCGCGCACCGGCGCGCCGACCATCTCGGCGAACGCACGGGCGCTCTCGGAGTGGTCGAGGTGATGGTGAGTGAGCAGTACGGCGCGCACGTCGCCGGCGGCCTCGGCGACGGCGGCCAGATGGGCGGCATCTAGGGGGCCGGGGTCGATCACAATGGACCGGTCACCGTCGCGCAGGATCCAGGTGTTGGTGCCGTCCAGCGTCATGATCCCCGGGTTGTGGGCCAGCACGCACTGGGCGGTGGAGCCGAATCGTCCGCCCGACCACTCGTTCACACGACCCCCTCGGACCGACTCACGACCGTGCCACCCAATCCGGCACATGGAGCGAATCGACCCCGTCGAACTCCGGGGTGACCATCGTGACCGAGGCGTCCCGAGTCACCGCCATCACCTCTGCCACCGATCCGAAGCCGGCGAGGCGCGCGAAGGCCGCCAAGGTCGGCGGAAGCATCGCCCAGGTGTTGTCCCGGACCCGCGCCAATCCGTCTTCCGCGGTGACCCAGGCGACCTCGGAGGACTCGGTCGACAGTTCTTCGGCCCGTTGTCCCTCGGGCAGTGCTGCGGTGAAGAACCATGTGCGATAGCGGCGCGGCTCGAAAATGGGGGTGGTCCAGGCATCCCAGACACCCAGGTCGGCCGGGGCCAGTTCGACTCCGGTCTCCTCGATGGTCTCGCGCACCACGGCGGCCAGCACCCCGGCCGCCTGGACGTGGGGGGCACCGAGCCGGTCAGCCAGCCCGACGGGCAGCGGACCTGGCAACGACGTGGCGTCGTGCGGTTCGACCTTGCCACCCGGAAAGGCGACCATGCCGCCCGCGAAGGCCATCGACGTATGCCGCACCATCACGAACACCTCCGGTCCGCCGGGGGAGTCGCGCAACAACAACACCGTGGCCGCATCGACTGGCTCGACCGGCGTCAATCGCCCCTCTGCATACTCCCGGGCAACAGCGGCGACCGCATCGGGAAGACGTCTCAACATCTCAGACCTCGACGATGATCTCGACCTCGACCGGCGCATCCAGTGGCAGCACCGATACACCGACTGCGGAACGAGCGTGCACCCCGGCCTCGCCGAAGACGGTCCCGAAGAGTTCGGAGGCACCGTTGGCGACCGCCGGTTGACCGGTGAAGTCCGGCGACGAGGCGATGAAGGCGACCACTTTGACGATCCGTTTGACCAGCGCGAGATCGCCGATCTCGGCCTTGACGGCTGCGATGGCGTTGAGGGCGCACTGCTGGGCACATTCGGCGGCTTCCTCGGCGGAGACCTCGGCTCCCACCTTGCCGGTGGTGATCAGCGACCCGTCGCGCAGCGGCAGTTGGCCGGAGGTGTAGACCAGGTTGCCGGTGCGCACGGTGGGCACGTAGGCGGCGACCGGCTTGGCCACCTGCGGCACACTCAGGCCGAGTTCGGCCAGCTTGTCCTCCGGGTGGCCCATCACTCCACCGGACGTTTGAAGTAGCCGACCAGGCTGCCCGAGCCGTCGTCGCTGATGGTGATCAGTTCCCAGCCGTCCTGGCCGAAGTTGTTGAGGATCTGACCGGCCACATGGTTGAGGATCGGCGCCACTTGGTATTCCCAGGTTGTCATGACACGAGACTATCGCTGCGAGGCGCTCAGTGGCCCCAGGGTTGCCCCAGCCAACCCGCACCGACTTGGGTTCATCGGACCCCAGGCTTCGTACCCGCCGGTATGGTGGGCGCCGTGGCTGGCGAGATGGTGAACAACCCGGGGGTGAAACTGCACGTCGTCACCGGCAAGGGGGGCACCGGCAAGTCCACCGTGGCCGCCGCTCTGGCGCTCGCCCTGGCCAGCAACGGCAAGTCGGTGCTGCTCTGCGAGGTCGAGGGGCGTCAGGGCATCGCCCGGATGTTCGACGTCGACCCGCTGCCCTATGTCGAGACTCCGATCGCCACAGGTCTGCGCGTCGGGGAGTCCAGGGCGGGCACGGTGCACGCTCTGCACATCGACCCCGAGGCTGCGCTGCTGGAATACCTGGCGATGTACTACAAGCTCGGTCGGGCAGGGAAGGCACTGGACCGTTTCGGGGTCATCGAGTTCGCCACCACGATCGCGCCGGGTGTGCGAGATGTGTTGCTGACCGGCAAGGTCTTCGAGGCTGTGCTGCGCAACAGCCGCAACAAGGGAGCGATCAACTATGACGCCGTCGTGCTCGATGCCCCGCCGACCGGTCGGATCACCCAGTTCCTCAACGTCAGTGAGTCGGTGGCCGACCTGGCGAAGGTGGGTCCCATCAAGCGACAGGCCGACACCATGATGACGCTGTTTCGCTCACCTCGAACGGTGGTCCACCTGACCACTCTGCTCGAGGAGATGCCGGTGCAGGAGACCGCAGACGCCATCGCCGAGCTGACCGCGGCCAGGTTCGGGGTGGGATCGATTGTGGTCAACAAGATCCGCCCTCGCGAGTTGTCTGAAGAGGCGCTGATGGCGGCCCGGGAGGGGACCCTGGATCGCGTCTCGATCGCCGCCGACCTCAAGCGCGTCGGCGTACGAGGGGGGTCGAAGTTGGTAGACGCCCTGGTCGCCGAGGCAGCCGACCACGCCGAACGCCGTGCACTGGAAGACACTCAGCGGGCTCTGGTCGACAAGATGGGGCGGCCGGTCTGCGCACTGCCGCGGCTGCCAGAGGGCATAGATCTGGGGGCGCTGTACGAGTTCGCCGCCGACTTGAAAGGGCAGGGCTTGGCGTGAGCACACCCCGCAACCCCCGGGCTCGGGTGGGGCCGCTGGCAGGGCGCACCGATTCGACCCTGCCGCTGGACGTCGACACTCTGCTCGCCGATCGCTCCACTCACATCATTGTGTGCTGCGGCTCTGGGGGCGTCGGCAAGACCACCACCAGCGCTTCGCTGGCGCTTCGCGCCGCTGAGCAGGGCCGCAAGGTCGTCGTACTCACCATCGACCCGGCCAAACGACTCGCGCAGTCCATGGGGATCGAGGCTCTGGACAACACTCCTCGCCCGGTCCTCGGGCTGGTCCCGTCGAGTGAGAACACCGGCCGCCTGGACGCGATGATGCTCGACATGAAGCGCACCTTCGACGAGGTGGTCGAGAATCAGGCCAGCCCGGAGCGGGCGAAAGCGATCCTGGAGAACCCGTTCTATATCGCCTTGTCGAGTTCGTTCGCTGGCACGCAGGAGTACATGGCCATGGAGAAACTCGGCCAGTTGTACCGCGACGCGTTCTCCTCGGGCACTTACGACCTCATCGTGGTGGACACACCGCCGAGCCGCAGTGCGCTGGACTTCCTCGACGCTCCCGACCGGCTCTCGGCGATGCTGGACGGTCGGTTCATTCGACTGATGATGGCGCCAGCCAAAGGGCCGGCCCGTTTCATGAGCGCTGGTTTCTCGCTGATCACCAACGCCATGACGAAGATCCTCGGCGGCCAGTTTCTGCGGGATATGCAGACCTTCGTCTCAGCGCTGGACACCGTCTTCGGGGGCTTCCGCCAGCGGGCCCAACAGACCTATGCCCTGCTGCAAGCCGACCAGACCGCCTTCTTGGTGGTGGCGGCGCCGGAACCGGACGCGTTGCGGGAGGCGGCATACTTCGTGGAGCGGCTCAGCGGCGACGCAATGCCGCTGGCTGGTCTGGTCGTGAACCGGGCCTCGCCTGCGTTGGACCCAGATCTGAGTGCGGAGGCCGCGTTGGCAGCGGCCGAGAAGTTGGAGCCGGACGGCGTGACTGCTGGGCTGATGCGACTTCATGCGGACCGGGCAGCGTTGGTGGCCCGGGAGGTCACCCTCCGAGAGCGATTCGCTGCTGCGCACCCTGCGGTGCCCACCGCAGTGGTGCCCGCGTTGTCTGGCGACGTGCACGACTTGAACGGCCTGCGGCGCATCGGGGACCTGATCGCGGATGGGTGAGTTCCTGCACCCTCCCGGGGCCTCTGAGCGCGACTGCGAGGCTTGGGCCCAGAAGCTCTGGGCCCAAGCCTAGGGACGACCGGGGGAGGTCGTCCGCAGTGATGCCTTGACCCGAAGCGTTCCGGGGTCGGGCGGTTTCGATGGTCGGTGACGACCTCTGACTAGTCGCGACGATCTTCAGTAGTTCGCGACGTCGCGCAGACGAGCCGACTCGAGCACCGAGCGCCACGAGGCGTTCGGCTTGCGACGAAGCAGGGCCCGACGCTCACGTTCGGTCATGCCACCCCACACGCCCCACTCGATCTGGTTGTCGAGTGCTTCGGCGAGGCATTCGGTGCGAACCACGCAACCGCTGCACATCTGCTTCGCCTTGTTCTGTTCGGCACCTCTGACGAACAGTTGGTCAGGATTCTGTCCACGGCACGCGGCCTTGGACGCCCATTCTTCTTCCCACATGACTGTGCCCTTCGTGTCTCCCAATACACCCAGGGTCGCGGGTCCCCACCGACAACGGCCCTGCACACTTCCGGAACGGAGTCCCGGAGTAAGTAACGTAAATTGTTGGGATCCCCACAAACCATACTCTTTCGGGCCACATGAGTAGTCAAAATGAACTACATGCCTAGTCCTACCAGTGGAGGGAACGCCTCGGCCTACCACCCCCTCACGTACGCTGGGCCAGTGCCGAAAGAGTCGATGAGCGCATCCAGCGTGCTGTCCAAGCTGGGTCTGATGTTCGTCGTGTCCGCTGTCCTCGGAGTTGTGGTGGCAGGGCTGGCCATTCCAGTGGCCGGCCTGGTGGGCATCTCGGCCCGCAACATCTCCGACACGATGCAGGACCTGCCCGAAGAGCTCAAGACCGATGCGCTGCCGGAGACCACCAGCATCCTGGACGCCGACGGCAACCTGATCACCACCGTGTTCGACCAGAACCGCATCAACGTCCCACTGAGCCAGATCTCGCGCAACATGGTCAAAGCGCTGATCTCCATTGAGGACTACCGCTTCTACCAGCACGGCGCCCTGGACATCAAGGGGACCCTGCGCGCCTTCGTGACGAACCAGGCCAGCTCCGGAACGGTGCAGGGCGGGTCCTCGATCACCCAACAGTTGGTCAAGCAGACCCTCGTCAACCAGGCTCAACTCTCCGGAGACGACGAGGCCGTGGCCGCCGCGACCGAGGAGACCTACGAGCGCAAACTCAAGGAGTTGCGTTACGCGATCGCGTTGGAGGAGAACCACTCCAAGGACTGGATCCTGGAGCGCTACCTCAACACCGTCTACTTCGGCAGCGGTGCCTACGGCATCCAGAGCGCGGCACGGCACTACTTCGGAGTCAACGCCTCAGAACTGAACCTGCCTCAAGCAGCGACCCTGGCAGGACTGGTCAAGAACCCGTCAGGATACGACCCGACCCAGCACCCGGAGACCGCCCAGGAACGACGCAACGTGGTGCTGGACCGGATGTGGGAACTCAGTGCGATCAAGAGGTCTGCATGGAAGCAGGCCCGGAAGTCCGACCTCGACCTCAACGTGATCTCCAACAAGAACGGGTGCGTGAACTCCACCGCGCCGTTCTTCTGCGACTACGTGATCAGTTACCTCGAACAGGACAAGTCTCTCGGCAAGACGATCGCGGATCGCCGCAATCTGTTGCACTCCGGCGGCCTGGTCATCAAGACCACCCTCAACCTGGACTACCAAGAGGCGGCCGACGCCTCGGTGCAGTCCCATGTGTTTCCCACCGACAACGCCATTGGCGCGTTGGCCATGATCGAGCCGGGGACCGGGTATGTGCGGGCGATCTCGCAATCGCGGCCGATGGGCGCGCGGAAGGCGGACGGCGAGACCTATCTCAACTACGTGGTGCCGAAGAAATTCGGAGACTCCAACGGATTCCAGGCCGGCTCGACCTTCAAGGCGTTCGTGCTGGCCTCCGCGATCAACGACGGCATGTCGCTGACCGAACAGATCAGTGCGCCCTCTTCGATCTCGCTGGAGCAGTCGACGTTCACCACCGACTGCCCCGAGGGCCTGAACCTCGCCGGCTCCCCCTGGGAACCGTCGAATGCCAGCCTGTCCGGGGGCAGCTACAACCTGTACACCGGCACTCGGAGCTCGGTCAACACGTTCTTTGCCCAGGTTGAGCAGTTCACCGGCCTGTGTCAGCCCTACGACTTGGCCCGGGCGATGGGGGCCAACCTCACCAATCCGTTCGGCCTCGGCGCGGAGATCGTGCCGCCGTACACCTTGGGCATCCCGAGCGTGTCGCCGCTGGAGATGGCCGAGGCCTACGCAACGTTCGCGGCTCGCGGCCTGCACTGTAACTCCCTGCCGGTCACCGCCATCGAGGACAAGAACGGCAACGTTCTCAAGGACTACGAGCCGATCTGCCAGCAGGTGATGCCGGTCAACACCGCCGACACCGTCAACGACGTGCTCCGAGGAGTCCAGGAAGCTGGGGGATTCGGCTACAACGCAGGCATCGCCCTCTCGGTGCCGTCGGCAGGCAAGACCGGAACCATCAACGACAACAAGGCTGTGTGGTTCAACGGCTTCACGCCCAACCTGGCCACCGCGTCGATGATCGCCGGCGCGAACTCTGACGGCAGTTGGATCACCCTGAACGGACAGACCGTCGGCGGCGTGGCCATCTATCAAGCCTTCGGTGCCACCAACGCGGGCCCGATGTGGGGCGACGCCATGCAGGCCATCCAGACCACGCTGCCCGGTGAAGACTTCGTTTCCCCGCAGCCGTTGGCCAGCGGCTCGACCACGGCTGTTCCCGACGTCAGCGGCCAGTCGATTCCCGCGGCCACTTCGACCTTGGAGACCTATGGCTTCGAGGTGCTCGTCGGCGCCACCCAGACCCCGCTGACAGCGCCCGGAATCGACAACACGGTGCCTGGCGGGTCGGTTGCCTACTCCTACCCAGGGGCCGGCAACGAGGTGCCTGGCGGCACCACCGTGACTCTCTATATCTCCGACGGCAAGAAATACCTCGACGACGACGAATAGGGCCGACGCTGCTGCTTCAGGCCGTCAACTGCCGGCGTACTTCGGCTGCGACGGCGCCGCCGTCGGCGCGGCCCTTGACCTGGGGTGAGACCACGCCCATCACCTTGCCCATCGACTGCGGTCCCTCGGCGCCGGTCTGGGCGATTGCTTGGGCGACGAGCACCGAGATCTCCTCGGCGGTCAGCGGGGCCGGCAGGTATTCGGCGATCACCGCCGCTTCGGCGCGCTCCTTGGCGGCCATCTCCTCGCGGCCACCGCCGGCGAAGGCGGTTGCCGCCTCGCGTCGCTTCTTGGACTCGCTGGCCAGCACGGTGATGATCTCGTCGTCGCTGAGTTCCTTGGCCTGCTTGCCGGCGACCTCGGCGTTGGTGATGGCGGTGAGGACCATCCGCAGCGTCGATGAGCGCACCTCGTCACGTGCTTTCATAGCCGCGGTCAGGTCGGTGCGAAGTGTCGCCTTGAGAGTCATGGGGACAATTCTGGCAGGCTGGTGTCATGGGTCCTATCCGGTTGGCGTCCTGGGCTGGCGGCGCAGGCGCGCTCGTCGGTGCCGCGACGGCGGGCTACGCCCACTGGGAGGCCCGCCAATACTGCCTTCGAGAGCTGACCGTGCCGGTGCTGCCGCCCGGTACCGCTGCGCTGCGGGTGCTGCACCTGTCCGACATACACCTGGTGCCCTCCCAGCGCGCTAAGCGGGACTGGCTGACCTCGCTGGCCGGACTGTCCCCCGACCTGGTCGTCAACACCGGGGACAACCTGGCCCACGCCGAATCGGTGCCCTGGCTGCTGGACTCGCTCGGGCCACTCCTCAGCGTGCCGGGCGTCTTCGTGCTCGGCTCCAATGACTACTTCGAGCCGGTGTTGAAGAATCCGTTGCGTTATCTGGGTCCCGACAGCGGTTGGCGCAACACCTCCTCACCGGAACTGCCGTGGCGGCACCTCGCGCAGTCCTTCGTCGACTCTGGTTGGACCGACCTGACCAACTCCCGTGCCACCGTCGAGGTGGCCGGCAGGCGGCTGGCGTTCGCGGGAGTCGACGACCCACATCTGGAGTACGACGACCTAGCCAGCGTTGCGGGACGCGCCGATCCCACTGCCGAGGTGCGACTGGCCATCGCGCACGCGCCGTATCTGAGAGTGTTGAACCAGTTCGCCGCCGACGGATACGACGCGATTCTCGCCGGACACACCCACGGAGGACAGGTCTGCATGCCGTGGTTCGGCGGCGCCAAGGCTTTGGCAACCAATTGCGATCTGGATCGGGAACGGGCCAAGGGCCTGCACCGGCATCCGGCCGATTCCCGGCCCGGGCAGCCCGGTTCGGCCTGGCTGCATGTCTCAGCCGGACTCGGCACCTCGCCGTACACCCGGGTTCGCATCGCGTGCCGCCCCGAAGCGACCTTGCTCACCCTGATTGCGACTGCTTGAAGGAACCCAAGACGTCCCTCGATTCGGGTGCCGCGCCGGCTCTCCGGTATGCTCCGATGCTTGTGAGCCCACCGCGTCGGTGGGCTCGCGGGCTGTGGCGCAGCTTGGTAGCGCGCCTCGTTCGGGACGAGGAGGCCGCAGGTTCAAATCCTGTCAGCCCGACCGGCGTTTTCGCAGGTCAGGGGCCGTTTCCGGTGATCCGGAGCGGCCCCTTGCCACGACCGTGCACCAAGCACCAAAGGCGAGAGCGCCTTCCAGGAGCCTTTGCTG
>JBPPMQ010000152.1:0-13750 GCA_051306135.1 Nocardioides sp. | reverse complement strand
CGGCGAGTTCAGTGTCAAGACCGGTTCGGGCGACATCGCGCTGGGTCACGGCGGCTCGGAGGTCAACATCGCCACCGGGTCGGGCGACCTGCAGATCCGCCACGCCTCGGGCGCGATCGGCGCCAAGACCGGCTCCGGCGACGTCCAGGTCCTGCACGCCGACGGCGACGTCAGCCTGGCTACCGGTTCCGGCGACCTGGTGATCGCCCACGCCCACACCGGCACCATCCACCTCAACGGCGCCAGCTCCGACATGAAGATCGGGGTCGCGACCGGCACCCCCGTCTGGACCGACATCAACACCCTGTCCGGCTCGATCGCCAACCGGCTCAGCCCCATCGGCGCCCCGGGCGAGGGACAGGACCACATCCGAGTGATCGCCCGCACCGTCAGTGGCGACATCATCCTTGAGGAGGTGTGACAAATGCTGGAAGACCTCATCGCGCGCGAGCGCATCAACCAACGAGTGGAGACTGCGCGTCAGCAGCGCCTGGCCCGCAGGTTCCAACGCTTCACCAAGCCGCGCTTCGGCGACACCGTCGACAACTGACACCGTCTACCCCCGAACGGAGCTCCTGGCGCTACTGCACCACTTTGTTGGTGCCGGTGCCACCGTCGAGACTGTCGGACTCCGGGCCTCCCCGCAGCCAGTCGTTGCCGGCCCCGCCGTAGGCGATGTCGTGTTGGAAGGCGCCGTTGAAGAAATCGTCACCGTCGCCGCCGTAGAAGACGTCGTCGCCGCCATCGGCCAGGAACCAGACGTCGAACTTCGAGGGCAGCGTGCGAGCATCGACGGTGTCGTCGCCCAACCGCGGCCAGATCTCCAGATACATCTTGGTTGCGGCGAAGTTCTCCGGGATCTGGCAGTCCACGCCGATGCCTGCCTCGACCTCGACGCTGGTGCAGCCGGTGCCCAGGGACCGGATCGCGCCGGTCCCGGTGTCGCGCAGGTGGATGATCCCGTCGTCGGAGTAGGTGATGGTCAGTTTCGAGCCCTGCTCCCCGGCTCGGTATCGCAGGCCCCATTGGGTCCAGTCCACCATCGCCATACCGCCGAGCGGGATCGGTGCACCGAACTGGCCCATCAAGACCGTGGTCGGCTGGGGCAGGTTCAACGAGGCGGTGCCGGCGAAGTGCTCGGCGAGAGCCGCGGCTGCCCGTTCGGCCTCACGCTCAGCCTCGGCAGCGGCGCGGGCCGCGGCTCGCTGAGCTCGCAGTTCAGCGAGTTTCTCGCGCAGAATCTCGGCCGAGGAGTAGCCGATGACCACCGGGCGGGAGGACTCAGCAGTGTCAAGCACCCTCGCCTGAGCAGGTTGCATGACCACAGTGGCGCCCAGCGCGCCCACAATCGCACCCGCCAGCCACAACCGAATCCGACGAACGACCATCACCACTCCTTCACTCTCGGGCTCGACCTGCACCCTAGCCGGGATTGACCCGACGGCCTCGTCGCCGTCGGAATCCGCGAACCGAACTAGATGCTGGTGCGATGGAAGTTCTGGAAACTGCGCGACGGCGTCGGTCCGCGCTGGCCCTGGTAGCGCGACCCGTAGGCCGATGAACCGTAGGGATGCTCGGAGGCCGAGCTGAGCTGGAAGAAGCAGAACTGGCCGATCTTCATGCCCGGATAGAGCATGATCGGCAGGGTCGCCACGTTGGCCAACTCGAGGGTGACGTGACCGGAGAACCCCGGGTCGACGAATCCGGCGGTTGCGTGGGTCAACAGACCCAGTCGGCCCAGCGACGACTTGCCCTCGACCCGCGCGGCGACGTCGTCGGGCAGGCTGACCACCTCGTAGGTCGAGCCCAGCACGAACTCGCCGGGGTGCAGGATGAACGGCTCCTTCCCGTCGGTTTCCACCTGGTGGGTCAGGTCGGACTGGTCGGCGGCTGGGTCGATGGCGGCGTACTTGTGGTTGTCGAAGACCCGGAAGAACCGGTCCAGTCGCACATCGATCGAACTAGGTTGCAACATCGACGGTTCCCAGGGGTCCAGAACGATTCGTCCGGTATCGATCTGGGCGAGGATGTCGCGGTCACTGAGCAGCACGGCGCCAACCTACCGTGCCGGGCGCGGGAACGGGATCGGCACAATGGAGCCATGGGATGGCATCGATATGTGGCATTGGGGGACTCCTTCACCGAAGGCGTTGGTGACGTCGAGGAGTCCCGGCCCAACCAGGTCCGCGGCTGGGCGGACCGGGTGGCCGAAGTGTTGGCCACCACCGACGACGACTTCGGCTACGCGAATCTGGCGATCCGCGGACGCAAACTGCTGCCGATCATCGACGAACAGCTTCCCGCGGCCCTCGAGCTTGAGCCCGATCTGGTCACGGTGCACGGCGCAGGCAACGACATCCTGCGCCCCAGCGTCGACATCGACGCCCTGCTCGAGGCGTACGCCGAAATGGTGGAGACCTTGACCGACACCGGCGCAACGGTGTTGATGTGGACCGCGTTCGGGGCCCGCAAGTCTCGCTTCTACAAGCCTCTGCGCGGACGGTTCGCCTACTTCAACGAAGGCGTCCGCGAAATCGCCGACGATCACGGCGCCACCATCGTCGACTACTGGCGGATGCGCGAGTACGACGACTGGGGCTACTGGGACCGCGACCGACTGCACATGTCGGCCCCCGGACACGCGCTGATGGCGATCAAGGTGTTGGACCTGCTCGGCGTCGAGCACCGCCTGCCCGCTCCGAACCCGATCGACTACCCGGTGCTGACCGGGCGGGCCAAGCGGGCAGCGGACCGGCAGTGGGCCACCGAGCATCTCGCGCCGTGGGTCAAGCGCAGACTCACCGGCGCCTCGTCGGGCGACAACCTCTCGGCGCGTTATCCGCAGTTGTCGCGCCCGGTGTAGCATGGCGCCTCGTCGCCGGCCGGAGCCGGTCGATCAGTGCGGATGTAGCTCAGTTGGTAGAGCGCAACCTTCCCAAGGTTGATGTCGCGAGTTCGAATCTCGTCATCCGCTCCAGGGTCGTTTCCGGACCCACTCGCCTGTCCCGTTGTGTGCAACCGTTCACATTCACCTGCCGTTCACCGTCCCGACGCGTACTCTTGTTCTGTTCAGGAGAGCAGGTGCACGGCGTGGAGATGGGACGGACCCGGCGCTTCACCGATGCGCGCGTGCCCAACCCGGGAATCGCCCGCCTGTTCACCGAGGAGTGCCGCATCCAGGCCCGCCTCGACGTCGAGGTCGCACTCGCCGAGGCTGAGGCCGCCTTGGGTGTGATCCCGCAGGAGGCTGCCGACGCGATCAGCAAGGTCGCCCATCTGGACCACATCGACCTGGACCGGGTCCGCAAGGCCACCATCACCGCCTCCCACCCGCTGATGCCGCTGGTCGACGAACTGGCCAGGGCGGCCGGCGAGGCTCACGGCGAATGGGTGCACTGGGGCGCTACCACCCAGAACATCACCCAGACCGCCGACCTTTTGATCCTGCGCCGCGCACACCGCCGCATCCTGGAACTGCTGGGCGAGTTTCTCGGACGGCTGGCCAACCTGGCCGACGACTCCGCGACGGTCCCCATGCCTGGACGCACCCACAGCCAACATGCGGTGCCGATCACGTTCGGCTTCAAGGTCGCCATGTGGATCGACTCCCTGACCAGCCACGTCGACCGACTCGAGCGGCTCGCCGACCGCACCTTCCGGATCCTGATGGGCGGCGCCGCCGGCACACTGGCGTCCTTCGACGGGCTGGGCCGCGACATCGAGGCCGGCGTTGCCAAACGGCTCGACCTACGCGTGATGCCGGTCCCGTCACGGACCACCAACGACGGCATGGTCGAGTTGGTGGCCACCCTCGGCATGCTGGCCGGCACGGCCGGCAAGATCGCCAAGGATGTCTACTCGATGATGCAGCCGGAGTTCGGGGAGGCCTTCGAGCCCGTTCCCGCCGGCACCATCGGGTCGTCGACCATGCCGCACAAGCGCAACCCCCAGTTGACGCTGGACGTGCAGACCTCCTCGGCCCAGTTGCGCGGTCTAGTCGCCCCCGCGATGGAGGCGATGATGCACGACCACGAAGCCAACGGCGGCATGACCGGCCTGCTGGAAGAGACCGTCTCCCAGGCCGTCATCCTGACCGGGGACATCCTGAGCCGGCTCAACGTCATCTTCTCCGGGCTCGGCTTCGACCCGGACCGGATGCGCGCCAACCTGACCATCTCCGCTGGACTGATCGGTTCGGAACCGCTGATGCTGAAACTGGCCGGCCACATCGGCCGTCAGACGGCACACGAGATCATCTTCGACATTGCCCAGGAGGCTGCGGTCAGTCGACGGTCGTTCCCGGACCTGTTGATCCGTAACCCGGTGGTGACCGAGCATTTGAACGCCGAGGAGATCCTCGACCTGATCGACCCCGGCAACCATCTCGGCGAGTCGGCCGCGATCGCTCATGCCCAGGCAGCCTGTGCCCGGGAAGTGGCCCAGCGCCTCAGGGTGGACTGAGCCGCCGGGTGAGCCGCCACTGAAGGGGCTCCTAGGCTAGCGGAGTGACTTTCGCAGGATTCCCCGTTTCCGCGCTGGACTTCTATGACGACCTCGAGGTCGACAACACCAAGTCGTTCTGGGAGGCACACAAGTCGACGTACACCGATGACGTGCTGGCACCGATGAAGGCGCTGATGGCGAGCCTCGAGCCGGAGTTCGGCACAGCCAAGGTCTTCCGTCCCTACCGCGACGTGCGGTTCTCCAAGGACAAGGTCCCCTACAAGACTCACCAGGGCGCCTTCGTGGCGGTGGCACCGGAGACCGGCTTCTACCTCGAGATCTCGGCCCGCGGAATCCGCACCGGCGGCGGGTGCTACTGGTTCGCGCCGGAGCGGTTGGCCGCTTTCCGGGAGGCGATCGTCCATGAGCACTACGGCGCGGACCTGGACAAGCGACTGGCGGCCGTGCGACGCAAGGGATTCGAGATCGGTGGCGAGATGCTCAAGACCAAGCCGCGCGGCTACGACGCCGATCACCCACGCATCGGGTTGCTGCGGCACAAGTCGCTGACGATGGGCCGCCTGATCGGCTTCGAGCCGGTCATCCACACCCCCGACCTCCTCGACGAGGTCAAACGAGACTGGCGAGCGGTGCGACCGGTGGCCGAATGGATCGCCGACCACGCCATCGCCTGAGCAGACCGCCTGCGGCGTTGTCCTGCCCACGCCTTGCGGCGGTTTGGGGTTGGTCCTATCATTGAAGTTACTCGTGAGTAACCGAGGTGGGATCCACTAGGAGGAGTCGGCCGTGAGCCACTACAAGAGCAATCTTCGCGACATCGAGTTCAACCTGTTCGAGGTGTTCGGCCGCGACAAGGTCTACGGCACCGGCGCCTGGGATGAGATCGACGTCGACACCGCCAAGGAGATCCTGAGCGAGATCGAGCGCATCTCGTCCCACGACCTCGCGGCGTCCTATATCGAGTCCGACCGCACCCCGCCGGTCTTCGACCCCGCCACCAACACCGCGCCGGTGCCCGCCGCATTCAAGAAGTCCTATGCGGCCTGGATGGAATCCGGCTTCTGGAGCCTGCAGATCCCCGCCGAGATCGGTGGACAGAACGCCCCGGCCTCGCTGGTCTGGGCCAGCGCCGAGATGCTCCTGGGCGCCAACGCGCCGATCTGGATGTATGCCGCCGGCCCGGCGTTCGCGGGCGTGATCTATCGCAATGGCATCGAGCGCGACAAGCAGATCGCGCAGATCCTCGTCGACCGGCAGTGGGGCGCGACCATGGTGCTGACCGAGCCCGACGCCGGCTCCGATGTCGGCGCCGGGAAGACCTACGCCGAAGCCAACGACGACGGCTCCTGGAACATCTCCGGCGTCAAACGCTTCATCACCTCGGCCGAGTCCGACCTGCACGACAACATCCTGCACCTGGTGCTGGCTCGCCCCCGCGGCGTGGAGGGCGTCGGCGGTCCCGGCACCAAGGGTCTGAGCCTGTTCCTGGTTCCCAAGTTCCACTTCGACCACGAGTCGGGCGAGCTGACCGGGGAGCGTAACGGTGTCTATGTCACCAACGTCGAGCACAAGATGGGCATCAAGGTCTCCAACACCTGCGAGGTCACCTTCGGAGACCCGCAGGTCGGTGGCGGCGAGCCGGCCAAAGGCTGGTTGCTCGGCGAGGTCCACGACGGCATCCGCCAGATGTTCGACGTCATCGAGAACGCCCGCATGATGGTCGGCACCAAGGCGATCGCCACTCTGTCCACCGGTTACCTCAACGCTTTGGACTACGCCAAGACCCGCGTGCAGGGAGCCGACCTGACCAACTCGGCCAAGGACGCTCCCCGAGTCACCATCACCCACCACCCCGACGTGCGTCGTTCGCTGATGACCCAGAAGTCGTTCGCCGAGGCGTTGCGCGCCCTGGTCATCTACACCGCCTGCTGGCAGGACGACCTGCGATCCGCGGCGCTCACCGGCTCCGAAGACGGCGAGAAGTTCGCCCTCGCCGAGGCGGTCAACGACCTGCTGCTGCCGATCGTGAAGGGCTACGGCTCCGAGCGCTCCTGGGTGCTGTTGGGCACCGAGTCGCTGCAGACCTTCGGCGGCTCCGGCTTCCTGCAGGACTACCCGATCGAGCAGTACGTGCGCGACGCGAAGATCGACACCCTCTATGAGGGCACTACCGCGATCCAGGGCCAGGACCTGTTCTTCCGCAAGATCGTGAAGAACCAGGCGGCCGCGCTGGGACACCTCGCCGGCGAGATCCAGTCTTTCCTGGCCTCCGAGGCGGGCAACGGCCGTCTCAAGACCGAGCGGGAACTGCTGGCCAAGGCGCTCGACGACGCTCAGTCGATGGTCGGCACCATGATCAACGACCTGATGAGCGCCCAGGACGACGTCCGCAATATCTACAAGGTGGGCTTGAACAGTTCCCGTCTGCTGATGGCGCTGGGCGACGTGATCTGCGCCTGGCTGTTGCTGCGCCAGGCTGAGGTCGCCCTGGCCGCCCTGGCCGGCGACCCCGGCAAGGAGACGTCGTTCTACGAGGGCAAGGTCGCAGCCGCGTCGTTCTTCTGCGCCACGAACCTGCCCCGCATCAGCGCCGAGCGGGCGATCCTGGAGGCCACCACCTTGGACTTGATGGACCTGTCCGAAGACGCGTTCTGAGCTGACCCACCTGCGAAGCCGTCCACGTCGACTCGACGTGGACGGCTTCGGTCATCGTTGGCGCAGTGCGACCGCGGCGGCGCCCCGCACCCATCCACTGAGGCGGTCCAGCGCTGCCAGCTCGAGGCGCCAGCGGTGCCAGAACAGTGGTATGTCGACGTAGGCGCCGCCCCGCAGCGCCACGAGGTCATCGCTGAGTTGGGTCTGGGGAACCATCCCCCAACCCAGACCGCAGCGGACCGCCTCGGCGAACTCGTGCGACGACGGAACCCGGTGCACGATCGGGGGTCGAGCCAGACCGGCGCGTTCCAGAAGTCCGTCCTGGAGGTGATCCTTCTCGTTGAAGACCACCAGCGGCAAGGCGGCCAGGTCCGCACCGCGGCGGTCCACCAGTCCGCGTGCCGCAGCGGCGACGTAGCGCATCGTGCCCAACGGCTCCACGCTGCATCCCTGCACCGTCTCGTGGTGGCTGGTCACCGCGGCCACCACCTCTCCGCGCCGCAGCAACTCCCGGCCATAGGCCTGGTCCTCCACGAACACCTGCACTGCG
Source organism: Nocardioides sp. (assembly GCA_051306135.1). Classification (GTDB taxonomy): domain Bacteria; phylum Actinomycetota; class Actinomycetes; order Propionibacteriales; family Nocardioidaceae; genus Nocardioides. The sequence continues at coordinate 6,081 of JBPPMQ010000152.1, read as the reverse complement.
ATCTGGCCGTCCTCGGCTGCCTGGGCCAACACCGCTCCGAACCAGATCGCGAGGCTGTCGGCGTTGACCGCGATGCGCAGCGTAGCGGCCGCGCTCTCACGACCGGCCGCGTCGAACTCCATCTCCAGCAGGTGGAAGCGTCGAGCAAGCCGGAGGTGTCCTTGGCCCTCCTCGGTCACCGACGCTGGTGCGGTGCGCCGCACCAGCACCCGTCCCGCACTCGCCTCGAGAGCGCGGATTCGTTGGGAGACGGCGCTGGGTGTCAGGTGCAGCCGCCGGGCGGCCGCCTCGAAGCTGCCCTCCTCCACGATCGCGAGCAGAGTGGCCAACTGGCTGGGGTCTGGAAGCACCGCTCCATTGTGAAGCATCACTTCATAATCTGAAGAAACATTCGTTGGCTTCCAGCATGTGTCGGGTTCTACCGTCATCCTGTGCCCCACCTCGTCCTGGCCGGACTGCTCTCCGGCCTGTCCCTGATCATCGCCATCGGCGCTCAGAACGCGTTCGTGCTGCGCCAAGGCATCCGGCGCGAACACGTGCTCGCCGTGGTCGTGATCTGCGCACTCTCAGACCTGGCGCTGATCCTCGCCGGCGTCGCCGGTCTCGGGGCCCTGGTGGACCGGGCAGGATGGCTGTTGGGCGTGATCACCTGGGCGGGTGCCGCCTTCCTGATCTGGTATGGCCTCGCCAGCCTGCGTCGAGCCCGGCACCCGGGCGGACTGACCGCCGAGTCGGTCGGCGCCCGCGGCGTCGTCCTCAAAGCGCTCGCGCTGACCTGGCTCAATCCGCACGTCTACCTCGACACCGTGCTCCTGCTCGGCACCATCGCGGCCAGCCACGGCGATCCGGGCCGTTGGTGGTTCGCCGTGGGGGCCGCAGTGGCGAGCGTGCTGTGGTTCAGTGCCCTCGGCTTCGGCGCCCGGCTGCTGGCGCCGGTGCTGGCCCGGCCCCGCGCGTGGCAGGTCGTCGACGTGATCGTTGCCGTGACCATGTTCGCTGTCGCGGCGATGCTCCTGCTCGGCGACTGAGCAGACACGACTGAGCGGACACGGCTGAGCGGACACGGCTGGGCACGTGGCCGGGAGCGAGTTCAGCGTTTGCGGGGCTTGAAGGCCGGCGCGATCTTCGCGTAAGCCGCTTCCCGGGCGATCTTGGTGTTGTCGTTGAACAACAACCTCAGCTGCTCGATGCGCTCGCGCGCGAACGTGCGCCGCGGCGTTGAGTTCCAGGTGTCGTTGAAAAGACGCTTGGTGGCGGCCAGAGCATCCGGCGAGCGGCCTTTGAGGCGGACGGCGAGCGCGGTGGCCGCGGCAACCGGGTCGGCGTCCAGGTCGGAGACCAGGCCCATCTCGTAGGCCTGCTTTCCGGTGAACATCTCCGCCGTCATGGTGAGCATCTTCGCCCGGTCGATGCCGATCAACTCCGAGAGCGACTGGATCCCGCTCATGTCCGGGATGATGCCCCACTTGCCTTCCAGCACCGACCAGGTCGAGTCCGGGTCGGCGATGCGGAAGTCGGCCGCCAGAGCGATCTGAACCCCACCACCGAGGCAATGACCATGCACGGCGGCGATCACCGGAACCGGGATCCTACGCCAGGCCCAACACGCCTCCTGAAACAGGTTGGTGCCTCGCCAGGGCACCGGGATGAAGGCCTTGGCGATCCCACGAGGGTCCTTCATCACCGTGCCGAAGTCGAGTCCGGCGCAGAAGGCGTCACCGTCCCCGGCGACAACCACTGCCCGCAGCGCCTTGTCCCTGGCCAGACTTCTGGCCACCCTGACCAGATCGGTCAAGATGTCCAGGGTCAGGGCGTTGAGCTTGTCGGGCCGCGAGATGCGGACCTGAGCGACCCCGTCGGTGACCACGCACGAAACGTTCGGCATGGGCCCAGCGTACTCAGGCAGCAGCGGACCTCAGGCGGCAGCGGGCACGTTGGCCGGGTGCGACGGTTCCGCGGCGACAGCTTCGAGGTCGGCGAGCATCGCCTTGCGCGTCTTCCGGTCGGCCCGCATCAGGGTGAGGAGGGTCTTGAGGTGCGACGGGCTGTTCTTGACCGTCAAGGTGTCCAGCCACCCGTTGGGCAGCGAAAGCCGGATCACCTTGTGCCAAGCCGAACCGACCTGGGTGAGCAGCGGACCGGTCTTGTAGGTGAGTCCGTACTTCTCGAAGAGCGCCTCCACCTTCGGTGCGACCTCCTGGTAACGGTTGGAAGGCAGGTCAGGGAAGAGGTGGTGCTCGATCTGGAAGGAGAGGTTTCCGGTCATGATGTGGGTCGCCTTGCCGCCGGAGATGTTGGCCGAGCCGATCATCTGACGCAGATACCACTCGCTGCGGGTCTCCCGGTCCGGGATGGAGTCCAACTCGAAGGTCTCCACACCCTCGGGGAAGTGGCCGCACATGATCACCGAATGGCTCCAGATGTTGCGCAGCACGTTGGCCGTCAGGTTGGCGCCCAGCGTGCTCAGGAACGACGGGCCGGACAGCAGCGGGTGCACCAGATAGTCCTTGGTCGCCTGCTTGCGGATCTTCTTCAAGCTGCCGGCCAGGCCCCGCTTGAACGACTCGGGACGCTCCTCCTTGGGCAGCTTGAGGTTCTTGCCCAACTCCAGGTCGTATGCCGCGATGCCGTACTCGAAGACGACCATGTTGAGGAAGTTCCACATCGGCTGGAACAGGAACATCGGATACCACCGGGCTTCCTCGTCCATCCGCATGATGCCGTAGCCGAGGTCGTTGTCCTTGCCGACGATGTTGGTGTAGGTGTGGTGGATCTCGTTGTGCGAGTGCTTCCACCCCTCGGCCGTCGAGGCGTTGTCCCACTCCCAACTGGAGGAGTGGATCTTGGGGTCCCGCATCCAGTCCCACTGGCCGTGCATGACGTTGTGGCCGATCTCCATGTTCTCCAAGATCTTGGCCACGGTCAGCCCGGCGGTGCCGACCAACCATGCCGGCGGGAACAACGAGACCAGCAGCACCGCCCGCGAACCGAGTTCGAGGTGTCGCTGGAACTTCACCATGCCACGGATGTACTGCGCATCGGCCTCCCCGCGGGAGTCAACGACCTCCTGCCGGATGGTGTCGAGTTCGCGGCCGAGTTCTTCGATCTGGTCGGTGGTCAGGTGAGCCACCGGGTTGACGGGCTTGCGGGTGATGGTAGTCATCGAGATTCCTCCAAGGGGTGGGACAGGGAGAGCGAGCACCCGCCGGCGGCGGCGGAGATGCAGGTTTGGATCAGCACCGGGTCGGTCTCACCGGCGATGACGGTGGTGACCTCTCCGTTGCGCAGGTCTCGGACCGAACCGTCGGTCATCGGGATCTTGCAGGTCATGCAGATGCCCATCCGGCATCCGCTCGGAACCAGGACGCCGGCGGCTTCGGCGAGGTCGAGGATGGGGGTGTCGCCGGGCACGTCCAGTTCGGTGGTGCCGGCGGCGGTGGTCAGGGTGACGATGCCGCCGACGGCACCGTCGAGGTCGACTCGGTCGACCCGGAACCGTTCGGTCTGCAGCGCGAGTCCGCGCTCGTGGTGGTGGCCGGCCAGGGCGTCGAGCAGGCCCGCTGGCCCGCAGGCGTAGGTGACGCGGTCCTCGACGTCGTCGACGAGATCGCAGATCTGGTCGACCGAGAGCATGCCGTGGACGTCGTCATAGCGAGCGATCAGCCTGATCGCGCCGGACTCGTGGAGTTCATGCAGGTTGCCGATGAAGATCGAGTGGGGCTCGGAGGGCGCGACGTGCACCACCACGATGTCCAGGCCCCGCCCGCGGTTGACGACTCCGGCGTCGGTCACGGGGAACAGGTTGCGCAACATGCCGATGACCGGTGTGATCCCCGATCCTGCGGTGACGAAGAGGAGTTTGCGGTGGCTGGAGTCCAGCACGAACTCTCCGGCGGCCTGGTCGAGGTGGACCATCGTGCCCACTCGCGCCTGATGCACCAGGAACGTGGAGACCAGACCGTCCGGGACAGCTTTGACGGTGATCGCGATGCGACCGTCGGGACGCGGGCCGTGGGTGAGCGAATAGGCCCGCCACTGCCGGACACCGTCGACGTCGATGCCGATGCGAACGTATTGACCCGGGATATGGCCTGCCCAGTCCTTGCCGGGCTTGATCTCGATGGTGGCGGCGTCGGCCGTCTCCGGCTTGATCGCGGTGATCTTCCCACGCAGTTCGGCCCCGGCACGCAGGGGGTGGAACAGGTCGAGGATGTCTGCGGGTTGCAGCGGAGTCACCGCCGCCTCGGCGACCTTCGCCACCCGACGGCGGAGCCGACCGGGCAATGAGGTTGCCCCTGGCGCATCGGGAGCAGCGGTGAGCAGTGTTGCCATAGTTACCACCATCATCCACTTGACCGCGAATATCCTGTCATGGTTGCGTGAATCCCATCATCGTTTTTGTTCGCAGGAGATGAAATGTCTGAGGGATCTGCCAGTCAATCCGTCGGTCTCGACCTGTCTCCTGCCTCCCTGGAAGCAATGCAGGATGTGCTCGGGTCGGTCTCAGACGACGTGATCGCCGCGATCATCGCCGAGGTCCCCAGCTATTTCGACGCACTGTCCGGGCCGATGGGTGCCACCATCCGCAATGCGGTGCAGGTCGCGCTGTCCGGGTTCTTGAACTTGGCGGCGGCCACCAGCGCGGATGCACTGACACCGAAACGTCCGGCGCTGGAGGGTGCCTACGAACTCGGCCGCGGCGAGGCGCGCTCTGGACGGACCCCCGAGGCGCTCCTGGCCGCCTATCGAATCGGAGCCAAGGTCGCCTGGACCGAACTCGCCCGGGTGGCCGTCCTCACCGGAGTCCCGCCGGCAGGGATCGCCGAGTACGCCGGCTTGGTGTTCTCCTACATCGACGAACTGTCCGCGTCCTCGGCGGCCGGGCACCTCGACGAGACCAACACCACCGGTCGAGTGCGTGCCCGACTGCTGGAGCGGCTGGCGCGGCACCTGGTCACCGGGGCGTCGGCTGAGGTCGTCGATGACGCCGCGGCACGTGCCGAGTGGCCGGTGCCGACGACGCTGACGGCCGTGCTGGCGCCCGCCGAACAGTCGTGGTCGGTCGAAGCGGTAGCGCCGGCGTCGACGCTGGTGCTGCAGGACTTGAGCGACCTGGAGGGCACCACCCTGCTGCTGGTGCCCGACGTGCACGGCCGACGCCGGGCTGCGCTGCTGAGTGGGCTGCGGGAGCGTCGCGTCGTGGTCGGCCCGGCCAAGCCGTGGCGCGAGGCGGAGTTGTCCTATGCCCGAGCGCTGCGCGGGTATGCCGCCGGGCTGCGCGACACCGATCAGCACTTGGTCGAGATGGTGTTGGGGGCCGACACCGACGCCCTGGCCGACCTGCGGTCCAGCGCGCTCGCCCCGCTGGCGCATCTGCGGCCGGCCACGGCCGACAAGCTCGCCGAGACCCTGCGATCGTGGCTGTTGCACCAGGGCCGACGCGACGAGGTGGCGGCCGAGTTGTTCGTGCACCCACAGACGGTGCGCTACCGGATGCAACAGCTGCGAGAGTTGTTCGGCGATGACCTCGAGGACCCACGGGTGGTGCTGGCGCTGACGGTTGCCCTCGCCTGAACTGAACGTTCATCAACGGTTTGAGCCGAACGCTGGCGACCCGGGTCTCGATCCACTAGGTTGACGACCGAACCTATGGAGGTCCCATGAAAAGATCCCTGATCGCTGCCGCCTGCTCGGCGGTGGTGGCTGGCTCTGTGTTGGCCGCCCCGACCCCGTCCTACGCTGCCACTCCGATCGGCGAACTCGGAGTTTACTTCAACGACTACGTGGGTGGCACCTGCACTTACACCACCGGCTCCGGCCATGAGCCAAGCCCGAAGGCGCTGCTGCCCAACAAGGTGAAGAAGATTGCCGGCACCATGGAGTCGACGTACACCGGAGCAACGCCCGACGACCTGGTCCACCTCACCCAAAGCGGGTCCGACAAGACCAAGGTCGTGGTCAAGAACAAGTCGTTCGTGCGGTTAGCCTCCACTCAGTCAGCCAGGGTCGCCATCGACCCGCTGCTGGGCAAGTCCGCGACCAGCTGCGGTCTGTCTGCCAGCGCCGAATCGGGAATGCAAG
>JBPPMQ010000117.1:0-29011 GCA_051306135.1 Nocardioides sp. | reverse complement strand
GGGCGGGTCGGCGCTGGCGGAACTTGGCGATTGCGTGGCCGCCGGACTCCGCTGGCCTGTCGCCCGAAGCTTGGCCGCGGCGTCAAGCCACCCCTGAAGGTGACCGGCGCGGTAGCCCGCTTCATAAGATTCGTCCCTCACGGCGATCCCTCTCCAAAGGGCAGGCCTGCCTGCATAGTTAATCCATTGATTGGATTAACCATAACAAAGAACAGCCCCGCTGCACTAGCAGCGGGGCTGTTCCAAACTTTGCGTCAGGCCGTCAGACGGCCATCTGCTCCGTAATCAACAAGTAAATTACTTGACGATCTTGGTAACGCGTCCTGAACCAACGGTGCGGCCGCCTTCGCGGATAGCGAAGCCGAGGCCCTCTTCCATGGCGATGGGCTGGATGAGCGCAACGGTCATCTCAGTGTTGTCACCAGGCATAACCATTTCCGTGCCTTCCGGCAGGGTGATAACGCCGGTTACGTCCGTGGTGCGGAAGTAGAACTGCGGGCGGTAGTTCGAGTAGAACGGGTTGTGACGTCCGCCTTCATCCTTGGAGAGGATGTAGACGTTGGCCTCGAAGTCGGTGTGCGGGGTGATGGAACCCGGCTTGACGACAACCTGGCCACGCTCTACGTCATCACGCTTCAGACCGCGGAGCAGGAGGCCACAGTTCTCGCCGGCCCATGCTTCGTCGAGCTGCTTGTGGAACATCTCGATACCGGTAACCGTGGTCTTCTGAACCGGGCGGATGCCGACGATCTCGACCTCAGAGTTGATGGCGAGGGTTCCACGCTCGGCGCGGCCCGTTACAACGGTGCCACGGCCGGTGATCGTGAAGACCTCTTCGATCGGCATCAGGAACGGCTTGTCACGGTCACGTACGGGGTCCGGAACGGACTCGTCAACGGCTTCCATGAGGTCCTCAACCGACTTGACCCAGACGGGGTCGCCTTCGAGGGCTTTCAGGCCGGAAACGCGAACAACAGGAGCGTCGTCGCCATCGAAGCCCTGAGCCGAAAGCAGCTCACGAACTTCCATTTCAACGAGGTCCAGCAGTTCTTCGTCGTCAACCATGTCCGATTTGTTCAGAGCAACCAGCAGGTAGGGAACGCCAACCTGTCGGGCGAGCAGGACGTGCTCGCGGGTCTGAGCCATCGGGCCGTCAGTGGCGGCAACCACGAGGATTGCACCGTCCATCTGTGCAGCACCGGTGATCATGTTCTTGATGTAGTCAGCGTGACCCGGAGCGTCTACGTGTGCGTAGTGGCGCTTCTCGGTCTGGTACTCAACGTGGGAGATGTTGATGGTAATGCCGCGCTGACGCTCTTCGGGAGCAGAGTCAATGGACGCGAAGTCGCGCTGCTCGTTGAGAGTCGGGTACTTGTCGTACAGCACCTTGGAAATCGCGGCCGTCAACGTCGTCTTACCGTGGTCAACGTGACCAATGGTGCCGATGTTAACGTGCGGCTTAGTCCGCTCGAACTTTGCCTTTGCCACAGGTTCCTCCTAGAACGTTTTCAAATGAATTACCCTTCAACCGCGCTTATCGCGGCAGAAACTCAGGCAAGTCTACTTGGGGGGCTTTGGATTGGTGAAATTGCAGAATCAGGAACTAATACTAGTCCCTCGAGTCTGTTCGCGCAGACGGCCAGGAGCCGGCCGGGACCGGGACTGCGTCATGACCGGGCTCCGGCCACCTGCACCAGGCGTGCTTCCGTCTACCGGAAACGCACCCGAGTTTGTCGCTGTGAAAGTCCGAAGGACTATTCGCCGCGGTTCTTCTGGATGATCTCGTCGGCAAATGCCTTCGGGACCTCGGCGTAGCTGTGGAACGTCATGGAATACACAGCGCGGCCCTGGGTCTTGGAACGCAGGTCACCGATGTAGCCGAACATGCCGGACAGCGGGACGTGCGCACGGATGACCTTGACACCCTGTGCATCTTCCATGGACTGCATCTGGCCACGGCGGGAGTTGAGGTCACCGATTACTTCACCCATGTATTCCTCAGGGGTGCGGACCTCTACATCCATCAGCGGTTCGAGCAGGATGGGGTTCGCCTTACGTGCAGCTTCCTTGAAAGCCATACGGCCGGCAATCTTGAACGCCATTTCCGAGGAGTCAACATCGTGGTAGGCGCCGTCAATCAGCGTCGCCTTGATGCCAACAACCGGGTAACCGGCCAGGACGCCGTCGTTCAGTGCATCCTGGATACCGGCGTCAACCGACGGGATGTATTCGCGCGGAATACGGCCACCGGTCACCTTGTTCTCGAACTCATACAGCTCGCCTTCGGACGTGTCCAACGGTCCGATGGCAATCTGAATCTTTGCGAACTGGCCCGAACCACCGGTTTGCTTCTTGTGCGTGTAGTCGTGACGCGCAACAACATTCTTGATGGTTTCGCGGTAAGCGACCTGCGGCTTGCCGACGTTTGCCTCGACCTTGAATTCGCGGCGCATGCGGTCCACCAGGATATCCAGGTGGAGCTCGCCCATGCCGGCGATGATGGTCTGACCGGTCTCTTCGTCGGTCTTGACGACGAAGGTCGGGTCCTCCTCGGAGAGCCGCTGGATCGCGACGCCGAGCTTCTCCTGGTCAGACTTGGTCTTCGGCTCGATGGCGACCTCGATCACCGGGGCCGGGAACGTCATCGACTCCAGGACGACCGGGTTGGCCGGGTCGGACAGGGTGTGACCGGTCTTGGTGTCCTTCAACCCCATCACGGCGACGATCTGACCGGCTCCCACCGACGCGATCTCCTCACGCTTGTTGGCGTGCATCTGGTAGACCTTGCCGATGCGCTCCTTGCGACCGTTGGTCGCGTTGAGCACGGTGCCACCGGCTTCGAGCTTGCCGGAGTAGACACGGACGTAGATCAGTTTGCCGAGGTGCGGGTCGGTCGCGATCTTGAACGCCAGCGCGCTCAGCGGCTCGTCGTCCGAAGGCTGGCGGGAGATCTCGACCTCGTCGTTGTTGGGCTTGTGGCCCACGATCGAGTCGATGTCCATCGGTGAGGGCAGGTAGTCGACGACGGCGTCGAGCAGGGGCTGGACGCCCTTGTTCTTGAACGCGGTGCCGCACAGGATGGGGTTGACCTTGTCGGCCAGAGTCGCCCGACGGATGGCCGCCTTGAGAGTGGGGACGTCGAAGACGTCGCCGTCCTCGAGGTAGACCTCCATGATCTCGTCATCGGCTTCGGCGAGGGTCTCGATGAACTTCTCGCGATACTCGGCAGCCTTGTCGGCCAGATCCGCGGGGATCTCCTCCACGACGTAGTCTTCGCCCTGCTGGGTCTCTCCGCGCCACACCTTGGCATTCATCTCGACCAGGTCGACGATGCCGATGAAGTCGCCTTCGGCGCCGATCGGGAGTTGCAGGATCAACGGGACGCTGTTGAGCTTCTGGATGATCGAGTCGACCACGCGGTAGAAGTCGGCACCGGTGCGGTCGAGCTTGTTGACGAAGCACATCCGCGGAACGGCGTACTTGTTGGCCTGACGCCACACCGTCATCGTCTGGGGCTCGACACCAGCCACACCGTCGAAGACGGCGACGGCACCATCGAGAACGCGCAGGGACCGCTCGACCTCGACGGTGAAGTCCACGTGACCGGGAGTGTCGATGATGTTGATCTGGTGCTTCTTCCACCAGCAGGTCGTCGCGGCAGAGGTGATGGTGATGCCGCGCTCTTGCTCCTGCTCCATCCAGTCCATCGTGGCCGCACCTTCGTGGACCTCACCGATCTTGTAGGAGATGCCGGTGTAGAACAGGATGCGCTCGGTGGTGGTGGTCTTACCGGCGTCGATGTGCGCCATGATGCCGATGTTGCGGACCGTCGTGAGGTCCGTGGTGATGTCGACAGCCACTGTCTTCGTCTAATCCTTAGGTAGTTGATCCCGGAGAGGTAACCAGGGCTGGGCGCCAGTCTGCCCGAAGGCTTGGCAGGCACCCAACCCGGCGCATCACCAGCGGTAGTGCGCGAAGGCCTTGTTGGACTCGGCCATCTTGTGAGTGTCCTCGCGCTTCTTGACCGAAGCACCCAGGCCGTTGGAGGCGTCCAGGATCTCGTTCTGAAGGCGCTCGGCCATGGTCTTCTCGCGGCGGTCCTGGGCGTAACCCACCAGCCAGCGCAGGGCCAGGGTGGTGCCGCGGGTGCCCTTGATCTCGACCGGGACCTGGTAGGTCGCGCCACCGACGCGTCGGGACTTGACCTCCAAAGAGGGCTTGATGTTCTCCATGGCGCGCTTGAGGGTCAGTACCGGGTCGGTGCCGGTCTTCTCGCGGCAGCCTTCGAGAGCGGTATAGACGATGCGCTGGGCGACCTGCTTCTTGCCGTCCACGAGCACCTTGGAAACCAGCTGGGTGACCAGCTGCGACCCGTAGACCGGGTCGACGTCGAGCGGCCGCTTGGGAGCGGGACCCTTGCGAGGCATCCTTACTTCTCCTTCTTCGCGCCGTAGCGGCTACGGGCCTGCTTGCGGTTCTTGACGCCCTGGGTGTCGAGGGTGCCGCGAATGATCTTGTAACGAACGCCGGGGAGGTCCTTCACACGACCGCCGCGGACGAGCACGATGGAGTGCTCCTGAAGGTTGTGACCAACACCGGGGATGTAAGCGGTGACCTCGACGCCACTGGACAGGCGCACGCGGGCGACCTTGCGCAGAGCGGAGTTCGGCTTCTTCGGGGTGGTGGTGTAGACGCGGGTGCAGACGCCACGGCGCTGCGGGGATCCCTTCAGGGCAGGCGTCTTGGACTTGGACGCCTTGTCCTGGCGGCCCTTGCGGACCAACTGCTGAATTGTGGGCACCGGGTGGTTCCCTTTCTCTGGACTATCACGACGTCGCGCTCTGCGACGACGGTCTGGGCCACGCGGCACACACCGGGATGTGAGCGTTGTGCGTGGGTCGAACTCTGGCGCCTGTGTGGTCCACCGTTCGGTGGGCATGCAGGATGGTCTGGAACTGTCCAGACACAAGGTATGAGGCTACCCGCCGTGGTAGGGGGATCAAAATCCTCACACGAGTGTGGCTGCGCTCGCCACGACCGGTTCGACACTGCCCGCCGGACGGCGCCGGAACCACAACAACAGGCCCACGGCGAGTACGACGCCCAGCAGGCTCAACCCGCCGCCGATGACCATGCTGACCCGCGGTCCCCAGACCGCGGCGATCCAGCCGGTGATCGGCGCGCCGAGCGGCGTCCCGCCCTGCATCACCATCATGTAGATCGCCAGCGCGCGACCGCGGAACTGCGGATCCGACTCGAGTTGGATGAGCGTGTTGGCGGCATTCATCATCGTCATCATGGCGATGCCGATGACGGGCGATATGAGCGCGAAGGCAACGAAGGTGGGCATCAGCCCAGCGAGCATCACCGTCAGCCCGAATCCCGCGGCAGCCAAGAACAGCAGCCGCAGCCGGGTGCTGCTCCGGCGGGCGGCGAGCAGCGCACCGGTCAGTGACCCGACCGCGACCACAGAACCGAGCAGGCCGAACTCGCCGGCGCCCTTGCCGTAGACCTCGGTGGCCATCAGGGCCGAGGTGATCTGGAAGTTGACACCGAAGGTGCCGGCGAAGAAGACGATCACCAAGATGAGCACCATCTTGGGCTGGGTGCGCACGTAGGCGAAGCCTGCCCGCACCATGCCTGCCTGCCGCGGCACCGGCCGGGAAGGAAGCAGCAGGGCGGGGTTCATTCGCTGCAGGGCATAGATGACCATCGCGTAGGACGCCGCGTTGAGCAGCATCACCACCCCGGTCGCCTGCGGCCCGGAGCCCAGAGCGCCGATGACCAACCCTGCCAGCGCGGGGCCGATCAGCCGAGCGCTGTTGAACGACGCGGAGTTGAGGCCCACGGCGTTGGTGAGGTCGTCGGGTCCGACCATCTCTGAGACGAAACTCTGTCGCGCGGGCACGTCGAAGGCCGCTGCGATGCCGAACCCGAATGCCAAGACGCAGACCATCCACACCTGAGCGTGGCCGCTGAGCGCCACCACACCGAGCACCAGCGAGATGACCGCCATGGCCGCCTGAGTCCACTGCAACATCCGACGTTTGGGAAACCGATCGGCCAACGAGCCGGCATACGGCATCACCATCAGCACGGGGAGGAACTGCAGGCCGGTGACGATTCCCAGGGCACCGGCGCCTCCGCCGAGCGCGAGCACCAACCAATCCTGGGCGATCCTCATCATCCAGGTGCCGGTGTTGGAGACCATCGACCCGGCGAAATAGAGGCGGTAGTTGCGATTGCGCAGGGCGCGGAAGGTGGGGCTCCTGGGGTGGGGGGTTGCCTCGATTCGATCGTCGCGGGTTCGAGGACGGTCAGCTTCTCCAGCAGCGGGGCGGCCCTGCGCAAGACTTCGGCGTCGTCGTCGCTGAGTTGGGCGAGCCGCTCCACGAGCCAGGCGTTGCGGCGGTCTCGGCCCTCCTTCAGGATCGCAATGCCGGCTTCGGTGATCTCGACCATGATGCGGCGCTTGTCGTCGCTGGACTGGCTGCGGGTGACATAGCCGCGCTCCTGGAGATGGTCGACGGTGCGGGTCATGCTCGGGGGCTGAACCCGCTCGAACGCGGCGAGGTCCCCGACGGTGGCCGGGCCCTCCCGGTAGAGCGCGCCCAGGACCTCCATGGTGCGCGTCGACAGGTCGTTGAGCGGGTCCCGTTCGTTGGCCAATCTGCGCCGCAGACGCATGACCGCGACCCGCAGGTCGCTGGAGAGCTGGTCGAGGTCGGTCACGCCTCCAGCCTAACTCATTACCCAGGCTAACTAAATATCGGTGAACGAGCCCGCGGTCGATCGACCGCGGGCTCGTCGCAGGTCAGGGTGGCTCAGTTGGGCAGGCCGAGTTGGGCAGAACAACTGGGCCAGGCGCCGTAACCGCCGGATGCATTGCGCACCTTGGTGGCGATGGCGATCTGTGTTTCCCGGCTCGCGCTCGAGGGCAGTCCGGTCCCGCCCCACGCCTGCCAGGTGCCGAGGCTGAACTGAAGGCCGCCGTAGTAGCCGTTGCCGGTGTTGATCTGCCAGTTTCCGCCGGACTCGCACTGGGCGAGGCGGTCCCACACCGAGGTGCCGGTCTCCAGCGGCACCGGCTTGGTGCCGACCTCGACGATCTCGGAGACCGGCTCGCGCAGGCGCTGCTGAGAGATCACTGTCCGCTCGGCGACGACGCCGTTGTGCCGGACAACTCGGTAGACGACGTTGCGGGATCCGGCAACGCCCGCGCGAGCGACCCGGCTCTGGCCGACGTACAACTCGGCGGTGGAACGCTCCTCGGTGCTGGCGGCGATCGGCTCGCCGGCGACGGTCTCGCGCTTGACCACGACGTCGGTGAAGGTGATCCGCATGCCCGCCCTGACCGGAGTCATCAGACCAGGGGTCACCAGGTCGTTGCGGTCGACCTCAACGCCGAGTTGCTCCAGTCCGTCGGCGACCCTCGGCCCGTGCACCGCCTCGGTGGACACCGGCTTCCCGCTCAGAGCAGCCTTGACCTTCACCTCGGGGAACACCTGGAGGGTGAGCCCGCTGCGACCGATCGAGGTCGAACGGGAGGTGGGGTAGGCGTCGGCGTCATAGCTGCGCCCGATCTGGCTCAGCGCCTGAGCCAGGGTGGTGCCGGTGACCCAGTGCGTCTGCGCCTTGCCGTCGGTGCGCAGGGTCAACTTGCGCGCGTAGTGGATCGAGACGCTGTCGCCGTCGGTGACCTCGGAGTCCAGGGACGGGACCACGATGTCGCGCGGGCCCACCTCGACCCCGGCGTCGGCGAGGGCTTCGCCGACGGTGTCGGCATGCACCTCGATGGTGCCCTCCTTCCCGTCGAGGGAGAGGTTGAGGCTGGTGGCGGGAGCCTGCATGCCCAGCACGACCACCACGACAGTGAGCGTGACGGCGCAGGCGGCCGCGATGGCCGCAGGTCGCTTCGCAGATTGGTTGAGAACAGCTCGCATAGTGCCTCCAGCCCAACCTGTAACCTGCCCGAAATGCAAACTCGGAGGTCTTCCTCAGGCGGCATCATGTGACCAGAGTCACTGAAATCCGCCGGAACTCGGCACGACAGGGGCCAGCCGGATCTGCTACCACGCGCCCCCGTAGGCCAGGTCGGTGGTGGTGTTGATGGCGTTGCAGAGCTCCTCGAGGTCGACACCACGCACTTCGGCCATGGCGCGCACCGTCAGCGGCACGAGATAACTGGCATTCGGCCGGCCGCGGTGCGGGCTGGGGGTCAGGAACGGGGCGTCGGTCTCCACCAAGATCCGGTCCAGCGGAGTGATGGCCAAGGCGTCGCGGATCGTCTGCGCATTCTTGAACGTGACAGTGCCGGCGAAGGACAGATAGGCACCGCGGTCCAGGCAGGCTCGAGCGAAGGCGGCATCGCCGGAGAAGCAGTGCATCACCCACCGGTCCGGTGCGCCGACCTCGTCGAGAACCTCGAGAATGTCGTCGTGGGCGTCGCGATCATGGATCTGGAGGGTCTTGGAGTAGTGGGTGGCCAACTCGATGTGGTGGCGAAAGCTCTGCTTCTGGACGTCCACCCCGTCGGGACCGGTGCGGAAGTAGTCCAGACCGGTCTCCCCGACCACCCTGACCTTGTCGTGGCGAGTCAGCAACGACTCGATCTGCGTCAGCGCCGCGCCCAACTGGCCAGTGGCGGCCAATTCGGGCACCTCGTTGGGGTGCAGCGCCACCCCGGCGATGACGGAGTCGAACCGCTCGGCGGCTTGCACGGCCCAGCGCGCCCCGCGCAGGTCACAACCGATCTGCACGATCCGCGAGACGTTGACTCGGTCTGCCTCGGCGAGGAACCGGTCTGCCTCGGCCCCCGGTTCGGCATCGGGCTGGGGTCCCTGCTCGGTGCGGGTGAGGTCCATGTGGCAATGGTTGTCGACCACCGGCATCGGCAGCGACTCGGGGAGCGGCGGTCGGTCGGTCACGGAGTCCTCCGGAGTTCGTCGTCGGTTCGGTGCACCGCGTCATAGACCTCGCGCTTGCGCACCCCGAGGACTCTGGCCACCTCGGCGATGGCGTCCTTGCGGGACGATCCCTGCCTGGTGAGCAGGTCGACCCGCTCCCGGAAACTGTCCGGATCGACCCGCACCATCGGCGCAACGTGCCCGGCGACCACCACGGTGATCTCACCGCGCACCTGCCCGGTAGCCCACTCGGCCAGCTCGGCCAGGGTGCCGCGCACGACCTCCTCGTAGGTCTTGGTCAACTCCCGGCACACCGCTGCTCGACGGTCTGGGCCGAAAGCGTCGGCCATCGCCGCCAGCGTCGCCCCGGTGCGATGGGGCGACTCGAAGAAGACCATGGTCCGTGCCTCGGTCGCCAGCGCACCGAAGACCCGTGCGCGCTCGCCCGCCTTGCGGGGCGCGAACCCCTCGAAGCAGAACCGGTCCACGCCGAGTCCGCTGACGGCCAACGCAGTCAGCACCGCGCTCGGACCGGGAACCGCCGTCACCCGGACGCCGGCCTCGACCGCCGCAGCCACCAGTCGGTAGCCCGGGTCCGAGACCGACGGCATCCCGGCATCGGTGACCAGCACGACCGTTCGACCGGCCGTGAGGGCCTCGACCAACATCGGCGTACGGGCAACCTCGTTGCCTTCGAAGTAGGAGACCACCTGACCGGTGACCTGCACCCCCAGATCGGTCGCCAGCCGTTTGAAGCGCCGGGTGTCCTCGGCAGCAATGAGGTCGGCCTCGGCGAGGACCTGAGCCAACCGGGGTGGCGCATCCTCGGGCCGACCGATCGGTGTGCCAGCGAGGATGAGCATGACCCCGAGACTATCGGGGTCAGATCGGCAACTGGCTAGAGTGGCGGCCGTGTCCAGCACCGTCACCGAGGGCCTGTCGCGCACAGCCCGCGGCGGCAAGGTTCCCACCGCATGGCAACGCGCCCGCGGGCCGAGATCGCTGGAGGACCCGGTGCTGGGGTGGTGCGCCGGCATCGGGGTGATGCTGTTCGCCCTCGTGCTGCGGCTATGGGACCTGGGCAAACCGGCGGAGTTCTCCTTCGACGAGACCTACTACGCCAAGGACGCCTGGTCGATGCTCCACTTCGGGCACGGCATGGACTACGTCGACGACGCCAACGACCAGATCCTGGCCGGCGACACTGCCGGGCTCTGGAAGGACACCCCGTCCATGACCGTCCACCCCGAGGTGGGCAAGTGGCTGATAGCCATCGGCATCAAGCTGTTCGGCATGGACCCCTTCGGCTGGCGGATCGCGTCGGCAGTGGTGGGGTCCCTGATGATCCTGGTGATGATCCGCTTCGTCCGTCGGGTCAGCGGCTCGACCTTCCTGGGGTGCCTGGCCGGACTCCTGCTCGCTCTGGACGGGATGCACTTCGTGCTCTCGCGGCTGGCGCTGCTCGACATCTTCCTAGCCTTCTTCACCCTTGCAGCAGTGCACTGCCTGGTGGCGGATCGTCAACAGTTCCGTCGTCGGCTGGGCGAGCGGGTGGCCGATCAGGTGACTTCCGGCTTCGGTCCGGTTCGCGGCTTGCTACTGCGTCCGTGGCTGATCGCCTCGGGGGTGTGCTGGGGGCTGGCGCTGGCCTGCAAGTGGACCGCGATCTATCCCCTGGCTGCGTTCGGACTGCTCTATTGGGTGTGGTGTGCGGGCGCCCGCCGGTCCTTCGGGGTGCGCTGGCCGGTGCTCCGGTCGGCACTAGCCGACGGGCTGACCGCCTTCGCCCAGATCTGCCTGACCGCGTTGGTGGTCTACGTGGTGAGTTGGACCGGCTGGCTGATCAACGCCGACACCTATGAGGAGCACCTGTCAGCCAACCGCTATCAGTCCTGGACCGGTCAGGGGCACTGCGACGGCGAGAGCTATGTGGTCGACAACCCCGACGACTCCCGACACTGGGCGACCGCCGACGAACCGGACGCCTCCGGGATCGGTGAGGTGTGGCAGTCGCTACGCTCGCTGGCCTTCTACCATCGCGACCTCTACGTCTTCCACACCCACTTCCTCAGCTGTGCCGAGCACACCTACCAGTCGCTGCCTCGCGGCTGGATGTTGTTGAACAGACCGGTCGGCATCAATGCCGAGAACGGCATCCAACCCGGTGACCAGGGCTGCACCGCAGCCGCCGGGTCGGACTGCCTGCGTCAGGTGCTGCTGCTCGGGAACCCGATGATCTGGTGGGGCGGCGCTCTGGCAGCCATCTTCGCGCTGGTGATGTGGATCGGCGCCCGGGACTGGAGGTTCGGAGTCGCCGTCGTCGGCGTGCTGTCGACGTGGCTGCCGTGGATGCAGTACGACGACCGCCCGATCTTCTCCTTCTACGCCATCGTGACCCTGCCGTTCCTGGTGCTCGCGATCACGCTGGCGATCGGAAAGCTGATCGGGTCGGGCTCCCGGGAACGTCGACGTACCGTCGGGGTGGTGCTCGCTGGGTCCTATGTGATGTTGGCCTTCATCAACTTCGCATGGTTCTGGCCGATCTGGACCAACCAGTTGCTCACCCACGACCAGTGGCTGCAACGGATCTGGTTCACCCGCTGGATCTGAGCGAGAGTCGACTCAGCGGACGCTGAAGCCGACCGGCAGCTCGAGACGATGCGCGGCGAGCAGGTCGGTGTCGCCGAGCAGGTCAGGGGTCTTCGCGTCGGCGACCACGATGCCGCCGTCCAAGATCACCGAGCGGTAGCACAGTTCGAGGGCGTAGGGCAGGTCGTGGGTCACCATCAACACGGTCGTGTCCAGGGAGCGCACGATGTCGGCCAACTCCCGGCGTGAGGCCGGGTCGAGGTTGGAGCTGGGCTCGTCGAGCACCAGCACCTGCGGGTCCATAGCCAGCACGGTCGCCACCGCGACCCGGCGCCGTTGACCGAAGGAGAGGTGGTGAGGCGGCCGATCGGCGAAGTCGGCCATGCCGACCCGCTCCAGGGCGTCCTCGACCCGAGCCCGCAGTTGCGGTCCGCGGATGCCGAGGTTGGCGGGGCCGAACGCGACGTCCTCGCGCACGGTGCCCATGAAGAGCTGGTCGTCGGGGTCCTGGAACACGATGCCGACCCGGCGACGGATCTCCTGCAGGTTGCCCTTCTCGACCGGCATACCGCCGATGTGCACCGTGCCCACACCGGGTTCCAGGATGCCGTTGAGGTGCAGCACCAGGGTGGTCTTGCCGGCACCGTTGGGGCCCAACAACGCCACCCGCTCCCCCTCGGCCAGGCTCAGGTTCACCCCGAAGAGCGCCTGATGGCCGTCCGGATAGGCGTGCGCGAGGCCGGAGACCTCGATCACGGGGGTGCTCACCGGTGTTTCCGGTGGCCGAGGCCGGCGTGGAGGGGTTCGTCGCCGAAGTCGATCACCGGCAGCTGGCCGGCATACCCGCGGGCGAGCATGGCCTGGTGGACCCGCTCGCCGCGCTCGTAGGACCGGATGAACAGCGATCCGAGGCCCTTGCCGAGCACCGGCCAATGCCGCGGGTTGCGAGCGATGAACCCTCGGGAGCGCTGGGCGATCAGCATCCGCCTCAACTGATCGGTGACCACGTCGAGATAGCGGATCATGAAGCCCATGATCTCCACGATCACCGCCGGCATCCGCAACCGACGCAGTCCCGCCAGCACGTCTCGGGGTTCGGTGGTCGCGGCAAGGGTGAGGGACGCGATCACGCCGATGGTGCCCTTCGCGAGCAGGTTCCAGGCCGAGTCGAGCCCGGACTGGCTCAGCGACAGGCCGAGCACCTCCACCCGCGGTCCGCGGGCGATCAACGGCATCATGGCCGCGAACACCAGGAAGGGGACCTCGATGACCATCCTGCGGGCGATGTAGCCGAACGGGACCCCGGAGGTCGCGATCACGGTGAGCAACAGCGCCAGATAGCCACCGAAGGCGGGGTACGCCGACCCGGGCGTTGCCACCACCACCAGCATGAACCCGATCAACGCGAGCAGTTTGAGGTGGGCCGGCGCTCGGTGGATCGGCGAATGGCCATGGAAGTGAAGTCGATGGCCATGTCCGGCGCCCATTCAGTGCTCCGTGTCCGAGGTAGGGACCTCGGAGGTGTCGGCCTCAGACCCGCGGCGACGGACCAGCAGCACCAGGCCAGCCATCAGCAGCAGCACCACTGCGGCGCCGACGACGCCAGCCAGCCCACCGGAGAGTCGGGAGTTGTCGACGCCGTCCACGCTGTAGTCAGCCATCGGACCCTCGCCCGCGGGGTGGTCGCCGGCACTTTGGCTGAAGCCCTGGTCCTCGGCGACACGTTCGAGGCCGTCCGGATTCGAGGAAGCGAAGCCGCTGACCACCGCAGCGACGAAGAACGCCGCGACCAAGCCGAGCACGATGAAGCCGCGCTTGCTCACGGTGCCTTCTCGGTGATGAGCAGGCGCGTGTTCCCCAGGTAGCCCCGGGCGGCATGGACCAGGTCGGGGCGCGCCGTCATCACCGCTGCGATCACCACGGCGGTGATGAGGGCCTCCCCCAGACCGATGACCACATGCCAGCCGACCATCGCCGTCAACACTGTCGAGATCGGGAGGTCGACGTTGCCTCCGATCGAGAGGAGTAGGGAGAACGCTGCGGCTGCGGTCGGCACCGACACCGCAGCACCCACCGCAGCAGCGACAACGACCGACTCGCGACGCTTCGGCAGCACTGAACGCACCGCGACCATCACCAGCCAACCGACGCCCACCCCGACCAGCCCTATCAGGCAGATATTGGTGCCCAGCGCGGTCACGCCGCCGTCGGCGAACAGGAAGGACTGCACGAGCAGCACGACCGAGACACACAGCACCCCGGTCCACGGGCCGACCAGGGCGGCCGCGAGGGCACCGCCGAGCAGATGGCCGCTGGTGCCTGCACCCACCGCGAAGTTCACCATCTGGCCGGCGAAGATGAAGGTGGCCACCAGGCCGGCCATCGGCGCGGTGCGGTCGTCGAGTTCGCGACGAGCACCGCGAACAGCCAGCGCGACCGCCCCTGCGGCGATGACGCCAGTGGCGGCCGAGGTCGGCGCGTTGAGGAAGCCGTCCGGAACGTGCATGCCACCAATCCAACTCCGAGTTACTCGTTGTTGCAAGTCACTTGCAACAACAAGGATCCGGGTTGGCCGGGAAATTGTCACCGGATCGGCCCATGACTAGGCTCGGGGCACCGAAGGGGAGTAGTCCTCAACAGTTGTGTCGACATACTGGCGCCGCGCCGGTCACGGAGCGGAGCCCGGCACTACGGGCCGTCAGATGGCGGCGGACGAGACTTTCGACCAGTTGACCGAGCCCGTCGGGGCGCAATCGCTGGCCGAAGTGTGCCGTCCGCGCGGTTCCTCCGGCCGGCACGAGAGGAAACCATGCATTCCGAGCTGTACGCCTTCCTGCTCAGCACCGGCGTCATCTTCGTCGCCGAGCTGGGTGACAAGTCCCAGCTGATGGCCATGACCTTCGCCACCCGCTACCGGGCCCGCGACGTGCTCGTCGGCATCACCGTCGCCACTGCGCTGGTGCACCTGGCATCGGTCGGCATCGGTCATCTGGTCGGCTCCTCCTTCGCCGACTACCAGGGCACCATCGAGGTTGTTGCGGGGATAGCCTTCCTCGGATTCGCTGCCTGGACGTTGCGGGGAGACGAGTTGACAACCGAGGAGGCAGCCAAGGCCAAACAGGCCACCGGGATGGCGCTGCTGGCGGTCGGCACCGCGTTCTTCCTCGCCGAACTCGGCGACAAGACGATGTTGGCCACCATCACGCTGGCCACCCAAGAGGGCTGGTTCGGCACCTGGATCGGCTCCACGCTCGGAATGGTGGCGGCCGACGCGCTCGCCATCGGTGTCGGTGCACTCCTGGGTCGCAACCTGCCCGAACACGTGATCAAGTGGTTCGCCTCGGCGCTGTTCGCTCTCTTCGGGTTCCTGCTCATCGCCCAAGGCGCCGGCTGGCTCTGACCACGGCCTCAGGGTGGGTGACGACCACTACCAGGTGACCTCGTGGCAGGCCGGCGCAGTCTGAGCCTCCACCTGGAGAGTGGCGTGGTCGATGTGGTGGCGCTCGGCCAGGACCGACCGGGCCGCGTCGAGCACTGTCTGCGGGTCAGCCCCCGGTGCCGCCACCAGGTGGGCGGTTGCCACGTTCATGCCCGACGTCAGGGTCCACAGGTGCAGGTCGTGCACGCCGGCCACTCCGGCGGCGGCGGCCAAGTCGGCCACCACCGCGTCCAGGTCGACATCGGCGGGAACATGCTGTCCCAGGACAGCGACGACCTCCCGGCCGAGCAGCAGGGCGCGGACGGCGACGAAAACGCCGATGGCCAACGCCACCATCGTGTCCCAGGTCGACCATCCAGTGACCGCGACCAGCACAGCGGCCGCGATCACACCGACGCTACCGGCCGCATCTGCAGCCACTTCCAGATAGGCACCGCGCAGGCTGAGCGCCTCCTGGGCCCCGGTCCTGAGAAGCACCAGGCAGCCCAGATTGACGGCCAACCCGATGCCGCCGACGACCGCCATGGTGGTGTCGCCGACGCTGGGCGATTCGCCGATCCTGCGGACGGCCTCGATCAGCACATACGCGGCGGCGCCGAGCATGATCAGCACCGTCAGCCCGGAGGCGAAGACCTCCACCCGGTAGGAACCATAGGTGCGTCGTCCGGTGCGGTCGGGCCGGGTGGCGATCCTGGTGGCCGCCAGCGCTGCGCCGAGCGCAACCACATCGGCCGCCATGTGACCGGCGTCAGAGATCAGGGCCAGCGACCCGGAGTTGAGGCCGGCGAGCAGTTCGACGACGAAGAACCCCGCCACCAGTAGGAACGCCACGGCCAGGCGCCATCGGTGCCGGCCTGCGGCGCTCGCCGACCCCGATCCGGTGTGCGAGTGGCCCATGGCTTCCAGACTACGGCGCCAGCGCCGGCGGGACCTCGTCAGCCGGCTTGCCGGTGATCAGTGGCAGGGCCCAGCGCGCGTCGGGATCGGCCTCGACCAGCAACGCCCGCACGAGCAGCGTCAGCGGCACGGCCAACAGCGCACCCAGCGCGCCGAGAGCCCAGGCCCAGAAGACGAGCGAAAGGAAGGTGACCGTCGCTGACAGGCCGACCTTGTCACCGACGATTCTCGGCTGGATGATCGTCTGAACGACCACGTTGACGGCGCTGTAGACGGCGATCACCCAGATCAGGGTGCTGAGCCCGCTGTCGAGGAACCCGAGCAACGCCGGCGGAACCACGCCGATCACGAAGCCGACGTTGGGGATGTAGTTGGTGACGAAGGCGAGCACACCCCACACGAACCATCCGTCGACGCCGAGCATCCACAGTGCCGCACCGTCGATCACGGCGACGACGAAGCCGAACACGGTAGAGACGCCCATGTAGTTGCGGGTTCCGATGGCGAAGTTGCGCAGTGCGTCGATCAGGTGCGGGCGATGCGGGCGGATCTGATCGAGAATCCTGTTGCTCGAGGTCGTGTCGAAGGCCAGGAAGAACACCATGGTGGCGATGAAGAACAGATTGGTCAGCAGGCTAAGCACACGAGCCAACACCGTGGTGAGGATGTCGACGATCTTGCCGACGTCCAGGGACTGGATCATCGTGTCGATCTGACTGGTACCGACACCACGGTCGCCGAGCCAACTGGTGGCGCTGCTGAGGTGATCCTGAATCTTGGGGCCGTAACTGGGCAACACCGTGGCCAACTGCGCCACCGACACGACCAAGGCGATCGCCAGCAGCACGATCAGCAGGTAGACAGCCAAGACTGCGGCGACCGACGCGAGCCAGTCCGGCAGTCCGCGCCGGCTGAGCCAACCCCGGACCGGGTGCACCGTGATGGTCAGCACCAGGGCTAGGAAGACCGGGCCGAGAATCCCGGAGGTCGCACGGACTCCAGCCAGGGTGATCACCAAACTGGCCCCGACCAGCAGGACCAGGACGACGCGAGGCAGACGGGCAGTGGGCACCTCGGGATTCTAGGTGCGGCACGGACCGCACCGCTACGCTCAGGCTGGCCGGGCGCGTCGGATGCCGGGACAACTCGACGTCGGCCGTGTCGGTTCACAGGCGCCGCACTGAGGCGTGACTGACGACCCTGTTCGGCGATAGCGTGCCGCCATGGGCACTACCCGGGTTCTGGTCGGCACACGCAAGGGCGCGTTCGTGCTCACTTCCGACGATTCGCGCACGGAGTGGAGGGTCGATGGACCCCACTTCCCCGGCTGGGAGGTCTATCACCTCAAGGGCTCACCTCTGAACACCGACCGCATCTACGCCGCACCCAGCGGTGGCTGGTTCGGCCAGGTGATCCAACGCTCCGACGACGGCGGAGCCACCTGGGATGTGGTGGACAACGACTTCAGTTACGCCTCGGTTCCCGGCAAACACCAGTACTACGACGGCTCGCTGGTGCCGTGGGAGTTCAAGCGGGTCTGGCATCTGGAGCCGTCACGCCACGACGCCGACACGGTCTACGCCGGCGTAGAGGACGCCGCTCTCTTCAGGTCCACCGACGGTGGTGCCTCCTGGTCGGAGTTGTCGGCGCTGCGTGAGCACGACACCGGCCCGCTCTGGCAGCCCGGCGCTGGCGGCATGTGCCTGCACACGATCCTGGAGCACCCGACCGACCCGAAGACCCTGTTCTTGGCCATCTCGGCAGCCGGTGCCTTTCGCACCAGGGACGGTGGCGAGACCTGGCAACCGATCAACAAGGGATTGCGGTCTGGAGAGATCCCCGACCAGGACTCCGAGGTCGGCCACTGTGTGCACCGGCTCGACCTGCACCCGAGCAACCCTGAGGTGTTGTACATGCAGAAGCACTGGGACGTGCTGCGCAGCGACGACGCCGGTGATTCGTGGCACGAGGTCAGCGGCAACCTGCCCAGCGACTTCGGCTTCCCGGTCGCGGTACACGCCCATGAACCGGAGACGATCTACGTGGTGCCGATCACCAGCGACTCCCACCACTTCCCCCCCGATGGCGCACTTCGGGTCTACCGGAGCCGGACCGGTGGCGACCAGTGGGAGGCCCTGACCAACGGACTGCCGGGGGAGAACTGCTACGTCAACGTGCTGCGTGACGCGATGGCGGTGGACCAACACGACTCCTGCGGGATCTACTTCGGCACCACCGGCGGCCAGGTCTACGTCTCGCCCGACTCCGGGGACACCTGGACCACGATCGTGCGGGACCTGCCCGCGGTGCTGTCGGTCGAGGTGCAGACGTTGCCATGACCGCGATCCGTGTGCACCTCCCGGCGCACTTGCGAGCACTCGCCCGACTCGACGAGCACGAGGTGACGGTCGAGGTCGACGACCCGGCCAGCCAACGCTCGGTGCTCGACGCGTTGGAGGCCCTGCATCCGGCCCTGCTCGGGACCGTACGGGACCGGCATACCGGCCGGCGGCGGTCCTTCGTGCGCTTCTACGCCGACTCCGAGGACCTGTCCCACGACTCCCCCGACGACCCGCTGCCGGAGGCGGTGGTGACCGGTCGTGAACCGCTGTTGGTCATCGGGGCGATGGCCGGCGGGTGAGCCCGATCTTGCCGATACCGACGAGGGCACCTGCGCCGCCGGCGACCAGAGCACCACAACCAGGTGGCGATGCTCAAACGGTGGCCGGGAACTGTACGCCGAGCTGACTGCGGATCTGGTCGAGGACCTTCATGATCGCCCATGTCTCGTCGAGCGGCATCAGGTCGGACTCGGTCCGCCCGGCGGCGAGCAGGCGGGCGAACTCGGCAGCCTCGTAGGCTAGTCCGTGGGCGCGGTCCGGCGACTCGAAGCGGTCGATCTCCCGGTCGTCGGCGTCGATGAGGCGCACGGTGTTCGGTTGGTAGAACCAGCCGTCGATCTCCAGCCGGGCGGCGGTCCCCGAGACCGATGCCGCACACGGGGTCTTGGCGACCATGGTCGAGCTGAGTGTGCCGATGGCGCCGGTCGGGCCGGTGACCGCGATGGTCTCGCTGGCGTCGACCCCGGTGGCTGCGAGGGTGCCGAGCGCCTGCACCGAGGCGAACCCGCCCAGCACCAGGTGCGCGAACGAGACCGGATAGATGGCCAGATCCAGCAGCGCCCCGCCGGCGAGGTTCGGATCGGCCAGTCGCTGCGGGCCGTCGGGATGGAGCAACTGGCCGTGGTCTGCCTCGACGACGACGACGTCACCGAGCAGTCCGTCCTCCAGGCAGCGTCGTACGACGTCGATGTGGGGCAGGAAGCGGGTCCACATCGCCTCCACCACCAGCAGGCCTTTGCTGCGGGCGGCCTCGATCACGGCCGCGGCCTCGATTGCGTCCCGGGTGAATGCCTTCTCCACCAGCACCGGCTTGCCGGCCTCCAATGCCAGCAGCGCGTGATCGTGGTGTTCGGAGTGAGGGCTGGCGACATAGATTGCATCGACGTCCGGGTCGGCGACCAACGATTCGTAGCTGCCGTGGGCGCGGTCGACATCGAACTCGTCCGCGAACGTCTGGGCCCTCTCCAGAGACCGCGATCCCGCGGCGACCACCCGTGAGGTGGTCTTGGCATGCAGCGCCGCAGTCCAGTCGCGGGCGATGCCGCCGGGAGCAAGCACTCCCCAGCGGATGGCCGGCGCCTGCGTCGGATCCTCGACGCGAGTGTGGGGCAGGGTGCTCATGTAGCCATCCCTGAGAATCGGTCAGCCGGTCAGTCGGTCAGTCGGTCAGTCGGTCAGTCGGGAGGCTCGATGATGTGCATGGCGGCCTCCTCGGCGCTGGCGCCAGCACCGTCGATGCCGACATCCTCGGCCAACTCCTGGTTCTCAGAATCCTCCCCGGAACCCTGGTCGGGGGCCACCAGCCGACCGGCACGCTGGTCGCCGACGTCCTCGGCGCCGGGCGGGTCTTCTTCGCCCTCCCCGAGGTCGGGTTGCTCGTCGGGCTCCTCCTGAGCCAGACGCTCGTCGAAGGTCTCACCTCGCGCGACCTCGTAGTCGGTGGTTCCCACCGAGCGGCTCAGGTGTGGCTTCTCTGCGGGCGAGATCCCCTCGTCGAGGATGTCGTCGACACCCCGGTCGTCCAGGGTGTCCTCGGGTTGCAACTGGTCTTCGCTCATGGCTTTTCCTTTCTGGGTGCAACGCACCGATCCGTGCCCGGATTCGACCCAATCACGATCGGACGTAGTGAGACCAGGAACTTGGAGCTTGAGTCCTCAGGGTTGCCGTCCGCTGGGACCCCTCGCGACCGAGCCTGGCGCCGGTGGGATCGAAGATCGCTCGCCGACTCATCGTGGCGCCCTGCCCGGTGGGAGCACAGTGATCATGACTTCCGGGCCCGTTCCTCGTAGGCGCTTCGCGCCTGTTGATCGACGCCGCCCAGGAACATGCGATCGCTGCCGAGTCGCCGGGCGAGGGCTTCGGACCACGCCGCAGGCATGAGCCGTTGCGCCTTGAGCAGCACGCCCATGGTCCTGGTGACGTAGACCCGCGGACGCGGGTGGGCCAGCAGGTCGGCGATGGCCTCGGCGATCTGCTCGGGCTCGGCGTTGCGGAAGCCCTTGGGTCCTTGAGTGCCGGAGACGAGTTCGGTGTTGGTGAAGGTGGGCAGCACGAGGGAGACGTCGACGCCGCTGGTGCGGTGCTCGAGTCTGACGGCATCGGTGAACGCAATCACGGCGGCCTTCGTCCCGCAGTAGGTTGCAAGCCCCGGGACGTACGCCTCCCCCGCCATGGAGGCGATGTTGATGATGTGTCCACTGCGGCGTGGCAGCATGGTGCCGAGGGCGAGTTTCGTGCCGACGATCACTCCGAGGACGTTGATCTCCAGCATGCGACGAGCAACCTCCGGACTCTCATCCAGGGTAGGCCCGACGGGCATCACCCCGGCGTTGTTGACCAGCACGTCGGGAGGCCCGAGTCGGTCGGTGACCATCGCGTAGAACGCCTGGAACGACTCCGGGTCGGTGACGTCGAGTCGGCCCACCGCGTCGAGATCAAGTTCTCTGCCAGTCTCGAGCAGTCGGGTCTCGTCGACATCACCAACGGCCACCCTCATTCCCAGACCCTTCAACGTCCTGGCCGTCGCGTAGCCGATCCCACGGGCGCCGCCAGTGATGACCACGACCTTGCCTTCCAGTGCTGGAGCTTTCATGTGCCGTTGACCTTTCGTGTGTCGGCCGATCCCGAGGGGGCAGCCGGTTGATTTCCAAGGGTGGACGGTGGGTGGTTCTGATCCGGCCGACCACCCGCTTGGTCACGGTGCGAAGCGAGCCGCGGGGGAACGCCAGAAGGACTGTGCAGCGACTGGACACATACGACTGGACACATAGAGCATCCGGCTCGAGAAACCACGAGACCGCAACCGGGCGCGTCATGGCAGAAGCCCGGTCGCCACGACCACCGTTTCGGAGCCTCCGCCTCCCAGAGCGAACGGCGTGCAGAGCGAACGGCGTGCAGAGCGAACGGCGTGCGGAGCGCGCCCCTCATCTCAACCCAGACGGGCGCTGGCATCATCACGGCGGAGGTCCGGTCAGGCGCGCAGGGCGGGCGAAGACCGAGCACGAGTCGATCGCGCCGAGGACTTCGCAACTCGGGAACGCTCATCAAACCCCTCGATTCCCCTGTTTGAGGAACCTAGCATGTGATGACGGAGCCCAAAAGAGTTCCACCCTTGCCACTCCTCCTGGTTGCTCGCTAGAACGTCAATCGGGTGCTTGATCTGATTCCAGACGGCGAAATGGACCGTGTGCTGCTTCGGGTCGATGCCCGCGGGGAGCAGCGCGGTCAGCGGGATTGAGTCCATGACGGGACCCTCACCGGGAGGACCGACCAGGTGGTCGGCTTTGCTCCGGCGCCGGCGAATCTTTCGACCTGCTCGGGAGCCTCAACGGCGTACCAGTCCTGCGCGTGAACCATGTCGCGCTCCGCATCGGCGCGAATGTGCACCGAGTACGTCAACGGGAACGGCGCTTGCGCAGGCTGTCTTGAACCAGGTCCCAGGGCCGACCGTCCAGCGGGTTCGCCTTGGCGTCCGCGACCCGCTCGTCAATCAACGCCGCGACCGACGGCGACACCAAGCGCTTGCTGTGGTCGATGCTGTGCCACAGTTCGCCGATGATCTCGGGGCGTTCCCCCTACCCCAAGCCCCTTCAGTTGCTCCAGCAGCACCCGATCGACCATGCCTCAACGGTACCCGAGACCACCGACCACGCGGGGCCCTCCACCGCCCAGTCTCAAGCCGGGCCCGACAGACATCAGGTCCGGAGCGACCCGGAAGATGCGGCAGCGAACCTAGGTCACTTCAGTGTGCTTCTGCCGGCGCGGGCGCCAGAAGCAACCCTAGGCTTAGGGACTCCTGGGAATTGAGGTACCCACTCGCTCGGGAGCGGATCGCCGGGGCTTGCCTGACGTTGCCGCCGTTTTGGCCGTCTGGTCAAGAGATGTCTGGATCGAAGTCCAAAGGCCCATCGGTCAACCTGACCGTTTCCAGCGACACAGGATCCATGATGCCAATCGATCCGCCCCAGGCATCACCAAGAGCGTAGGCGATGTATCTCGCTCCCCAATCAGGGTCGTTGGGGCACTGGGTGCCGTCACATTCGACCAGTTCGACACCAGAGTCAGTGCCATCGCTGACATAGAGCGGACTGGAGGTGCGGCGGTACGCGATCTCGAGACCGGCGTCATTCTCGGTTGCTGCGAAGTCAGCGATCGGTGGGCACTCTGATCGGTCGCACACCTCCAACTGGTCAAGGCCAGAGCCATCCGGTTCTGCAGTCCAGACAGCGAAAGGGTTCGAACCTCGAGTCCCCAGTACGACCAATGAACCGTCGTGGAGCCAATCCGCTGAGGCGACCGAGAACCCGTCTGGGAACTGAATGGACTCCGGGGAGGTGGTGGCCCCGAGGGCAGCAACCTGCACGAAGCCTCCGTCTGAGTCAGCGACTACCCAGCCAACGTGGGTATCGTCAACCCATCTCGGAGACGTGAAGGCACAGTCGGAGGACCCACACCCGCTGAGCACTCTGAGGTGTTTTCCGGTCTTGTCGACCACCATTGTCTTGAAACGGATCAGACCACTGTCGTAGGTGGTTCGCACGAACGCCACTTGGGAACCATCGGGAGACCAAGCGGGCTCAGAGTCAACCCCTGGACCCGAGGTGATCTGGTGCGGCTCGGCGCCTCCGACCGCCAGCACGTACAGGTCTGAGTTGCGGTAGTGCGACACCGACTCATCGACAACAACGTCGGCGCGCGCGAATACCAGGTCACCGATCGGTTGGTTCGCTGGCGCTGATGACGGTGCCGTGGGTGGGCTCGACACCTCTGTCGCGCCGTCGCAGCCTGCCGCGCACAGACCGACCACGAGAGCAATCAGCAGACTGCTTCCTCTTTGCGTCATCCTCTACTCCCGAGGGGGCGGCTTGGGTTGCGAACGGCCATGTATAGCCCCGACTCAACCTCCTGGCCGATAGTGCAAGTTCTCGCCGCGACGTCGCACGAAAGCGGAAAGTTTGTTCGCTGTACGTCGCTCTTACGACCTGTTTCTCGCGGAACCCATGCCGTCAACTGACCTTCGTCGCCCGCAACAAACCGGAACTCGTGTGGCGGCAGCGTAAGTTCGCCATCACCGATCTTCGCGACCAGCCGAGGCTCCATTTCCATGTCGGACACGTCGAGGACCACGAAACCATGGCTGAACTCCGCGACGACGCTGTTGCCGTACCAGTCTCCTCCGTATCCGATTGCCGTCATGACCTCTGCATCACTGTCTCCGTCCATTTCCGCGAGGGGGACCTGGTCCAGCAACTCAGCAGACGCGACGTCAACAAGCCACAGCCCAGACGATGCGGCGTCGGACATAACGACGCGGGACCCATCTGGGCTCACGGCAACCAATGTCCCAGGCCCGAGGTCTCTGTAATCCTTCGGTCCAGACCATGCAAGTAGATGAATGGAGCCGGCACCATCGGTCTGATATGCCAGCAATATCGACCCGGCCCAAGCGGCGGCAATCAGCGTGGTCCCCTCGTCACCCCAGCGCTCAGGCGGTTCGCCGCCAACGGAGACCATCAACTTCCCTGTCACTGGTGTGTTGACCAGCACATCTGTAGTGTCAGTCTCGACGTACGCCAATGAACCGGTCGCTGACGCCGCAACAGAATAAGCGCCCCTAGCAAATAGGGCGTCCTCTCCGGTGGCCAGATCGATCGTCCTGATCGAAGGCGTTGCCAAGGGTTCGCCAGTGTTTATGCCTTGCTCGGAATACGATTCGTACGGATCAACCTCAAGTAGCTTGTGCCAGTCGTTGTAGTAGATCTTATCGGCAGTCGGAACTCCTAGAGGGGAGATCCAGCCGACGATCCCCCCACCAGGAGACCCCTCAAGGTCAATGGTGGAGCCGTCTGCCAGAGCCAACGTCTGACCTTCGATCGCTGCCTGCGGTTCTGGAGTCCCGGGGGCCAGGGTGAACTGGGTCCAGCCGGAATCGAGTGGATTTTCCGCTGTGCGCGTGGATTCTGACGTCTCGGAACTCAAGGTACCGCAGGAACACAGAACCCCCAACGTCAAACCGAGCACGGCAAGCCGAAATCTTGTGGGAGTGAATGCAGCCCGAACTGGTTTCATGCGCATCCACACCCCGCCTTTCTCTATGGGGAAGATACTGCGAGTAGTTAACTGGGTCTCTGGCGACCCGTCAAGGGCCCGACGAGACTCACGAAAACTGCCCGCGAAACGCTGTCCGTGCCTCACGTAGGAATGCCCGCGGGCCAGGGCTGGCTATGGACACCGTCGTCATAGTCCCAATGATGGCCCGCAGTGCGATCGGCTCGCGACGACCAGGCGCTCCCCGGGGGGCTTCCCTGGGTGCACGAGCTTGATCTCCTGATTTCTTCTGCAACTGTCCTGACGATTCCTCCAAGCGAGGACAAGTCGCCCTATGGCCCATATGAACTATCGTGCGCCCTGCCGAGCATTGTTAGAGTCACGGCGTGACGACTCTCCTACGTCGCTTGCTCGTCGTGGTTGCTGGCGCAATCACCTTCATTCTGATTGGCACGACCGCGGCGTGGGCTGACTGCCATGCGAGCACCGGCGACACCTCCGGTTCGGGCTCAGAGACGATCGGGGCAGGCAGCCAGTCATGGTCCTGGAACCGATTGATCGGCGAGGCCTACGTGTCGGGGAACGCCAACAATGGGATGGACCTCGATAAGTGCCTCGACACGTTCGTGGATTGGATGACCACATCGGGGCATTACGACGCGAGGATCGCTCGAAACTGCAAGCCTGGCGGGGGCAGGGCAGGAACGATCACGGAGCCCAGCAGTTGGGGTGGCCGGACCATTAGCGGTCTACAAAAGGCAGGCGCGTGTAAGTACTTCCAAGACGCCAGCCCGCCCGGGTACTACCAGCCGACAAATCCGACCCTCTGCGGGTACGACTCGAGTCAGCGGATGAGGACGGTCATGTCTGCTACATCGGCCCGGCTGGAACGTGGACAAGCAAGTGCGGTGCTTACTTCATCCGACATGAGGACGGCACCATCGATTTCAACGACGGCAACCAAGTCCAAGATTGCGACTGATGGGTGGGGGCATGGACGGACAAGGGACTCCGCGAATGAAAGGGCTGGCACGGTGGGCTGCGGTCCTAGCGGTTGCTGGACTATTGACGTCTTGCGGTGAAGCGGTTCCTGACAGCGCGGCCGACCCCCACCAGGACCCGGCCAGCGTCGAAGCGAAGGCCGATGCGATCTCAACGCAGATGTGGGGCACCGCCGAGCAAAAGGAAGCAGCTCACTATCTCGACTTCATGGAGCTCAACGCTGGAACCGTTGACTGCATGGGCGAAGCGGGGCACACGTTCGTGCCGTCGTTCACCCACTTGTACGCCGGCTGGGTGACTAACTCGATTGAGACCGGCGGGTGGCTCGGCAAGCTCGACTGGGCGCCCTCCGACCGCGCAGAACGTGCTGGCGAGTTTGGCGGCGAGCCTGAGGACCAGCCGATGCCGGCCGGAGCGTCGCAGGCCTACAAGGACGCCATGGACGAGTGCTCGCAGGTCACCGAAGAGTCCAACGTTCAACTCGGCAACCCCGTAGGTGCCGACGACTTAGCGTTCGAGTTCCAGCAGATGCTTGACGAAGTCAACTCTGAGATCGGCCCGATCGAGCCCTACAACCAGTGCATGGGCGAAAACGGCATCACTCTTGAGGAGTCCGGTGCGACCGGGCTTGCCGTGTACTTCTCCCAGGCAGCACCGACCTCGCGGTACCAGCCGAACAACCCCAACACGCAATGGGCGGCGTTCCTGCCGATCGAGGCCGACGCCCTGGCCGCTGACCGCGACTGTCGCGAGGACGAATACCTACGTGCCCTGACTCTGCTGGAGCCGAGGCTTGACACATTCGCGGACGACCACGCCGAAGAGCTCGCGAGCTATGCCGACGCATGGCAGCAGCTCGCCACCGAGGCAACCCAAGCGGGATACGTTTCCGAGCACTGACCGACGCATCTGAAACGCAGAAAGACCCCAGCCCGCGAAGGCTGGGGGTCCTTTGCGCCGAGGTCGAGTTGGGCGTCCACTACAGCCAGACCATGCTTGGCAGCGCGGGGATCAACGACAAGATCAGCTCTTTCTATACCTCCGACGCGTCACCAATGGCCCCCGGCTCCCGGGCCCCAGGCATCGCCATGGCGTTCAAGCTCATCGAGTCCGCCCAGATCCGGTAGCGCGGTCAACGCACCCCACCTCGTCGCCCTCGTCCGTGCCGGCTCGGAATTCAAGAACGCAAACTCGTCGAACGACGCGACGAATCAGGAGGCGATGCTCACGCCGCATGACACACCGATCGACACGTCTTGACGATTCCTCCCGTACGCGAGCACCCCCCTACTGGTCGAGACCACAACCGGACAGTCAACGGCGTGCCCCTCCTGGCTCACAGCCGTTGAGGTGAGAACGCGTCGTCCGGCTGATGTGACGAAGGCATCGCTCCCCCAGTCAGGGAAGGCAAGGGACGCGGTGGTCGCACGAGACTCATCGAGCCGTGCGATCGGGCTCCATGCCGGCGGGATCGGGCGACAACAGCGGCGCCATCCGATCCATCATCACTTGTGTCTGGGTCTTCACCCAGAGCTCGAAGCCAGCGTTGAAGGAGTCGGGGGCGAGCCAGAAGACGAAGCTCACGGCCGACCCGGAACCCGCGAGGGCCGCGGCCCTGGCTGCGGAGATCGTAGATCGTCTGGGCAGTTACCTGGAGGTGGGCACACAGCTCGGACAGCGATAGGACCTGTTCGATCAGGCGCAGCTGGGGGCGGCCGACGGTGTTCTCGTCACGGAGTTTGGCGTCCATGACGAGCAG
The DNA here is from genome assembly GCA_051306135.1 of Nocardioides sp. Taxonomy (GTDB): domain Bacteria; phylum Actinomycetota; class Actinomycetes; order Propionibacteriales; family Nocardioidaceae; genus Nocardioides. Next base: position 1,750 of record JBPPMQ010000117.1, on the reverse strand, counting down.
GTGCGCCAGCCCAGCCGCACGCGCCCGAAACCCTCCGTAGAGATCCGATACGGGGCCGAGACCCATGGCATAAATGGCGAACAAGTGGAATGTTGCCACTCCGTCCTCCTGGGTAAGGACGGCGGGCATGGACCCTGACCAGCGAGTTTGGTGGAGCTGAGGGGATTCGAACCCCTGACGCTGACGCGAACGACGGGACGCCCGGCGGTGCGCAGTATGGCGGCGAGATGGTCGGCGAAGACTGTCTTCCCGACGCCGTCGACACCGTCAATGCCTACGCGTACTCCATCCGGAGCGCGCTTCGGCACGCGAGCGGCGATGCCCTCAAGCAGTGCCCGCCGCGCTCCGGACATTGGCGGAAGCTGCACGAGAACATAGTTGCAGTTGCCGGATCGGCGTCATATGCCCATCCCGCACTGGTCACGCTCCGCATGACGTCCAATCTGATGAGCTACCTGGGCGCCAGTTCAGGGACGCACGGACACGGTGACGACCTGGACCGTCGTCTCGTCTGCACCGGCGGTGGTGAACGCCAGAACGTCTCCGTCGCCAGCCCTCACGCTCGGGGCGATGGTACCGCGCGGCAGCCGAGTTCGTGCTTGCGACGAGATTGCTTGGACTCGCAGGGAGTTGCCTACCGGCAGTACGGTGAAGTCATCCGCAGCAACCGGGTATCCCATGGACAGGTATCCGCGGTGCAGGATCTTCTTCGCCGTCCCATCGATCTTGCTGGCGACGACCATGTACGGGTTGTCGAGGACGCCGTCTTCCGGCAGGGGCTTCTGGTTAGGGTCAATGTGCTGGGTCCAGACGAGTTGGTCCCCGCTGGCGGCGCAACCCATCGCGAGTGCGGTGTGGGTCAGCGGTTTAGCCGCTCCATGGCCGTTGAGGGGAACGGTCCAGCAGTCACCGCCGACTGTGTGGCCGTGGTGCTCACCGGCTGCGCGGGAGAGGTAGATCAATTGGCCTCCTGCTGCGGACTCGCTTCCCGGAGTCATCTCGGCATGCCGGAGCAGCTGTCGCGGCGCTGCGCTGCCCACCTTCCAGGCCAACTCTTGAGCTGACCGGTCCGGCTCGGCTTGGGTCCAGAACACGTACCCGTCTGCGCCGTGCACTTGGGGCACGTAGGGATCTGGAGTGGCTCCGTTGGACGCGAGCTGCTTCTTCTTGCCGGTGTCGAGGTTGACCGCCCACACCTCCCATAGGACGTTCGGGTCGTTGTCGGACTGCCGGCTTGACTGCTCGACCCATGCGACCCAGTCCCCGGACACGGCGACCCAGTTGATGAACCCGCGGGGCCATGACGACTGCGCCACGAGTTTGCTCTGCTGAGTGCTGAGGTCGCCAACCGCGATCTTGTTCCAGTTCTCGCTGCCGTCATCAGAGAAGGGGAAGGCCACCTTGCCAGCATCGATCGCCAACGGTCCCACGCTCCCCTGCGGGATCCTGAAGGTCGCGGCAGTCGATACCGAGATTGCGGGGCCGGGCGCAGACGCGCTCGCGGACGGCGACGCCGCAGCGGAGCCGGCGGTCCGCTCGTTGACGTCGTGGCTCTGTGTGGAGCAGCCGGCCGTGGCTGCGACGAGCGCAGCCGCGGCGGCCCAGCGAAGGTAGATGCTCACACGACCAGCTTGTGGAAAGAGGTCTTGTTCTCGGCACGGAACGCGTTCGCGAGGCTTTCCTTGTGCTTCCCGTACGGGTTGCCGTAGCTCGAACTTCCGTAGGTGTAGATCGGGTCCCACTCCTCACC
>JBPPMQ010000113.1:0-45045 GCA_051306135.1 Nocardioides sp. | reverse complement strand
GACGGACTCGGACTGACCGGGATGGTCGACATCCACACCCACTTCCTGCCCGACCAGGTGATGGCCAAAGTGTGGGCCTACTTCGACCAAGCCGGACCCCTGACCGGGAGAGCCTGGCCGATCAACTACCGGTTCGACCAGCAGACCCGGCTCGAGGTGCTGCGCTCGTTGGGAGTCGTCGCCTTCACCTCGCTGGTCTATCCGCACAAGCCGGGCATGGCGGCCTGGCTGAATCAGTGGGCCACCGACTTCGCCGCCGCCACTCCCGACTGCGTACATTCGGCGACCTTCTTCGCCGAGGACTGCGCCACCGCCGACGTCACCACCGCCATCGACGCCGGCGCACAGGTGTTCAAGGCCCACGTCCAAGTCGGCGGCTACGACCCCAACGACCCACTCCTGGACCAAGTCTGGGACATCCTCACCGCCACCGGGACCCCGGTGGTGATCCATTCCGGTCACGGGCCCGTGCCCGGCGCCTTCACCGGGCCCGACACCATGCGCGCGCTGCTCGCTCGGTTCCCGGGCCTCGTGCTGGTGGTGGCCCACATGGGCATGCCCGACTACGCCGAGTTCCTCGACCTTGCCGACCGGTATGCCGGCGTGCACCTGGACACCACCATGGTGTTCACCGACTTCACCGAAGCGGCCACTCCGTTTCCAACAGAGCTACGGGGGCGGCTGGCCGACCTGGGCGACAAGGTCGTGTTCGGCAGCGACTTCCCCAATATCCCCTACCCCTACCTGCATGCGGTGGACTCCGTGCTTGCACTGGACTTGGGCGCCGAGTGGAACCGCGCCGTGCTGGCCGGCAACGCCCGGCGACTGCTGGGCCTGTGAACCGGCTCAGACCGGCAGACCGACAGCGAACGCCGCCAGGCCGACGACCGCACAGGCCCCGAGAGTGCGCAGCGGACTCCAGCCCCGCCAGAACACCAGCCCGAGGGCGACGGCGGTGATCGCGAACGCCACCGGATCCCACGACCCGAGCACGGGGACATCCAGGTCGAACGGCCCGTCGGTGAACTGCCGGCTGGAGTCGAACAAGGTGTGCAACGAGAAGTAGATCGCCAGGTTGGCGATCACCCCGACCACCGCAGCGGTGATCCCGTTGAGTGCCGCGGTCAGATGGGTGTTGGCGCGCAAGCGTTCGACGTACGGCGCCCCCAAGAACACCCAGATGAAGCAGGGCACGAAGGTCACCCAGACCACCAGCAGCGACGCCAGTGCCGCCGCCAGCCACGGATTCAGGGTGCCCGGGTCGCGGTAGGCGCCCATGAAGGCGACGAACTGGACCACCATGATGAGCGGTCCCGGGGTGGTCTCGGCCATTCCCAGCCCTCGCACCATCTCGCCCGGGGCGAGCCACCCGTAGACCTGGACCGCCTGCTGGGCGACGTAGGCGAGGACCGCGTAAGCGCCACCGAAGGTGACCACTGCGGCGCCGGAGAAGAACAGCGCCTGATCGGTGAACACGGTGGTGGAGTCCACCAGCACCGCGAAGGCCCCGACGGGCGCGAACCAGACCACCAGTCCGAGGGTGAGAACCAGCAGCGAGCGCCACGTCGACGGCCGGTCGTGGTGGAGCAGTTCATCGCTGATCAACGGTGCCGGTCCGTCGTCCGGCGGGTCGGGCGGCGGCGGCGTCCTCAGGCTCGGGACGCCCCGCCCGAGCAGCCAACCGATGCCGCCGGCAGCGAAGACCACGACCGGGAACGGCACCTTGAACACCGTCAGGGCCGCGAAGGCCGCCACCGCCGTCGCAACCAGCGCCGGATGTCCCAGTGAGCGGCGGCCCAACCGCAGCACGGCGTAGGCGACGATCGCGATCACAGCGGGACCGATTCCGGCGAAGAGCGCGTTGACCAGGCCGGTGTCGCCGAACTGGACGTAGACCGCCGACAACGCTCCCAGCGCGAGCACTCCCGGCAGCACGAACAACGTGCCGGCGATCAAGCCTCCGAGGGTGCCGTTGAGCAGCCATCCGGTGTAGATAGCCAACTGCTGGGCCTCCGGCCCGGGCAACAGCATGCAGTAGTTGAGGGCGTGCTGGAACCTTCGTTGCCCGATCCAGCGGTGCCGGTCGACCAGGGTGTGCTGCATGACGGCGATCTGCCCGGCCGGTCCGCCGAAGGTCTGCCACGAAATCGCGAACCAGACCCGGGTGGCCTCGGCCAGGGTGACGACCCTGCCGCCGGTGGGATGTGAGGCGCGCTCGGGCACGCCGCCATGAAACCACAGTGCCGCCCGCGGTTGGTCCCCTGGTGCCTGTGCAGATCGGCTGGCCCGAGCACCGATGCGGCTCAGTTGCCGACGGTCGCGCGGCGAGGGCGGCTCCAGGCCGTCACGAACGCCCCGACCAGGCACGTCCCCGAACAGATAACGGCAGCCAGATCCCAGCCCCGCAACAGGTCCTCAGGAGTGGTCCCTGCCCCGGCGACCACGACCGCGACCACCGTGACGCCCACGGCAGCACCGAGGTAACGGGAGGTGTTGTTGGCTCCGCTGCCCATCGCGCCGCGGCCTTCCGGAACGCTGGCCACGGCTTCTCGACCCAGGGCACTGTTGAGCACGCCGCTGGCGATCCCGGCGAGCAGTAGGCCCGGCGCGAAGCGCAGCCAGGTTGAGTCCGGGTCGATGCCGACCAGCGTGATCAATGCCCCGGCCAGCACCAGCAGTCCCACCGTGAACTGCCACCGTGCGCTGAAGGCGGGAGGCAGCCTACGGGCCAGCAGGGCGAAGACGACACTCGTCGCCGACCACATCAGCAGCAGCAGAGCGTCGTGCATGGGAGTGTAGCCAAGCGCCGCTTCGGCGAACCCGTTGAAATACGAAAACAGCGCGATCGGGCCGGTGCCCACCACGAACGCCGCCACCGTCGCCGCCCGGAAGGCCGGTGCCCTCCACAGCGCCGGATCGAGCATCGGCTCGGCGGTGCGGGCCTCGTGGACGAAGAACGCCACCGCCAGCATCACCCCTGCACCACCGAGAACGACAACCTCGGAATCGCTCCACCCCTGGCGGCCGAACACCAGCGCGGCCAACAGGCAGGTGATGGCAGCACCGAGAAGGCCCATCCCGGTTACGTCGATCCCGCGGGGCTGATGCGACCGGGACTCCGACACCGCCTTGGGTGCGATCCCGGCGACCGCGGCTGCCAGGAGCGCGAGGAGGGCATAGTCGAGCCGCCAGGAGGCCCACTCGACCGTTGCGGCCGCCAGAATCGGTCCGAAGGCGATACCCGCCCCGACGCTGGCGCCCCAGATGCCAGCAGCTGTGGCACGGGCCGGCCCGAGGGGAAAGGTGTGGGCGACGATGCCCAGACCGGCAGCGGTGATCAGGGCACCACCGACCCCTTGGACGACCCGGGCGCCGACGAACGTGGCCGGATCGGTTGCCACCACACAGACCGCGCAGGCGACTGCGGTCAGCGCCAGCCCCCACATCAGTGCCCGCCTGCGACCAGCGTCGTCGGCGATCGCTCCGGCCGGGAGCAGGGTGGCTGCCAGGCCGATGCTCATCGAACTCAGAATCCATGCCCGCCCGTCAACCCCGGCGTCCAGGGAAGCACCGACAGCCCCGATCGCCGCCAACGGAGCCGTGTAGACCATGAGCATCACCAGCGTGGCCGCACCGACCACGCTGATCGTGGCACGTGGAGCAGCTGAAACTGAGGTCGTCATACCGTCACGCTAGCAGCAGAATACGGATCTGAACTGCTGAGTTTCGTTTCGCAACTAAGGAATTGAGGCTATGGTCGAGCTATGCGTCACGACGACCTCGCCGAGGTGAACTGCTCAGTGGCCCGCACCTGGTCGGTGATCGGTGAACGCTGGACGATGATGATCGTGCGCGAACTGTTCTTGGGTCGCACCCGTTTCGACCAGTTCAACGCATCCTTGGGCATCTCGCGCAACGTGCTCGCCGACCGACTCGACGCACTGACCGCGGAGGGCATCGTCGACCAGGTCCAGTACGACGACTCCCCGCGCCGTTTCGACTACCGGCTGACCGAGAAGGGCAAGGACCTCTACCCGATCCTCGTCGCGCTCATCGGCTGGGGCGACCGGTGGAAGGTCGAGGCGCCGCCGATGCGGCTGCGCCACCGCGTCTGCGAACACGAGATCGAACAGGTGCTTCGCTGCCCGACCTGTGAGGTCGATGTGACCCGACGTGACCTGGTGACCGACTTCGCGCCCGACGCCTGGTGACTGAACTTCGGTCAACCGACCCGGCAGCGCGGCCCGGCCTGCTGTGCCGAGAGTGACAGGATGGCTCCATGACCACATCGATGTCGTCTCGTGTCCTGGGCCGCACTGGCCGCTCCGTTTCGGTGATCGGACTCGGCACCTGGCAGTTGGGCGCCGACTGGGGACAGGTCGATCTTGGTGAGGCGCGCGCAGTGCTGGAGGCTTCTGCTGAGGCCGGAGTCACCTTCTATGACACCGCCGATGTGTATGGCGACGGCCGCAGCGAGCGCATCGTGGGGGAGTTCGCCCGCGCTCACAGCGACGACGGGTTCGTGGTCGCCACCAAGATGGGCCGCCGCGCGGAGCAGGTGCCGGCCAACTACGTGGAGGCCAACTTCCGGGCCTGGCTGGATCGGTCGCGACGCAACCTGGGCGTCGACACGATCGACCTGGTGCAATTGCACTGCCCGCCGAGCGAGGTGATCGCCGACGACGCGACCTACGACGTGCTGGACCAACTCGTCTCCGAGCAGGTGATCGCGGCCTACGGCGTGTCGGTAGAGACCTGCGACCAAGCACTGGACGCGATCAGCCGCCCCGGGGTGGCGAGCGTGCAGATCGTCTTCAACGCCTTCCGCCGCAAACCGCTCGAGCGGGTGCTGCCCGCCGCGATCGAGGCCGGCGTCGCCATCATCGCCCGGGTGCCACTGGCGTCCGGGTTGCTGACGGGCCGCTACACCACGCACACGACCTTCGCCCCCGACGACCACCGCAACTACAACCGCGACGGTAGCGCCTTCGACGTCGGCGAAACCTTCGCTGGGGTTCCGTTCGAGGTAGGCGTGCACGCCGCATCTCAGTTCCGGGCGCTGACCGACGGTCTGGGCCTGGACGCGACCACTGCTCAGGTTGCGCTGGCGTGGTGCGTCCAGCAGCCCGGCGTCACCACGGTCATCCCAGGTGCCCGCAACGCCGAGCAGGCCAAGGCCAATGCCCGAGCGGCCGCACTTCGGCCGCTCGGCGAGGACATGTTGGCCTCGATCGCCGAGATCTACGACGCCACGATCCGCGACCTCGTGCACGACCGCTGGTGAATCAACGCTGCTGAATCAACCGGCGTGCCGACGCCCCCGGAGGATCCCTTGCTTCCAGACCGCTGCGTCAGGGGCGCTGGTGGGTGTAGGCGATGTACACGTCGCAGGTGGCCTTGCGGAGCACCTCGGTGGCAACCGAGCCCAACAGTCGGGACACACCCTGAACCCGCTTGTTGCCGACCACGATGGTGGCGGCGCCGTTGGCGTCGGCCGAGGCCAGCAGTGCGTCGGCCGGCTTGCCTTGGCGGGCCTCGCCTTTGACCTTGAGGCCGGGATAGAGCTCAGCCAACGGTGCCACCGCCCGGTTGGCCACTTCCTGTGCCTCGTCCTCGCTGGTGAACTCGATGTGCTGGTCGCCGGTGTCGACCTCGTGGTACTCCAACTTCTCATAGGCACACACCACGACGAGGCGGGTGCCGAGGGCAAAGGCAAGTTTGGCTGCAGTGGCAGCCGCCGTGGCGGCAGGCTCGCTGCCGTCCACGCCAGTGATGATGGCGCTCATATGCTCTCCTGGATGCAACTGGGCCCCTGGTTGCTACGGGGTCGACTACAACCTAGTGGTCGGCCGACCGGTTCGGGATCGGGCGTGCCGCAGTCGGGCCGCTGAGTGCTCCAAGCGGCGGTGGCGCTGTTAGCATCCGACCATCGGAGGCTGACGGCTCGCACGACGGCGTCGCCGGTCTCACCGCGGCGCACAGACTCATGGACGGTGAGGTGGGACGGGCAGTGAGTCAGGCCTCGACTCGGCGACTGTGGCGGATCACCAACGAACCGCGGCCCTACGCCTGGGGCATCCCCGGGGGCATCGGTGCAGTGTTCGGTGCCACGTCCACGTCGGGGGATCCGGAAGCAGAACTCTGGTTGGGCTCGCATCCGGGTTCGCCCGCCCGCTTCGACGACCTTGACGCGCCATGGCCTGACCTGGCGGGGTGGGAGTCCCTTCAGCCAAACCCGCTGCCGTTCTTGGTCAAGGTGCTCGCGGTCGGTGGGTCACTGTCGATTCAGTCCCACCCGAGCCGCGCTCAGGCAGAGGTTGGATTCGCCAGGGAGACAGCCTCCGGGATCCCGATCGATGCACCCAACCGCAGCTACCGGGATCCGAACGCCAAGCCAGAACTGTTGGTGGCTGTCGAGGACGGCTTCGAGGCACTGTGCGGCTTCCGGGAGCCGGCCACCGTGCTCGCCGATCTCGATCGACTGCTGGGCCATCATCCAGATCCGGGATTGGAGCCGCTGCGTCACCGGGTTTCAGAATCCGGACTGGCGGCCACCACCCGGTGGCTGCTGGGCGGAGGCAGCGAGGTCGGCGCAGTGGTCGCAACACTGTCCCGCCGCGCCCGAGGTCGAACTGCCCCTGCGGTGATCGACCGGGTGGCCCGCGAATACCCGGCCGACCCCGGAGTCGCGGTCGCGTTGCTCCTCAACCACGTCGTGCTCCCTCGCGGGGGCGCACTGTTCCTCGACGCAGGCACCGTGCACGCCTACCTGGGCGGCGTCGGAGTCGAGGTGATGGGCCCCAGCGACAATGTGGTTCGTGGCGGCCTGACGCCCAAGTATGTCGACGTTGACGAGTTGCTCGCCATCTCCACATTCGAGCCCACTCGGCCGGTGCTGCTCGCGCCGGACACCCTCGGTCCCCACCTGCGCAGTTACCGCCCGAGGTGTGCGTCAGGCAGTGTCGGCTTCGAACTCCTCGAGGCGACCGGCCCCGGGCTGGTCCGGCTGGGATCTGCCTCGGTGATGGTCGTGCTCGAGGGTGACTTCGCCGTCGCCGACGCCAACCAGAGGATGCGGCTGACTCGTGGTGAGAGCGCGTTGTACGCCGTGCCCGGGCAGCTGCGGATCGACGGGTCGGGGCGAATGTTCGTGGCCACCGCAGAACTGGACGCAACGTGGGGAGACCAGCCGAGGTTGTGACGACCCTGCGGGCGCTTCAGACCTGGTCGGTCTGGGGTGACGACGGGGACAAGAGCCCTGTTCGGTCGACATACCGCTCGAAGGCCCAGGTCGCCAGCGGCGGGATCGAGCAGACCAGGCCCAGCCCGAAGATCTTCCATGACCAGCCGAACGTGCGGGCGGCGATCGTGGTGGTGATGACGTAGGCGATGAAGGCGGCCCCGTGGATCGGCCCGAAGATCTGCACGCCGATCTCGTTGTCGGCGATCACGTATTTGAACGCCATCCCGATCAACAGCCCACACCAGGTCAGTGCCTCCACTAGGGCAGCGACCCTGAAGGCCTTGGCCCACGGGCCGGTGGGGGTGGTCCGGGCAGCGGCAGTCTCGGCCGTCATGGTTGCTCCTCTGGGCAGCGGCGTTCGTCTGCCTCGAGTGTGACAGGGGCCCGGTGGCCGGCCCCAATCGCGCGGCCCGCAGCCGGCTGTGCCGATATCGCGGCGAAGTCGATATCCTGGCTGGGTGGAATCTGCCCTGATCGGTCGCATCCGAGATTCAGTCATCGGTGACGACCAGGTGGTGCCCGGCCCCTACGGCCCTCGACGGGTCACCTATGCCGACTACACCGCCTCCGGCAGAGCGTTGAGCTTCATCGAGGACTTCATCCGCGACGAGGTGCTGCCCCGCTACGCCAACACCCACACCGAGTCCTCCGGCACCGGCTTGCAGACCACCAGACTGCGTGAGGACGCCCGAGCCCAGATTCGTGATGCCGTCGGCGGCGACGAGGACACGGTGGTGATCTTCACCGGGTCCGGTGCCACCTCGGCCATCGACAAGATGATCGGCATCCTCAACCTGCGCATCCCCGCCGACCTCGACGACCGCTACGGCTTCACCGCGCAGATCCCCGCCGAACAGCGACCGGTGGTGTTCATCGGGCCCTACGAGCACCACTCCAACGAACTCGGCTGGCGTGAGTCGATCGCCGACGTGGTGATGATCCCCCAGGACTCCGACGGCGGCATCGACATCGCGGTGCTGGAGGCCGAACTGACCCGCCACGTCGACCGGCCGCTCAAGATCGGGTCGTTCTCCGCGGCCAGCAACGTGACCGGGATCGTCTCCGACACCCGGGCCATCGCGGCCTTGCTGCACGCTCACGGCGCGCTCAGTTTCTGGGACTTCGCCGCCGCGGCCCCGTACGTCGACATCGAGATGTATCAGGGTGCGCCGGCCGACGCGTTGGCTGCGGGGGAGTACAAGGACGCCATCTTCCTCAGCCCCCACAAGTTCATCGGCGGCCCGAGTACGCCGGGGGTGTTGGTGGTGCGTCGCGAACTGGTGTCCAACCGGGTGCCGGTGGTCCCGGGGGGAGGCACAGTGGCCTACGTCAACCCGACCGGCCACCGCTACCTCGACGACCCGGCGCACCGTGAGGAGGGCGGCACCCCGGCCATCGTCGAGTCGATCCGGGCGGGACTGGTCTTCGGTCTCAAGGAAGCCGTCGGAACCCGGGCGATCCGTGCGGCGGAGGAAACGTTCCTGCGTCGCGCCATCGCCGCCTGGGCCGACGAACCGGGCATCGAGGTGCTCGGCAACCTCGACGCCGAGCGACTCTCGATCGTCTCCTTCGTCGTGAAGGCCCCCTCGGGCCGCTACCTCCACCACAACTTCGTGGTCTCGCTGCTCAACGACCTGTTCGGCATCCAGTCCCGTGGCGGGTGCTCGTGCGCCGGGCCCTACGGCCACCACCTGCTCGGCATCGATCTGGAGACCTCGCACGAGTTCGAACGGGAGATCTCGCGTGGGTGCGAGGGCATCAAACCCGGCTGGGTGCGGATCAACTTCAACTACTTCATCTCCGAGACCGTCTTCGACTATCTGGTCAAGGCGGTCACTCTGGTGGCCCGACACGGCTGGAAGTTGATGGGCGACTACACCTTCGATGCGACCACCGGGCTGTGGCGTCATCGGCGTGGACCGGTCGAACCGCCGCTGCGGCTGACCCAGGTCGGGTACGACGACCAAGGCCGGATGTCCTACCCGAGTCACCAAGACCGCGCCCCGGAGTCGGCGCTGGTCGGCTATCTGGTGGAAGCCGAAGAACTGATGGGCTCGATCTCTGAGGCGGAGTTCGCCCCGGCGACCACCTTGGGCGCCGACTTCGAGCATCTGCAGTGGTTCGACCTGCCGGCCGACTGCGTGGTTTGACCCGGTTAGACCGAGGATCGAACCGACCCCAGCCGGGATCGCCCCGATAAGGCTGGGCCGACTCGCCGTGGGGTGGCGCCACCAGGGATCGGCTCGGATCTGCCAGCCTTGGCCCCATGCTCGAACTGCGGATCAGCGTGCCGACAGCGATGTCGGCCGACGTCATCGGGGTGCTGACCCAAGATCCGGCGGTCAGCGAGATCGCGCTGCACGCAGGGGCCTCGCTCAAACCCGTCGGCGATGTCATCGTCGCCGCCGTGGCCCGTGAGGCAGCCAACGACGTGGTGGCGCGTCTGCGCGATCTCGAGGTGCCGCACCGTGGCGCGATCCACCTGTCCCCGGTCGAATCCTGGATGTCGAGCGACGGACTCGCTGCTCAGCACCTCGCACCGGGCAGCGGCGCAGACACGGTGGTCTGGCCCCAGGTCACCCAGCGGGCTTACGAGGACGCGGAGGCGAACTGGACGTTCCTGTCGCTGATGACTCTGGCCACCCTGCTGGCCGCGGTGGCGATCGTGATCGACTCTCAGGTGCTCGTCATCGGCGCGATGGTCATCGGCCCCGACTTCGGGGCGATCGCCGCTCTCGGAGTCGGCCTGGTGCAGCACCGCTACCGGCTCTTCGGTCGAGGTGTGCGCTCGCTGATGCTGGGCTTCTCGGTCGCCATCGGGATCACGGCGACCTTGGCGGTGATCGCGCGCTGGCTGGGGTGGATCACGCGCGCCGAGATCGTCGCCGACCGCACCGGAACCTCATTCATCTACAGCCCCGACCGATGGTCGCTCATCGTGGCTGTGATCGCGGCCAGCGCAGGAGTGTTGTCGCTGACCTCGGCGCGGGTGGGCGGCATCTCGGGCGCGTTCATCTCGGTGACCACGATCCCGGCCGCCGCCAACATCGGCCTCGCCCTGGTCTTCGGGATCTGGGAGGAGGTGCGGGGCAGCGTCGAGCAACTGGCTCTCAACGTTTCCGCGATGGCCCTGGCCGGCTGGGCAGCGTTGGCCATCCAGCAGACCGTCTGGGCGCGGGTCTCGTCCCGGCGGCACCGATTCGCTGAGCGAGTCCGTGCGCGGCGAACATAGGCTCGGAGGTCATCGGAGAATCGGCTCTGGCCCCACCGACCCGTCCATCAAGTCACGACGCGAGTGGCCTGATCGGATCCCCACGAGTCAACTGGACACCGCGGTCCTCACGACACGGCCTGGAGTGAGCACCCAGACGCTGTTGCCGGCCGAGGCGAGATCTGCAGAGTTCTCGCCGAGTTCGATCGCCGGGACGACCCTCCAGTGGGTGCCGTCCGTGCTTCGGAAGACGCCGGTGGAGCCGTCGTTGGTGGTCATGAATGCGAAGAAGTCTCCGGACTGCGTCACAGTGATCGAACCTACTTCAGTCACGCCGGGCACCAGTGAATGTCCCCAGGTTCGGCCAGCATCTCGTGACCAGTAGAACTCCGTGGCCTCAGACGCACCGGCCGAGTCCAGAAGGTTCAGTGCGATCGCGAACACGTCGTCGTTCGCGGCGACGTCCCCCGAGCCGGCCTCGGTCGGGAGCCGAGGGCCCGTTGAGGGGTCGGCCAACCGTCCCGAAAACACGTGGTCGGGTTCCAGACCGCTCGTTGTGCCCACAGCGAACGCGGACGTAAGCGCCATCATGCCGATCTCACTCGGTAGCGGGCCAATCCGCTTCGCTCGACGGTGGGACAGCCACAACAGGTGCGCCTCCTGCTTCGTCGTGCTGCCAGCGGCAACCACCACGCCACTGCGGTACGGGACCACCCCGGTTGAGTAGTCTGCTCTCGACGGCAGCGGACTGCTGTGTGCTCGGTTCGTGTCGATCCGTTGGACAACCACTCCGTCTCTGGGGCGTGCGGCCGTGCCAGTGACCCAGACGGTGTCACGGTTGACCGCGACTCCCGTGACCTCATCGATGCCGTTGAGGTGGTCGGCCAGAGTCAGGACTTGTCCCGATACGACGAGACGGAGACCGAAGTCACCGGCGATCACGACTGCGCAGTCGCCGAGGGCAGCCCAGGCAGAAACGCCCCGGGGCAACTCGGGCGATTGAAACTCTTCGGAGCTGCAGCCGGCGTGGCTGGCGAGGCCATCCCAGGCGTTGGTCTGCGATGGTTGAGCCTGCGAGGAAGTTGACGGCTTCGGGTGGTCCGGCTCTGCGGAGGGACCGGTACACGCGGTGACGGCCAGTGCGACGAGCCCGAGAATCGGACCTATCCGACCCATCTGCCCTCCGCGGCGGCTAGCACGTACAGACGACCATCCTCGTCCTTGAGGGTCACCACGGGGCCAACAGCCGCGATCACCGTAAGTGCCCCGGTTCCAGGAAGGTCCAAGGTGTAACCGTCCATGTCGCCGTCTGACGAAACAGCCATGACCCGGCCAGTCGTCGGGTCTTCGCCCGAGCGGCCGGCGTGGACGGCCACGTAGTGGTCTCCGATCTTGCCCACCCACCGGTTGTTGCCGAGAAAGACCACGCCCGGGGCTGGGGCCTCGGAGTCCTCGAAGATCCCCGTGGGCCATCCCGAGTCCGTCTCATTCATTGCCCCAAGTTCCTTGAGGTGCTTCTCGTGGTCATCAGCTTTCGACTTCACGATCTCATCGAGTTCGGCGCGATCACCAGCGATCGCCGCGTTGGCATCGGCCAGCAGCCGCTCTTGTTCCTGCAGGGCTTGCTTCTCCGAGTTCAGCTCAACCACTGCCTCGTGTGGGTCCGCTTCTGCGGCGAGGGACCAGGACACGCTGGCTCCTCCCGCCACGAGGGCCATCCCTAGGATTCCCAGAGTCACGGATCGCAACATGTCGCCACCTCAGTCCTTCACCCAGCTCGGCCCCACCAGGTAGTGTCTCACCTCCTTCGGCGAGTCTGCCCCAGCCATTCTTCGCCGGGTCGACACCGAGCTATCGAAAGTCCCGGTCGATCCAGGAACCTCGAAACCTCCAGACACGACCGAGCAGGACCAGGACAGGGAGCCTGGGCTGCCTCGTGGCGAAGGCCCCTAGAGTGTCGACATGGTGACCACCCCCCTCGGGCTCTTCGACCTCGAATCTCAGCTGAACCAGGACGACCTCGCCATCCGCGACACGGTGCGCGCCTGGGTCGAGAAGCGTGTCCGCCCACAGATCGCCGAGTGGTTCGAGGACGGTCAGCTCCCGGCCCGGGAACTCGCCCTCGAACTCGGCTCGCTGGGAGTGCTGGGCATGCACCTGACCGGTTACGACTGCGCCGGCACCTCCGCGACCGCCTACGGGCTGGCCTGCATGGAACTGGAGGCGGGAGACTCCGGGCTGCGTTCGCTGGTCTCGGTGCAGGGTTCGCTGGCGATGTATGCGATCTGGAGGTGGGGCAGCGCCGAACACAAGGCCCAGTGGCTGCCGGCGATGGCCGCCGGCTCCGCCCTCGGATGCTTCGGCCTGACCGAACCCGACTTCGGATCCAACCCTGCCGGGATGCGGACCCGCGCACGTCAGGACGCAGGCGGCGACTGGGTGCTGTCCGGCACCAAGATGTGGATCACCAACGGATCAGTCGCCGACGTGGCGGTGGTCTGGGCCCAAACCGGCGAGGATGACGCCGGCAAGGGCATCCGTGGTTTCGTGGTGCCGACCACCACCCCCGGTTTCTCGGCCCCACCGATCAAACACAAGCTCTCGTTGCGAGCCTCGGTGACCTCGGAGTTGGTGCTCGACGACGTGCGGTTGCCGGCTTCCGCGGTGCTCCCCGAGGTGCGCGGACTCAAAGGGCCGCTGTCGTGTCTGAACGAGGCCAGGTTCGGTATCGTCTTCGGATCGCTGGGCGCCGCCCGCGACTGCCTCGACACCGCTCTCGCGTATGCCGGGGAGCGGCGGATCTTCGATCGACCCTTGTCCGGGTTCCAACTCACTCAGGCCAAGTTCGCCGACATGAGCCTGGAACTGGGCAAGGCGATGCTGTTGGCGCTCCATCTGGGTCGACTCAAAGACGCGGGCACTGTCTCGCCGGAGCAGATCAGCCTCGGCAAACTCAACAACGTGCGGGAAGCCATCGCTATCGCCCGGGAGTGCCGCACCATTCTCGGTGCGGCCGGCATCACTCTGGAGTATCCGATCATCCGCCACGCCAACAATCTGGAGTCGGTGCTCACCTATGAGGGCACCTCGGAGGTGCACCAGTTGATCATCGGTCAGGCGCTCACCGGGTTGTCGGCATACCGCTGAGGTTGCTCGGCCGGTCCCGTCCCGCGGCCGAGATGAGCGTCCCGCAGCGCCACCAGCGCCCCGATTTCCTCGATGAACCTGGCGGTGCTGCCGCCGACGGCAGTCGGGCCGAAGTAGTGGTGACGCATCACGCGCCTGGCCATCTGGTGTTCGTCGTGGCTCAACCGGTCGGCGACCAGGGTCGCGAGGGTGTGCATCGACGTGGAGCCGACCACGTCGGCGACCCGGCTGACGGGCACCTGCGCGCACAGGGTTTCGGGGTCGTTGCGGCGGTCGGTGATCACGATCGGCTTGTCGGTGCACAGGTAGAGCCAGTCGAGCCCGACCGAGGAGACGTCGGTGACCATGAGGTCGCATCGGCGCATCACCGCAAGGATGTCGCCCGCGCTGATCACGGTGTGCCCTGCCGCGGGGTCCGTCGCCTGCGCCCGCATCATCGTGTCCACGATGAGTCGATGATTGCCGGCGATCTCCGAGGCTGTGCTGGTCAACACCTTGGGGTGCGGCTTGTAGACCACTCGCACGTCGGAAACCGCCAGCAGGGACGCGATGATCTGGGGGCCGAAGAGGTCGACCGAAGTGTAGTTGTTGTAGTCGGCGTCTCCCTCCCAGGTCGGGGCATACAGCACCGTGCGTCGCGGACTCGGGTCGAGGATCGGCTCGGGCTCCAGATCCAGTTGCGGGCGCCCGACCACGACCAACTTGCCCAGGTCGAACTCCATCAGAGCCGCCGCGTGACGCTCGACGGCGGCTTGGCCGGCCACGAAGACCCGGTCGTAGGCTTTGGCGTTGTTGGACACCATCGACTGCTTGTCGGACTCGCCGTGATTGATGTGCACGTGCAGCATCGAGGTGTTGATCAACGAATTGAAGTTGAGGTGGGAGTTGTTGCAATACAGCACCACACTGGCGTCCAGGTCGGCATAGAGCGCGGCGAGATCGTCGAAGCCCTCCGCAAGACGCACCGGCAGTCGGGTTAGGGCCTCGATCAGTTCGGTGCTCTCCTGGCAACGGGTGACCACGGCCACCGGGAACTCGCGGTCGAGCCTGTCCAGGACCGGCAGCCACTGCAGGAGTTGGTAGACCCTGGACGGGTCTTCGGGGTAATAGACAATTACAACGGGCACGCGCAGATGGTAGGTCCGCGCAGGTGCTGACACACCACCGGCGCAGGCTTGGTGTGGAACTTCCATGTGAACTCTGCACAAACCAGAGCGCTCCGGGAATGTCGAGCCGCTCGGCCGGCGTTGTTCGATCATGAGCACTGACCTGGCCACCGCCGTCCGCGCCGACATCTGGAGCGATGTCGCCTGCCCGTTCTGCTATCTGGGCAAGCGCAAGTTGGAAGCCGCCGCCGAGCAGGCCGGCATCGACCTGGAGGTCACCTATCACTCCTTCCAGTTGGCTCCCGAACTGGCCGTCGATCACGTCGGCAGCCATGCCGAGATGCTGGGTGGGAAGTTCTCCATGCCGCCCGAGCAGGTCCGCGAGGTCGAGGCGCAGATGCGAGGCAACTTCGCCGAGGTCGGCCTGGTGGTCAACCACGATCAAATCAAGATCGTCAACACCGGCAAGGCGCACGAATTGCTGCATCTGGCGCTGCGCCACGGCGTCCAGCCGGCACTCAAGGAGCGACTGCTCAAGGCCTACTTCACCGACGGCCTCAACGTGGCCGACACCGACACTCTGGTGAATCTCGGCGCCGAGGTCGGACTCGACGCGGACGAGGTGCGCGCAACGCTCACCGACGGTCGGTATGCCGACGCGGTCCAGGCCGACATCGCCCAAGCTCGGCAATACGGCATCACCGGGGTCCCGTTCTTCGTGCTGGACTCCAAGTTCGGGGTCTCGGGCGCCCAGCCGGTGGAGGTCTTCGCTGACGTGTTGGCTCAGGTTGTCGCTGCCCGGTCCGGTTCGGTGACCCAGTGACTGGCTTCGAGATGCTCGGCTCAGCCGACGCGCAGGCCTGCGAGGGTGACGCCTGTCTGATCTCGCCTGACTCTGCCGCCGACGTCACCGAAGCGGACCTGGACCGACCCGACCCCGGCCCACGCACCGGCCCGGCCTGATCCAGCTCCGGCCTGATCCAGCTCCGGCACGGCCGAGTCGGGCGCGCGCCCGCTCTCGTCGTGACATGCTGCTCATCGGCGCAATGATCGAGCAGGGGGACCGGGATGGCAGTGCGGGGACGCAGGCAACGCGAGCCGATGGAGCGGCTGGTCCGCCTGCTCGCGGTGCTCAGCGCTGCCGGGGAGCGCGGACTGAGGTCCTCCCAACTGCTCCAGGTCGCCGGTTTCGGGCCCGACGCGAAAGATCCCGGCACTCAGCTGGCCAAGGAGTTCCGGTTGTTGCGCCAACAGGGCTGGCAGATCGACAGCATCGGGCTATCCGGCGAAGAGGGCCGCTACCGACTGGTCAAGGGTGACAACCGGCTGCGGCTTTCACTGACTCCGGGCCAGCTCGCGGCGCTGCAGCGGGCCGCGCTGCTGGCCGACCGTGACGACCTGGTCGACAAACTGGGCCTTGGCGAGGCCGACCGCCCGGCCGAGGTGTCGCTGGGGCCTCACGACACCGATCTGGCTCAGGTGATGGCGGCCGTCCAGGGCCGGGCACTGGTGCGGTTCCGCTACAAGGGCACTAGTCGGGCGGTGCATCCGGGCGGCCTGATCAACCAGAACGGATCGTGGTACCTGCACGGGGTCGAGGACGACGCCGAGGTCGCGAAGTCCTTCGTGTTGCCCCGGATGAGCGAGATCGAGGTCGACGAGCCCGGCACCGCTCACGAGGTGCCCGCGGTGCGCCGGTTGAACCTGCACCCGATGCGCTGGGAGATCGATCCACCGGTCGAGGTCGAGCTCGAAGTGCCGCGTGACTACGTCCCCGACGTAGTGCGTTGGCTCGCCGAACCCCAGTCGACCGCAACCGACGTCGATCACCCTGACGGTGGCGCGGTCCGGATGACATACCGGGTCACCAACAGGGCCGGCTTTCGCAGCCGCATCTACATGCTGGGGGCCCGAGCACGGATCATTTCGCCGAGCGAGGTGCTCGACGAAGTGATCGCCGAACTCGAGGAGATGAGCTGATGGCGGCGCCGCGTTACGTCCAGCGAGTGGCCAGGCTCCCCGAGGTCCTTGCCCATCTCGCGGCCCAACCGGACGGGCTTCCCCTCGCCGAACTGGCGGCCCGGTTCGGGATCGACCCGGATGAGCTGCGCGAGGACCTGCTCGCCTACTACTCGGCCGACGTCTCCGACGCGATGTTCGGACTCGCCCGTCCCGAGACCTTGGAGTTCCTCGGTCCTGAGGGTGACCTCGCGGACCCGAACATCGCCTTCGCGGTCCAGGTCGTCGACCCCGGTCCGATGACCGACGTCGGCGTCGAGCACGTCTCCGCCGCCGAACTCGCGCTGCTCTACACCGCTGCCACCGCGCTGCACGATGTCGACCCGGACGACGAGGATCTGGCCTCGGCCATCGACGTGTTGGCCACCTCTCTGGTCGACGGTGCGGAGATCATTCCGAGGCAAGGCTCCGGGACGGTTCCCATCGCCGTGCTGCGTGAGGCCCAAGCAGCTCGGCGAGCTGTGCGAATCGACTATTCGCGGGCCTGGTCCGAAGGAGTCGGCAGCCGGGTCATTCACCCCTACCGGTTGGTGCAGACCCAGCGCGGGTGGGAAGTCGACGCCGGACCGGTCGCCGCCGACGGAGGTCTGCGCACGTTCCTGGTCGCCAACATCCGGTCGGTGCAGGTGCTGGAGGAGACTTTCCAGACTCCCGCCGAGATGACCGCCCTGCTGGCTCGTCAACGCGCCACCACCCGGGTCCGCATGCAGATTCCTCACCAAGCCAGCTGGGCCCCCTATCTCTACGCCGAGCGGGTTCACCGTGTCTCGGATGACGCCGACACCTTCACCGCAGATCTGGACCTGCTGCCACCGGTGGGCCGACGTGTCGGGCTGATCACGTTAGCCGCCCCTGACGGGACCCGGGTGTTGGCTCCCGCCGAGCTGGCAGCTGCGGTGGCCGACCTGGCCGCGGAGTTGTTGGACCACCATCGAGGCAGCGACCTCGGCCACGGCTAGGGTGCCTGCATGTCCTATGCCTTCGATGCCGCACTCGAACTCACTCCGACCGAGAACTCCGGCGAATGGGGTCTGACCTTCGACGAGGGTTGGACCATCGGCAACGGTGTCAACGGCGGCTTCCTCCTCGCGCTGGCCGGCCACGCAGCAGTGTCGGCCCTTGGCGACAAACCTCACCCGGTGGCGATTTCGGCGCACTACCTGGCGGCCACCCATCCCGGGGCTGGCACCGTGCGCACCGAGGTGTTGCGCAACGGCGGTACCTTCGCAACCGTACGGGTGGAGATCTCCCAGGACGAACGCCTGTGCGTGGCCGCGCAGGTCAGCGTCGGCACCCTCGCACAGGCTGCGGAGGCAGACCAAGCGTTCGCCGCACCGTTCCAGATCCCGCCCATCGAGCAGTGTGTGCCCAGTTCGATGGCGCCGTCCGAGTTCCTCGACCAGGTGCAGATGCTCAAGCAGTTCGAACTCTCGATGCACCCCGACCACACCGGCTGGGCGATGGGCCAACCGTCCGGCCGAGGCGAGCTCGCTGGGTGGTACCAGCTGCGGGACGGTCGCGACCAGGACCCGGTCAGCCTGCTCCAGGTCGTCGATGCGTTGATGCCGGTGACGATGGATCTGGGTCGGTTCGGGTGGGCTCCGACCTTGGAACTGACCGCTCACGTGCGGGCGCTGCCTGCGCCCGGTCCAGTGCAGGTCCGGCACCGGACCACCGCGCTGCACAGTGGACTGTTCGATGAGGACTGCGAGGTCTGGGACTCCGCAGGAGTTCTGGTTGCTCAGTCGCGCCAGTTGGCTGTCCAGCCGCGAGGCTAGGACTCAGACCGGTTCGGGAGCGTGTGGCTCGCTTAGTTCGAGTTGGCCCAGCCACACGTCCCACCAGTGGCCGAGTTTCCAGCCGATGCGGCGCTGAACTCCGATCTCCTCGAAGCCGTAGGAGGCGTGGAAGCCCATCGAGGCCTCGTTGGGCAGCGTGATGCCGGCGATGGCGACCTGCATCCCGGCGTCGCGCAACTGGGGCAGCAAGGCGTCGTACAAGGCACTGCCGGCACCGGTACGACGCAGCCCCACCCGCAGATAGACGCTGGTGAAGCACGACCAGTCGTAGGCGGCCCGAGCCATGTAAGGCGCGGCGTAGGCGAACCCGACCACCTCGGAGTCCATTTCGGCGACCATGAACCCGTGTCGCTGCTGGTAGGTCTGAATCCGGCGAGCGAACTCGGTCGCGTCGGGCGGCTGATAATCGAAGGTGACCGGGGTGTCGGTCACATACGGCTCAAAGATCGTCGCGCAGGCATCCGCGTCGCCGACCGTCGCCGACCGGACGGTGACGACCCGGCCACCCGGGACGGTGGTCAACCTGCTGCCTTGCGGACCAGGCCGCGGATCTTCTCCTCGACCGCTGCATTGACCGCGACCACCGCAAACGACGTCGCCCACATGTCGGAGTCGTCGAGGTGGGCGCTGTCCTGGAAACCCAGGGTGGTGTAGCGGGTGTCGAACTTCGACTGGGGCTGCACGAACAGCACCACCGTGCCCGCGTCGGCGTAGGCCGGGAAACCGTAGAACGTCTTCGGTGCCAGGTGGGGTGCCTCCTCGCCGACGATGCGATGCACCACTCGGGCAACTTCTCCGTCGATGCCGTCAAGCGCGTCGATGGTTTCGACGCAAGCCTCCAGCTCCCGGGCCATCTTCGCGGCCCCCTTGAGGCCTTTGGTGGAGCGGAGTTCCGCTGCCCGCTGCTTCATCGCAGCCTTCTCCTCGACCGTGAATCCGGCATCGTTGCCCTGCGCCATGGCGGCCTCCTTTCCCGGGACAGCGTCATGGTAGCGACCTCCGCCATCTCCAGCCACGGGTCACCCAGGAGTCACCGGACCGGTCGGCTCGCTGGGATCCCTGGCCCTGGCTGGGCAGCGACGGACTCCCGGGCGTAGGTAGGGTTGGACCATGAGCGAGCAGAATGTCGTCGACCAGATCAGCGCGGACCTGATCTCCACCTATCCGACCACCGGCGAGGGTGCCGCCGAGCGGCTCGGGGCGTGGGCCAGCGGCTCGATTCCACTCCTGGACACCGACGTGCTGCTGGAGTTCCTGGCCGGTGCTCCGCTGGACTTGGTGCACGAGAACTTCTGGCGCGACATCCCCTTCGGCACCGGTGGCGTCCGCGGTCCGGTCGGGATCGGCCCGAACCGGATGAACGCCTCTGTTGTCGCGTTGACCATCCAGGCGCACTGTGACTACCTCTCCACCCACGCCGAGCGTCTGGCCGAGGCCGGCAAGGACCAGCTCATCGTGCTGGCCAACGACGTCCGCGAGTTCCACGATCACAACGGCCTCTACAAATTCCTGACCGACAACCCGCTGCTCAGCGTCGGGTCGCGTTCCCTGGCCCTGCTCGCGGCCGAGGTGTATGCCGCAAACGGATTCACCGTCTACCTGATGGAGCCAGGCAACGACGAGGCCATCCTCACCACTCCCGAGCTGAGCTTCCTGATCCGTCACTTCAACGCCCAGGGCGGGGTCAACATGTCGGCCTCCCACAATCCGCCGGACGACAACGGCGTCAAGGTCTACGACGAGAACGGGGGCCAGTACCTGCCGCCGTACGACGAGGAGTTGACCGATCTGGCCCGAACGGTCACCGAGATCCGGCGCACCGACTTCGCCGCCGCTGTGGCCGACGGCCGCATCCAGAACATCCCAGCCGAGGGGCTAGCAGCCTACCGAGCCCGCTACGACCAGATCGCCCAGCGCGACGGGCTCACCTCCGACGGATCGACCCCGATCGTGTATTCGCCGCTGTGTGGCTGCGGGGCCCGCACCCTGGGCGACGAACTCATCCGTCTCGGCTATCCAGTGCAGACACCCCCGGGCCAAGACCGCGACCCCGCCTTCTCCGCCATCCCGCTGCTCGCGCCGAACCCGGAGGTCGTCGAGGCGACGGCGCCCGGCCGCGAGTTCGCGGACTCCATCGGCTCGACCATCATGATCTCCTCCGACCCCGACGCCGACCGCCTCGGTGCCGAGGTCAAGCACGACGGCGCCTGGGTGCATCTGACCGGCAACCAGATCTCAACGATTCTGTCCTACTTCCTGCTCATGGATGACGACGGACCGCACCTGAAGGGGTCGGTCATCACCACGATCGTTTCCACCCGCGCGGTGCCGGCCATCGCCCGGGCGGCAGGCGTGCCGCACGTCGTCAACGATCTACTGATCGGCTTCAAATACATCGGTAACGCGATCAACGCCTACGACGAGACGCTGCCGGCCGATCGGTCCATCGAGGACGTGCTCGCCTTCGCCACCGAGGAGTCCCACGGCTTCCAGCTCACCGCGGACCTGCGCGACAAGGACTCCTTGTCCGGCGGGGTCCACCTGGCACGCCTGCACGAGCGTCTGGTGGCGCAAGGTCGCACCCTGGTCGACTACCTGGGCCACATCTACGCGACGGTCGGCCAGTTCGGTGACCTCGGCCGGTCCTTGGTCATCGTGGGTGCCCAAGGCGTCGCCCAGATCCGCGAGGTGATGGAGAAGCTTCGCACCGAGACTCCGACCTCCATCGGCGGCCTCGCGGTGCTCAGTTCCACCGACCGCTGGCAGGTCAACCCAGCCAACGACACCGCGGTCGGTCCGCAGACCTCCAACACCGAACGCGAGGCCCGCAACCTGATGATGTTCTCCCTGGACGGTGGTCTCGACGGCCAGATCGACGTCGAGGTGCGGCCCAGCGGCACCGAACCGAAGTTGAAGTTCTATGTGCACGCCGCCGGCGACGGCGCTCAGGCGACGGCGGCGCGCATCGCCGACGTCATCTACACCGAACTGGCTCGTCTGGCCGGCGTCGACCTGGAGCCGGTCTACGCCGGCTTACCCGACGTGCTCAGCCTGAACACCAAGGCCGCCATTCAAAACGAGATCGCCCCCGAGGCCGCAGGCCATTCCGGGGACGACTTCGACGGGTGGCTCAAGGACCGCCTGGCCGGCCTGGTGCCGGGCTCCGACCCGGTGTCGGTGGTGCGTCCCACCCTGCGTGCCGCCGGCGTGCTCTGAAGCCCGATGCCCGTCCTCACGCTCGCCGACAGCGAGCGGCTGCGCGGCCTGCGGCGAATGCAGGTGGTGGCGTTGTCCCTGCTGGTGCTCGCCGCAGTCATCTATCTGCTCACCCACGACGGCACTGGGTTCTGGGGATACGTCAACGCGGGTGCTGAGGCGTCCATGGTCGGAGCCATGGCCGACTGGTTCGCGGTGACGGCGCTGTTCCGGCACCCCTTGGGCCTACCGGTCCCGCACACGGCTCTGATTCCTCGCAAGAAGGACGAACTGGCCGTGGGGCTCGAACAGTTCGTGGGGGAGAACTTCCTGTCTGAGGAGATCATCCGGGACCGCCTCGAGGTGGCGCGCCCCTCGGTGCGGTTCGCCCAGTGGCTTGCCGAACCGCATCACTCCAAGCGGGCGGCCGCAGAGGTGGCGGTGTTGGCTGCAGCGGCGCTGGGACGGGTGCGCGAGGATCACATCGCCGATCTCGTCGGCCAGGCGCTGATCCCACGGTTGCGGGAGGAGGAGTTCGCTCCGTTGTTCGGTGGCCTGCTCGGTCAAGCACTCGACGACCAGATGCTGGACCCGCTGCTGGACCTAGCACTGACTGAACTGCGCGGCTGGTTGATCGACAACCCGGACACTGTGGCCGAGGTGCTCACAGAGCGCGCTCCGTGGTGGTCACCGCAGAGCGTCAACGACTTGGTCAGCGGCAGGATTCACACCGAGTTGGTGCGATGGGTCGAGGACATCATCCGGGATCCGGAGCACCGCGCCCGGATAGCGTTGCAGGCGATGCTGCGTCAGTTGGCGGACAACCTGGTCGAGGATCCGGACACCCGGGAACGGGCCGAGCGTCTCAAGGACCGTGTCCTTGACGATCCTGTGGTGTTGTCGACGGCGCTTTCGCTGTGGCGTGCAGTGCGTCGGGCTCTGCTCGGGTCGGTCAACGATGACCAGGGAGTGGTTCGCCAGCGGATCGCGAGCGAGTTCGTGTCCTTCGCCGAACGCCTGGCCACCGACGTCGAGCTGCAGGAACGCATCGACCGGATGATCGCCGACGGGGCGGTTTTCGTGGTGGACCGATACGGCAGCGAGGTGACCAGCGTGATCACCCACACGATCCAGAAGTGGGATCCTCAGGAAGCGTCGCGGCGCATCGAACTGCACGTCGGTCGGGACCTGCAGTTCATCCGGATCAATGGAACCCTCGTGGGAGGACTGGTCGGGGTCCTCATTCACGCGGTTTCGCAGCAACTGTGAGGCTCAGTGGCCCGACACCGACGAACGCCCCGCCGGTCTTGACGGACCGGCGGGGCGTTCTCGATGGTTGCCTAGACTTGAGCCGGCGTGACCTGCAGCAGCGACAGCGCGTATTCGACCAGTGAAATCAAGGTTGCCTTGGTCGACTCTCGGTCGCGGGCGTCACAGGTCACGATCGGGATCTCGGGGCGCAGGGTCAACGCGCTGCGGATCTGGTCGGCGGTGAAAGCCTGACCGCCTGCGAACTCGTTGTGGGCGATCAGGAACGGGATGTTACGCGACTCGAAGTAGTCGATCGCTCCGAACGAATCCGCCAGGCGACGGGTGTCGATCAGCACCACCGCCCCGATGGCGCCCTGGGTCAGGTCGTCCCACATGAACCAGAACCGGTTCTGTCCGGGCGTGCCGAACAAGTAGAGGATCAGGTCGGCATCCAAGGAGACTCGGCCGAAGTCCATGGCCACAGTGGTGGTGGTCTTGTCCGGCACGGCGCTGAGGTCGTCGACACCCGCGGTGGCCGAGGTCATGATCGCCTCGGTCGTGAGTGGTTGGATCTCGGAGACCGAGCCCACGAAGGTCGTCTTGCCGACGCCGAATCCGCCGGCGATGACGATCTTGACCGACGTAGTCGCCTGGCGCGAGTCAGGGGTGGTGGTCACGGAATGTTCCTCCTCCTACAGCTTCCGGAGTCCACCGAGGACCCGCTGCAGCAACTGGGCGTTAGGACTGGTGTCATTGGTCTTGGTCTTGATCTCGATGGCGCCCGCGTCGACGAGGTCGCCGATGAGGACGCGTACCACACCGAGGGGCAGATGCAGGTGCGCGGCGACTTCGGCGACCGAGAGCGAGCGGGCGCACAACGTCACGATAGCGGTCTTCTCCGGGCTGCCAGCCGGCCGATCCCCGGCACCGGGCGATGCATGCACCAAGGCTTCCATGGGGTAGGCGCGCGTCGGCTTGGTTCGTCCCTGGGTGAGGGCGAACGGCCGTACTAGCGGCGACGGGGCGTCTGAACTGACCACGGAAACCGACTCAGACGTCCGCGGTACGGCGCTCGGGGGTCAGGGCGGTTGTCACCCTGGCGATCAACAACTGCATCTCGTAGCCGACCTGGCCCAAGTCACACGACGGACTCGCCAGCGCCGCCAGGCTGGAGCCTTCGCCCACAGCCATCAGCACCAGGTAGCCGCCGTCCATCTCCACGACCATCTGCTGCACGGTGCCGGCTGCGAAACAACGCGACGCGCCCTGGGTGAGACTGGTCAGGCCGGAGGTGATTGCGGCCAACTGGTCGGCGCGGTCCTGGGGGAACGCCGCAGAGCTTGCCATCGGCATGCCGTCGGCCGAAACCAGAATGGCGTGGGCGATGTCTGGGTTCTGCTGAGTCAGACCGTCGACCAGCCAGTCGAGTCCGACACTCGAGGGTGTCACAGTTCTGTCTCCCTTTACTCGTTGTTTGGGTGGGGGGTCTCGGGGGTGGTGTCCTGCGACGCGGGGGCGCCGCCAACTCGTGCACGGTTCACGCCAGCCTGGAAGTTGGAGAGTCCGCGAAACCTCTGCTCCGAGGAGCGCTGCTGCCCAGCGGGCACCGTCACCGGTTCGGCGTCGGACCGCAGAGCATCGTGCAGAGATGCGCTCGGGGTGCGGGTGGGGAGAGCGCCGATGGTCGCGCTGGTCTCGGCTGAGTCTGGTTCCGGGGCAACAGGGGCCGGAACTCGCGCGACCCGGGCCGGCTCGGCATCGGTGAGCGGGTCAGGCCCGTCCAGCGGGTTCGTCCGGGCGCGACTCACCCCAGCCTGGAAGCTGGCCAAGCCGCGCGCCCGGCGCGGGTCGTGGGGCGCCCGCTTGGCTGCCGGGCCTTCTTCGGGGGTCGACTCCTCGCGGTCGAGGCTGGCCGAGCCGGGAATCAGGTGCTCGCCAGGAACGCGGGACGGCAGTCCGTCGCCGGTGACCGGCACGGTCTCGTCCTCGGTCACCTCGGCTGCACGTCGCCAACCGTCGTCGCCGGGGGAGGCCCATTCTTCGCTGACACCTCGCCGGTCGGCCAGGTTGACCACCTCGGCGGTCTTGGGCTTGAACCAGCCGGAGTCCATGGTGCCGAACAGCGGGTCGGCCTCAGGCTGGTCCTCGATTTCGAGGTCCAACGAGGGGTCGTCGTATCGAGGGGCAGGCTCGACCAGGGGCTCCCCAAATGAGGCCGCCGGCGCTGGAATGGAATCGGCGCTTGCCGCATCCGGCTGTGCTGCCGGGCGGGCGACCGCCAGGGTGATTCCTGCGGTGGGTCGTCCACCGGCGAGGAACGCATTGAGAAGTTCCTCGGCGTTGCGGGGCTTGGTGAACCATGCGCTCTCGGGCTTGACGTCCTCGGCGACGTCCGGCTGGCTGGCGATCTGCTCCACAGCGGCGTCCGGCTTGGTGGCGGTCTGCTCCTCACGGGCAGCCGGCTCACCGGAAGTCGAGTCGTCGGGGACCGAGTCTGCGGCAGCGTCAGGTGTCTGATCCGCCTCAGGTTCGCCGAAAGTCCTGCGCAGACTCAGCGGGGCGGAGCTGAGCGGGTCGACCGGGGTCTCGGCTCGTTCCTCGACAACCGATGCGGGGCGCTCTTGGCGCAGTTCGGGGTTGAGCGACTGAGCCGGAGTCCGGGTCGGAAGCAGCGGCTCGGTGGCCGGCTCCGAACGCAGCGCAGAGTGCAAGGACGCTGCCGGGACGCGGCTCGGCAGTCCAGAGCCCCCAGTGTCGGAAAGGGGGTCGGTCAGTGGGTTGGGGGGCGCGGCAGGAGCCGCGGCCGCCGGCGCGGCGACCGGGCCGGGGAGCGTCTCGGGATCCCCGTCGGCGGCAACTTTGCTGCGCAGCGACTGGATCGACTGGAGCTTGCCCATCGCCCCGAGCCGGGTCGGCGCGATTGGCCAGCAACTCCGGCGGTACCACGACCTCGGCGACCACGCCGCGGGGTTCGTGGTTCCCGAGTTCGACATACAAACCGCTGCGGTGGGCCAGTCGCGAGGCTACGACCAAGCCCATCATGCGGGCAACGTCAGCGTCGAGCGGAGCATTCTCGCGCAACTTCGCGTTGGCGGCGTCGAGTTCCTCGGCCGTCATGCCGATGCCGTGGTCGGAGATCTCGATGGTCAGGAAGCCGGCCTCGTTCTCCGAGGTCCTGACCAGAACCTGGGTGTCCGGCGGGGAGAAGTTGGTGGCGTTCTCGATCAGTTCGGCCAGCAGGTGCACCAGGTCGCCGCCCACGGAACCAGGCAGCTCGGCAACCGACTCGGACTCGATCTGGACCCGGGCATACTGCTCGACCTCGGAACTGGCAGCTCGGAGTACGTCGAGAATCGCGACGTTCCCGCGAGGAGCGCGGCCCTGGATACCAGCCAGAACCATCAGCGACTCGTCGTTGCGGCGCATGCGGGTGGCAAGGTGGTCGATGCGGAACAGGCTTGCCAACTGGTCCGGGTCTTGTTCGCCGGCCTCCAACTCGTCGAGCAACTTCAACTGCCGGTCCACCAAGCTCTGCGAGCGGCGGGACAGGTTGACGAACATCTTGTTGATGTTCTCGCGCAACTGAGCCTGCTCGCCGGCCAGGATGATCGCCTGGGAGTGCACCGCGTCGAGAGCTGCCGCCACGTCGGCGATCTCGTCCTTGGAACCAACCTTGATCGGTTCGACGCTCAGGTCCATGTCCCCCTCGCCGGACTCCATCTCACGAACCCGTTCGGGAAGTTCGGTGTTGGCCAGGTTGAGTGCGGCACGACGCAGGATGCCGAGCGGCTTCAGGATCGACCGAGCGACCAGGATGGTCAAGATGATCGAGGCGATCAGAATGCCGAACAGGACAGCGGCGTTCAGGATGGCGGTGCGGCGGGCGTCGGCCTGCTTGGCATTGACCACCTCGGCGAGGTTGTCGGCCGCCAGCCTCACGAACTGAACGGCCTCGGAGAGATACGCCATCGTGGCCTGTTGCCACGTCGCCGCGTCGACCTCCAGGGTCGACGGGTCGCGGGTGAGCAGGAGTCTGTCGGTGTTATCGAACATCAACCGGGCCTGATCGGTCTGGTTGGTGGCGTTGAATGCGGCCAGCACCTCCGGGTCCGCATTGTTGGCGAAGGCACGGCTCGTGGCCTCCCAGTCGACCGCAGCATCGGAAAGTTCGAGGTACATCAAGTTGTCGAACTCGCCGGTAGCCAGAGCCTGAGTGACTACGTTGCGGGAGCGGTTCAGGGCTTCGGCCGCTTCACCGACATAGGACAGTGCCACCGAACGCTGAATCAGCGTTTCGTCCTGCAGCGGAAGGAACAGGGTCGACATGCCGGTAAGGCGGTTGATCTGCCCGGTGTATTCGTCGACTCCGATGCCGACGGTGGAGGGGTTGAAGATCTCTTCGCGCTTCCGGCCGAGTTCGGCCAACCACTGTTCGGACTCGCGCACGGATGCCGCCAGTTCCGGGTTGCCGGCGGTGTTGATGTCCGCGACCTGGGCCAACCAAGAGTTCGACGCCTCCCGAGTCATCTTCAGGATCTGGCTGTTGGTGAGTCCCGTGTCCAACTTGCCGGCGAGAGTGTCACGCTCGGTCGACAGGCTCAGCGCCAACGTGAAGGAACTCGGCAGAATGTCCGCGAGACTGGACGCGCGGGTGTAGCGGACGCTGTCTTGGATGCTCTGGGTCACGTTGATCGCCCCGAGGACGACTGCTGCAAGGGTGGGGATGATCAGCACCGCGATCAGGCGCGTGCGGATACCCCGCCACCGGGATCGGACCGACGTTGCCGCCATCTCAACCTCTTTCAACTACGCGTGGGCTGACTCCGAGCAGGTATCCGTCTCGCGAGAGCGGACACCTGAACGGAGCTGGTTCGGCCACCACAAGTCCCCCAACAGGCAGCGTCATACCGACGACAAGCGTATGCCGAGGAGAGGGCGATGGTGTCGGATTTGAAAATTCTTTCTCCGTGGCGGTTCTTTCTCCGTGGCTGTGCCGGCGTGGCTCGGCAGCCTCGCCCACTAGGCTGGGCACACTAGGCTGGTTCGGTGACTTCTCGCAGTGTCGGAATCGATGGTGACTCGATTCGTCTGGGCCAATTCCTCAAACTGGCGGACATGGTGGACTCGGGTTCGGATGCGAAGCCCGCGATCCTCGCCGGGGAGGTCACTGTCAACGGTGAGGTTGAACGCCGCCGCGGCAGGCAACTCGCCAAGGGAGACGTCGTCGGGTTCGCCGACGGTTTCGCCGAGGTGGTCGACCGGGGCGAGTTCGAGGACAACCTGCCGTGGTGACTCGACCCGGCCGCACAGATTCAGCGTGAATTGCTGGGGATGACCTCGAGCAGGTCGACAACGAAGATCAGCGTCTCGCCGGGCTTGATCGCGCCGCCGGCACCCCTGTCCCCGTAACCCAGGTGGGGTGGGATGACCAACTGGCGTCGGCCGCCCACCTTCATGCCTTGGACGCCGGTGTCCCATCCGGAGATCACCTGGCCGACGCCGAGCCGGAACTGCAGCGGTTGTCCGCGGTTGTAGGAGGCATCGAACTCCTCACCGGAGCTGAGCGCCACTCCCACGTAGTGAACGCTGACGTGGTCGCCGGCGACTGCGGCCTCGCCCTCGCCCTGTATCAGGTCGTTGACGACCAGGTCGGTCGGCGGGGTCGGGTCGACGAAATCGATTTCTGGCTTGTCCATGCCTTCAAGCCTAATGGTCGACTGGCAGTTCAGATGGGTCGGAGCGGGGTGACGGTTCCGGACGGCCCGGGCCACTTCGGTTCGTCCTCACCGGGAAGCGTGCCGATGAAACTGAGCACTGCCTCGTGCAGGTGACCGTTCGTCGCCAGCGCGTCTGCGCCCCACGGTCCGTCCTCACCGGACAGGGAGGTGAACCTCCCGCCGGCCTCACGCACGATCGGATCCAACGCGGCCATGTCGTAGACCTCGAGTTCAGGCTCGGCCGCAATGTCCACAGCGCCTTCGGCAAGGAGCATGTAGGACCAGAAGTCGCCGTAGCCGCGAGTGCGCCACACCCGCCGGGTCAGGGCGATGAACTCGTCGAACTTGCGGTGTTCGTCCCAGCCGGACAGGCTCGCATACGACAGCGAGGCGTCCTCGAGTCGCCGGATGTCGGAGACGGCGATCTGACTGGCCTTCATCAGACTCCGACCGGTCCAGGCGCCGTGGCCGGTCGAGGCCCACCAGCGCCGCTGGAGTTGCGGGGCGGAGACGACCGAGAGCACCACCTCGTCCTCGACCGCCAGCGCGATCAGAGTCGCCCACACCGGCACGCCCCTGACGAAGTTCTTGGTGCCGTCGATCGGGTCGATGATCCAGCGCCGCTGGCCGTGCCCGGTCGATCCCTGTTCTTCCCCGGTGATCGCGTCGCGACTGCGCACCCGCCCCAGCGTTCGTCGGATGCCTTCCTCGACGGCCTGGTCGGCGTCACTGACCGGGGTCAGGTCTGGTTTGGTCATCACGTGCAGGTCCATCGCCTTGAACCGGGTAGTGGTCAGCGAGTCGGCGTCGTCGGCGAGCAGGTGCGCCAAGCGCAGATCGTCGGTGTAGTCCACGCCTGGGAGCCTATGCCATCCTCCGGTGTCGCGAGGCTGGGAGCCGAGGCGGGCCGGCGCGCCTCGATCTGCCCTCAGTACTCGACTAGTACTCGGTCATCGATCGAGCGGCGAGCAGTCGGCGGAAGTGATCGACCCGGTCCGGGTCGATCAGGCCGTCGGCAACCGCCTTGTCCAACCCGCACTCGGGTTCGTCGGCTCCGTGGGTGCATCCGCGAGGGCAGTCCTCGGTCATCTCGTCGAGGTCACCGAACGCACCGATGAGGTGCTGGGGTTCGACGTGGGCGAGTCCGAAACTGCGGATACCGGGAGTGTCCACGATCCAGCCGCCCTCGGGCAGCGGCAACATCAGTGCGCTGGTGGAGGTGTGCCGTCCGCGTCCGGTGACGGCGTTGACCACGCCGGTCTGTCGGCCAGCGTCGGGGACCAGAGCGTTGACCAGGGTCGACTTGCCAACGCCGGAATGCCCCAACAGCACACTGGTGTGGTTGGTCAGGCGGGAGCGCAACTCCGACAGGTCGCCACCACGTTGGGTCACGACCGAGTCCACGCCGAGCCCGCGGTACGTCGACAGCAGGATCTCCGGATCCGCAAGATCGGCCTTGGTCATGCACAACAGCGGCTTCATGCCTGAGTCGTAGGCGGCCACCAACGCTCGGTCGATCAGACCGGTGCGGGGCTCGGGGTCGGCCAGGGCGACCACCACCACGAGCTGGTCGACGTTGGAGACGATGACCCGTTCGACCGGATCGTCGTCATCGGCGGTTCGCCGCAGCACCGTGCTGCGTTCGTGCACTTCGACGATGCGGGCCAGCGAGCCGTCTGCTCCCGAAGTGTCTCCGACGACCCTGACCTGGTCACCGACCACCACTGCCTTGCGGCCGAGCGGGCGGGTCTTCATCGCCGTCACCTGGTGGCCGTCGACCAGCAACGTGTAGCGACCGCGGTCGACGGTGACCACCAAGGCGTCGACAGCGTCATCGAAGGTCGGTCGTTCCTTGGTGCGCGGGCGCGTCCGGCGGCGCGGTCGGTCGTAGTGCTCGACGTCCTGGTCGCCGTAGCGGCGATTCACGCAGGTTCCCTTTCGGCCGCGGCCCGCCGGCGATCGCCGAGCAGCCCGGACCAGAACCGGTCGAAGTCGGGAAAGGTCTTCGAGGTAGTGGCGATGTTCTCCACCTGCACGCCGTCCACCGCAGCGCCGACGATCACTGCGGCATGGGCCATCCGATGGTCGGCGTAGGTGTGGAACGTGCCACCGCTCAGGGTCGCCGGAGTGAAGGCCAAACCGTCTGCGTGCTCTACGACATTCGCACCCAGGCCGGACAGTTCGGTGGACAGCGCTGCCAGTCGGTCCGTCTCGTGGCCTCGGATGTGGCCGATCCCGCGCAGGTGGCTCGGCCCGTGCGCCAGCGCGGCGAGCGCAGCGACCACCGGGGTCAGTTCTCCGACGTCGTGCAGGTCCACGTCGGTGCCCTGGAGACGTGGTGGCCCCACGACGGTGAGTCCGTCAGGATCGAGGCTGACCGAACAGCCCATTTCGGTGAGGATGTCCCGCAGCGCGTCACCGGCCTGGGTGGTGGTTTCGGGCCATCCAGCCACCCGCACCCGTCCGCCGGTCACCGCGGCGAGGGCCAAGAACGGTCCAGCGTTGGACAGGTCCGGCTCGATCTCGTGATCGGCCGCCTTGATGGCCGACGGGGCCACCCGCCAGCGGTTCGCCTCGGAGTCGTCGACCTCCACACCATGCTCACCCAGCATCTGGATGGTCATCTCGATGTGGGGCAGGCTTGGCACCGGCTTCCCGTCGTGGAGCACGTCGACGCCTCGGTCGTAGCGGGCGCCGGCCAACAACAGGGCACTGATGAACTGACTGGACGCACTCGCGTCGGTGACTACCGTGCCTCCGGGCATCGACCCTCGACCGGTGACGGTGAAGGGCAGGCTGTCGGCGTCGATGGTGGCGCCGAGGCCGCGTAGGGCGGCGAGGATCTCCCCGACCGGGCGGTTGCGCATGTGGGCGTCGCCGTCGAAGGCGATCGTGCCGCGGGAGAGCACGGCGACCGGAGGAACGAAACGCATCACGGTGCCGGCCAGCCCGACGTCGATGCGAGCATCGCAGGTCCATGCCGAGGGAGTGATGAGCCAATCCTCACCCGAGGTGTCGACCCGGGTTCCCAGCGCAACCAGAGCGTCGGCCATCAGGGTGGTGTCCCGCGAGCGGAGAGCTCGGCGGACCACGCTCGGTCCGTCGGACAGGGCGGCGAGGATCAGGGCGCGGTTGGTGAGCGACTTGGATCCGGGCAGGGACACCACCAGGTCCACCGGTTCGGTCGCTCTGGGGGCGAGCCAGAGGTCAGATGCGCTCACCCGGCCAAGCCTAGTGGCTCAACTTCCCACGTGCAGGGTCGCGTCCGGGGCCGCGAAGTCGATCGCCTCAAGGCGCACATCCATGCTCCAGGGGGGGTGCGCAACGAAATCGATGTGCATGAAGTCACCGTTTCCGGTCAGCACACAGGTGACGTGCACCTCCTGGTCGGGCCCGATGGCGGGCCGAGACGGGCAACTGATCACATCGGGTTCGGTCCAGAAATAGTTGGCCCAGTTTCTGGCCCCGACGATGTCAAGGGACACGCGAACCGAACGGCCAGACGGTATGCCCGCGACCGACAGCCGGTTCGCCTGGTAGGCCCCGAAGACGTCAATGTGATGGCGACTCAGGGTCAGCGAGGAGCGCGGCATCAGGGCCGTCACCTGCACCCTGGAGGTGGATTCGGCCACTCCGTCAGACAGCGTCCAGGTGATGGTCTGCGCGCTGTCGACGCCATACGGGGGCGTCCAGGTCAGGTGATTGCCGGAGACCACCGCTCCCGTCGTCGAGACGAGCCGGAGCGGGTCGCCGTCGCTGTCGACGGTGGGCAGGTCCACCTGGTAGCTCTCGGTGTCGGTGATGGTGGAGGTGTCGGTGACCTCCTGCGGCGCGGTGTTGGTGAGGTGGACGGTCGCGGTCGCGGTCACCGATTGGGTCCCGTCACTGACGGTGTAGGTGAAGGTGTCGGTCCCCGACCAGGCGCCAGTGGGGGTGAACACCATGTCGGTCCCGCGGATCGCTACGCTGCCATGCTTCCCGTCGGTGGCGGCCAGCATGAGAGGGTCTCCGTCGGGATCTGAGGCATCCGGGGCGACGGTGGTCGGCGTAGACCAGTGGGTGCTGACCGAGACAGGCTGGGCGACCGGGGACCGGTTCGGAAGTTGCCCCACCCGCACCGTCACGGTGGCGCTGGCCGTGCCTGCGTGTCCGTCGCTGATGCGATACCCGAACCGGTCCTCCAGGTCCCCACCGCTGTCCGGTGCGCGCGGGGCCGGAGTGTAGACGACCTGGCCGCCGTCCACAGCCACCGAACCCCCAGCGTCTCCACCGGCCGGACCGGCCTGGACGATCATCACCGAGTCGCCGTTGAGGTCGCTGTCGTTGGCCAGCACGTCGACCACCGTCGGCGTGCACGGACCGATCCAGCAGGAGTGCACCGCAACCGTGTCGTCACCGGCGGTCGGGTCGGCGTTGGGTGTGCGGATCTTGAACTGCCCGGTGACCTCGCCGCCGTGGCCGTCGGTGAGCACGTATTCGACGGCGTCGGTGCCACGCCATCCGGGCTGAGCGGTGTAGGTGATCGTGGAGGCGGTCGTCACGCGGGGGGGAGCGCCCGGCATCGTCCGCGCGCTGGAGGTATCGACCCGAACGGTTCCGTGGGCGATCGGCAGCACCCTGGCCGCCTTCACCGACACGGTGTCTCCGTCGGCGTCGCTCGCTCCGGCGGTGACGTCGATGGTTACCGGTTCGGAGGCCGAGCCGTCGATGGTGGTCTCGGAGAAGCCGATCACGGGCACCGAGTTGCCTGGAGTGCCGGGATCGGAGCTGGGGGTGGTCGGGTTCGGGTCGGCCGGCGTCGTCGGCACTGCGGTGGCCACCGACGAAGCAGCGGTGTCCACGACCGTGACCGGGTTCGATCCAGCACCGGTCGGTCCAGCACCGGTCGGTCCGGCACCGGTCGGTCCGGCACCGGTCGGCTCTGGGATGGCGGGATCGGATTCGTCGGGGCTGGAGCCTTGAGTTGGTCCCGGCTGTGCTGGCGCGGTGGCCGCTGGCGAAGCCGCACGCGGAGGTCCTGGCTCGTCGTCAGAGACGGCAGCGAATCCGACGACACCGGCCACGGCCACGGTGGAGGTCACTGCAACGCCGGCGACGCCCTTGCCGATCGGGTCGGCGATGACCCAGTTCCTGAGGTTCCCCAACCAGGCCCCCGCCCCCGCCAGCAGTCCGGCGTGGGCTCCGCCGAGATAGCCGGCCGCTGCGGCGCCGAGCACGAGGGGCCCCAGCAGTGCGCCCAGATTGTCGTTGACCTCGGTGAGCTCCAGATAGATCGCTGAGCAGGCCATGCAGCCCCCCAAGTGCTCCTCGATCTTGGCGGCCTCACGCCGGGAAGAGCCGTTGCGAATGTAGGAGCCGAGCCCCGCCCGAGTGGTGGCGCAGACATCCTCCACCGCGTCCTGGGCGTGCATCGAGATGAACGCCTGGCGTAGACCCTCGCGGGCTCGGTAGGCCAGGGCCGAGACCGAGTTCGGCGACATCCCCAACAGCAGGGCGACGTCCGCGGGCTTTTGGCCCTCGACCTCGGTGTGCCACAGGACTTGCTGCCAACGCTCGGGAAGGCTGGCGAAGGCGCGTGCGGCGGCCGCGTTCTCGAAGCCCGCCACGGCGGTGTCCTCGAACGGTTGCCCGGAGTCCAAGGTGTCCAGGTCGTCGGTGGGCTGCAGTCGTGCACCAGAACGAATCCGATCGACCTGAAGCCGGCGTACCGAGGTGAGCAGGTAGGCCCGGAAGGCAAGGTCCGGGCCCCCGCCACGTCGCAGGACCACGAGCACCTTGGCGAACGCCTCCGACACGACGTCATCGACATCGGCGGCAGACACCAGTTGCCGGGCGAGCCTGCGGGCCGCGTCCACGTGCCGTTCGAACAGCTGACCGTAGGCGGCCGTGTCACCGTCTCGCACGGCGGAGATCAGCTCGGCGTCGCTGGCCCCCTCCAGGTGCAGGATCGTGGTGCTCACACCCTATTGACGCACATACCCCTGGGTCGTGACGATGAAATCTTTGCGAAAGGCCCGTGTCGTCTCAAAGTCGCCTCAAATGAGCCCGTGTTGCCTCGAATCAACCCGTGTTGCTTGAAATCGACCAGTGGCTGAAGAAATTTCGGCAGTTCCACGTCATGTCCGGTTCGGAGCCTCGTCTCACCGGTACGACGAGCATCGTCGACCGTTTCGGAAATGGCACTGGGGGAGGCAGAGAATGGGCATCTTTCGCACCGCTTCTGGCCAACCCGCGCAGACCACTCCGACGCTGTCGAAGGCCCTCCGTGCTCAGGTCCCATCGGACCTAGAGGCCACTGCTGAGGCTTTGGCCGAAGGTTCGGGGACCGTCGTTGAGGCCTGTTGGGTGGTCGGTCGTGTGCTAGCGGAAATGGGAGTTCCGCTAGCCGAGAGCCTGGACCGGCTCCGGGCGACCACCCAACTGGTTCGACGGCGCGACCCCTCCTATCAAGAGATGCACGCGCTCTCGTTGGCTTGGTCGGACACCACCTTGGGGTTCGTGCACTCGATGTCGTGCGCGGACCCGATGACGGGACTGTCCACCTTGGGACATCTGCGACACTGCCTCACCGATCTGTACCGCGACGGCTTCCCGCCACGCGAGCATGCCATGGTGGTGGTCGAGGCTCCCCAACCCGCCGACCGGGTCTCGGGGGCCCGCACCATGGCGCTGCTGGGGGAGTCCGCGCGGGCGGTATTCCGGGGAAACGAAGCGATCGGTCAGGCCGGGGCGTCCCGGCTGGTCGTAGTCACCGACCGCAACGCCTCGCTTGCCTCACGGGTGTCGCTGCTGCGTCGGATGGTGGAACCGACGGCTCATCGGGTCTGGATCGAGGGCCTGCCCCATTCCGACATGTCGGCGGGACTGCTCCTCGACGAACTCGCCAGGGGCCACTGAGCCTGACCGACCGCGCCGAGTCCCAACGACCGCGCCGAGTTCGGGGTCGCTGGGTCGGTCCGCGGCGGTAGGCTGCGCGCATGTGCGGTCGGTACGCGTCCTCGCGGCAACCAGACGAACTCATCGACGAGTTCGGTGTCACCCTGTCGAAGGTCGACCAACCGATCGGACCCGACTTCAACGTCGCACCGACCAAGCCGGTCTACGCCGTGCTGGAGCGAGCCGCCCCCGACGCGGAGGTGTCCCGCCAGCTCCGCATTCTGACCTGGGGTCTGGTGCCGAGTTGGGCCAAGGACCCCAAGATCGCAGGCCGCATGATCAACGCCCGGATGGAGACGTTGGCTCAGAAGCCGGCATTCCGGCGCGCGTTCGCTGCGCGCCGGTGTCTTCTCCCGGCTGACGGCTACTTCGAGTGGTACCCCACCGGCCAGACCGGACCGCGAGGCAATCCGGTCAAGCAGCCGTTCTTCATCCGCCCCCGCGACTCCTCGGTGATGGCCATGGCGGGCCTCTACGAGTTGTGGAAGGACCCTGACAGCGGTGTGTGGCGGTGGACCTGCACTGTGATCACCACCGACGCCGAGGACTCCGTGGGTCAGATCCACGATCGGATGCCACTCATGGTCGACCGGTCGAGGTGGGACGCATGGCTGGACCCGGCCGCACCGGGCAGTACCGACTTGCTCACCCCCGCCGCCCCCGGCCGACTGGAGGCCTACCCGGTCTCCACTCTGGTCTCCAACGTGCGCAACAACGGCCAGGACTTGATCCGGCCGCTGGAGGCGTCGCGATGACCGCTCCCGTCGTACGCGAGGTTGAGACGCCTTCCGGGATCGGTCGGCTGCACACCCGCCGGGCCCGTTCTCCGATCGGTACCCTGCTGCTGGGCCACGGTGCTGGGCGCGGCGTCGACTCCCCGGACTTGATGGTTCTCGCCGAGAACCTGCCGCGGCACGGGATCACCGTGGCACTGTTCGAGCAACCGTGGGTCGTGGCCGGCAAGAAGGTCGCCGCTGCCGGCCCGAGTCTGGACGCAGCGCTCGTGGCGGCCGCGAGCTGGATGCGAGTGCGCACGCCGCTGATCATCGGCGGACGGTCTGCTGGCGCGCGCTCCGCGGCCCGCACCGCGAACCAACTCGGCGCCTCCGGGTGCCTGTTGTTGTCGTTCCCGCTGCACCCAGTCGGCAAGCCCGAGGAGTCCCGCCTGGCCGAACTGCTGAAACCGACGATGACCACGGTCATCATCCAGGGCGAGCGCGACCCGTTCGGTCGCCCCGAGGAGTTTCCTGGGGACCGGCCCGACCGTGACATCACCGTCGTCCCGGCAGCCGACCACTCGTTGCGGGTGCCGAAGTCGGCGCCGATCAGTCAGGCCGAGGTCGACACCTTGATCACCGAGGCCGTCCTGGAGTGGATCGTGGCCGAGGTTCTGGGCAGTCGCGGGGTCGGGGAATGACGATGCCTGGGGTGGCGTTAGACGAGTGTGATCGCGTTGACCAAGACTCCGGAAGTGCCGCTGACCAGCAGCGAGCGCGTAGTGTGGGCTGCGATGTCAGAGATCCTTGATCCCACCACCGTCAGCGAAGCCGTCGCAGAAACTCCCGAGCAGCAGGGTGAGCGGTTCGAGCGCGACGCTCTCCCGTTCCTGGACCAGTTGTATTCGGCGGCGATGCGGATGACGCGCAACCCGAACGACGCCGAGGATTTGGTGCAGGAGACGTTCGCCAAGGCGTTCGCGTCCTTCCACCAGTTCCGAGAGGGCACCAACCTCAAGGCCTGGCTCTACCGCATTCTGACCAACACGTTCATCAACACCTACCGCAAGAAGCAGCGCGAGCCTCAGCAGTCGATGGACGCCGAAGTCGAGGACTGGCAGTTGGCGCGATCGGAGTCGCACAGTTCGTCGGGCCTGAAGTCCGCCGAGATGGAGGCTTTGGAGCATCTTCCGGACTCCGAAGTGAAGGACGCGCTCCAGCGACTGCCCGAAGAGTTCCGGTTGGCGGTCTATCTGGCTGACGTCGAAGGCTTCGCCTACAAGGAGATCGCCGAGATCATGGAGACCCCGATCGGGACCGTGATGTCCCGGCTGCACCGGGGTCGTCGGCAGTTGCGGGATCTGCTCTCGGACTACGTGCGCACCAACGACCTGGTGCCGTCGCGGGAGGATGACCGATGAGCCACAGCCACGATCCCGAGGATGCCGCCGAATGCGTCGACTTCCTCGAGAGCATCGTCTATCTGATCGACAACGAACTGTCCGATGACGACCGTGCCTCAGTGATCGGGCACATTGAGACCTGCACCCCGTGTCTGGTGAAGTATGACCTTCAGCGGACCGTCAAGGCTCTGGTGGCGAGGTCCTGCACCGAGACGGCGCCGAGCGCGCTGCGGGCCAAGGTGATGGTCGCATTGACAGAGGTTCGGGTCCAGATCAACACCGACCGCGTCTGAGGACTCCGGGCCGGTGCGTCGCGGAGCTGACGAGCCTCCACCAACAACGAACCCCCGGCTCAGGCCGGGGGTTGATTGTTCAGGCGTTGGGGCGCTTGCCGTGGTTGGCGCCCTTCTTCTTGCGCGCACGGCGCTTGCGGCCGGTCTTGCCCATAGTTCCTCCTCGTGATGTCCGTGCGGTTCGCCACCCGAGGGCGAGCCGAGGACAAGTGTCTCAAATCAGATCGGTGGTTGCGAATCGGTGTCCACCTTCGCTGACCCGATGCGGCCTAGGGTTGAACCATGGAAGCCACCGTGACCTTCACCGTCTCCGAGTCCGACACTGCCGAGGCCCTCGGCTCAGGCAGTCTGCCGGTGCTGGCCACCCCGCGAGTGTTGGCATGGGTGGAAGCGGCCAGTTGCGCGGCCCTGGACCCGGAACTGGCTGTGGGGAGCACATCTGTCGGAACCCGGGTGTCGCTGGAACACCTCGCCCCCTGTGCTGTGGGCACGCAGGTCTCGGCTACCGCCACTGAGGTGTACGCCGACGGTTCACTGCGACGCTTCAGCGTGGTGGCGCGCAGCGGCTCGACCACGCTGGCGGCCGGGGAGGTGACTCGGGTCATCGTCGACGTCGAGCGGTTCATGTCCCGGGTGCGTTGACCGGACCGACGCAGGGTTCCTAGATTCCGAATGTAGCGCGTGGGTAGGCGGCGTTGACGTCGGTGAGCACATTGACTAGATACGGCACGCCGGAGGCGAACGCCCGGTCCAGCGCGGCGCCGATCTGACGGGGATCGGTGACCGTCTCTCCGGCACCGCCCAGTGCCTTGACCACCTCGTCGTAACGGGCGGTGGGCGCTAGGTCGGCCGCCACGTCGTAGCCGTAGAGCATCTGCATGGGCCCCTTCTCCAGGCCCCAGGCCGCGTTGTTGCCCATCACCATCACCA
This sequence comes from Nocardioides sp., assembly GCA_051306135.1. GTDB lineage: Bacteria > Actinomycetota > Actinomycetes > Propionibacteriales > Nocardioidaceae > Nocardioides. The sequence goes on along the minus strand of JBPPMQ010000113.1, from coordinate 6,079 downwards.
CGGGGAGGTTGTGACGCACCAGAGTGTCGACGTCCATCAGCGAGAAGCCCGCGGCGCCATCGCCGAACAGCACCACCACCTGGGCGGAGGGTCGGGCGATGCGGGCCGCGATCGCGGCGCCGAGGCCGGCGCCGAGGCATCCGTACGGGCCAGGGTCCAGCCAGCCACCGGGTTGCTTCGGCTCAACGAACTTCCCGGCGAACGACACGAAGTCGCCGCCGTCGCCGATGACGACAGCATCCTGCGCCAGCCGGGGAAGCAGTTCGCCGTAGATCCGGGCCGGGTGGATCGGATCGCTGGAGGCGGTGAGTAGCTCGGCGTCGCGGGCGGAGGCCGCCGCGTGGGTACTGGCCAGCGAGTCGGCCCAGCCGGTCCACGACGGTTGCGGGACGGCGGTGCCCAGCGCCCGCAGGCAGGTGGACAAGTCACCGCTGGCGGAGGCCGCCAAGGTCGCGTGGGTGGAGACCTGGGCTGGGGAGTCGGCGATATGCACGACCGCGGCGTCGCCGAAGAGTCCGTAACCGAGCCGGAAGTCCAACGCGGTGCCCACCACTACGACGAGGTCGGCTTCGCTCAGCGCCTGGCGCCGTGCTTTGGTGACCAGCAACCGGTGTCCGCCGGGGACGACGCCGCGTCCCATCCCGTTGGTGATGACGGGAACCCCGAGTGCTTCGACGACCTCGAGAGCGGCGACCTCGGCGAAGTCGGCCCACACATCGGTGCCCAGGATGAACACCGGACGCTGTGCCTGACCGAGCACCGTGACCACCGCGGCCAGATCGCCGGCGTCGGGTTCGATCGGCGTGGCCGGTGTCGCTATCCCGTTCCCGGTCGTCTGGTTGAAGAACTCGTCCATCGGTACGTCGACAAACACCGGGCCCCGGTGCGAACTGCCGGCCGTGTGAAACGCGTCGTCCATGCCGCCGGCGATCTGGTCTGCGGTGGCGATGGTGCCGGCCATCTTCGAGATCGATGACACGATCGGTGGTTGGTCCAACTCCTGCAGTGAGCCGGTGCCCCAGCGGTTCTGTGGGGCGCGACCTCCGAGGACCACCATCGGTGAGCCAGCGAACTGCGCCTGTGCGATCGCGCTGATTCCGTTGGTCACCCCCGGTCCGGCGGTCAGCACGGCGAGGCCGGGCACCCGGGTCAGTTTCCCGGTGGCCTCGGCTGCGAACGCGGCCGTCTGCTCGTGCCGAACGTCGAGGATGCGCATCGGCGGATCGGCCGTCACCGCCCCGTCGTACATCGGGAAAACGTGCGCCCCCGACAGGGTGAAAAGCGTCTCGACTCCATGCGCCTGGGCTACGCCGACGGCGATCTGACCCGCATGGCCTGTTTGTGTGCTCACCGTTGTGAGCCTAGTCACCCATGGTCGCGGGCGGTCGACCGGATCGAGTCCACGAGGGTCAGAAGCATGTCGGCGCGGTGCTCGCCGGCTCGCTTTCCGACCGAGGCGCGCACGAAGAGTGCACGCACGAAGGCTTCGGCGTTGACCGAGGTCGGCCCCGTCGCGTTGCTCGCTACCCCGGTGACCCGAGCCAACCATGCATGGAGAGCTTCCGCGTCGGTCTGGCCACGCCCCAGGACCGCCAGGCAGGCTGAGGCGAGCTCGTCGATCGCCACCGTCGACAGCAGCAGGTCGACCTCGGCCAGTGCCCGGTCGGCCAAGACATCGAGGACCACCGCCAGTTCGTTGCGCTGCAGGTGGGGCGAGTTGGCCAGCGATGCCAGTGCCCGCGCTCCGCAGGCGATCGCGTCGGCCCGCCCGGCGCCCGGGACCTCGGCGCGCAGGTCGCGCTCACGCAACAACCAGGTCGCCAACCGGTCACCCCAGTCCAACGCCTTCGGGCCGCCGATCAGCGGCTTGGCGTTGTCGCGGTCGATGGCGTCGGCCAGGACCAGGGCCGATGCCGCCCGGCGGAGCACCGTGGCGGTGCCGGCTTCGCCCAGGCCGTGCCGAAGCCCTGAGGCCATTCCGTCCCCGAGGCCACCGAGCAGGTCGTCATAGACTCCTTGGCGCAGCCAATGTTGCAGCGTCGCCAGCCCGGTGCTCAGGCGCACCTCGGGATCGGTATCGCCCAGCATCCGGGTCAGATCGGCGGTCACCTCGCCCAACGGTCGATGAGGGTCCAACTCCTGGACGCCCGCACCGACTCGACTCACCACGCGGACATTGTGCCAAACCGGTGTCCGACGCCGGCCACGGGCATCAGTAGCCTTAGCCCATGCTGTCGCTGCCGGAGATCTCCCGGGCCCACACTGACCTCGAGGTCGACGACGTGGCGTGGCTGCAGTTGCTCCAGGCGGACTGGCAGATTCTTGCGGACCTGTCGTTCGCCGACCTGGTGATGTGGTTACCGGACCGGGAGCGCAATGGGTTCTGGGCGGCCGGTCAGATGCGACCGACCACGGCACCCACGTCGCTGGTCGATGACGTGGTGGGAACCTTCGTGCCGCAGGGGCGGCGACCATTGCTGGACCGGGCGTTCGACGAGGAGAGGTTGGTGCGCGAAGGCGACCCGGAGTGGCGTGACGACGTGCCGGTGCGCGAGGAGGTCATCCCGGTGGTGCACTCGGGCCGGGTGATCGCACTGGTCGGGCGCAACACGAATCTGCTCGGTGTGCGCACCCCGTCGCTGCTAGAACTCACCTACCTGCAGGCGGCCGCGGATCTGACTCGCATGATCGCCAGCGGTCACTTCCCGAGTCCGGGTCAGCGCAGCGACCACGCCGACTCGCCACGGGTCGGAGACGGGTTCGTGCGGGTCGACGCCGACGGTGTGGTCGTCTACGCCAGCCCCAACGCTCAGTCCGCCTACCGGCGACTGGGCTTCGGAGGCGACCTGTCGGGTCAGTCGCTTCCGGACATCACCCGTGAGCTCATCCCTTCGCGCAAACGCCCCGACGAGGAGACCTTGTCGGCCACCCTGGGTGGCCGCGCGCACGCCGACACCGAGATCGGCGATGGTGCGGCCTGGTTGATCGCCCGCTCGATCCCGCTGCGCCCGGCCGGGAATCGGGTAGGGGCGATCATTCTGCTGCGCGATGTGAGCGACCTTCGTCGCCGCGAGCGCGAGCTGGTGACCAAGGACGCCACCATCCGCGAGATCCACCATCGGGTGAAGAACAATCTTCAGACGGTCGCGGCGCTGCTGCGCCTGCAGGCTCGCCGAATCGACTCCGAACTGGCCAAGGCGGCGCTGCAGGAAGCCGTGCGACGGGTGGGTTCGATTGCAATCGTGCACGAAACGTTGTCGCTCTCGATCGAGGACGCGGTACCTTTCGACGACATTGCCGACCGACTGTCATCGATGGTCTCGGACGTGGGTTCGGTCGGTACGACGATGGCGGTGCGGCGACTCGGGTCCTTCGGCGACCTGCCCTCGGAGGTGGCGACGCCGTTGGCGATGGTGCTCACCGAACTGCTCCAGAATGCCGCCGAGCACGGCTACCCCGACGGTGGTCAGGGTGCCATCGAGGTGGCGGTCACGCGTGGTGGGGGCATGTTGCTGGTGACCATCGACGACGACGGCGTCGGCCTGCCGACGGATTTCGACCTGGAGACCTCGACCAACCTGGGGCTATCGATCGTCCGCACGCTGGTCGAATCCGAATTGTCGGGGACGATCGAACTCGGTCCCCGCCCAACGGGAATCGGGTCCGGGGCACGGGCGACGCTGAGCATTCCAGCGGCTCAGTGAGATTCCAGCGGCTCAGTGAGCGCGACCCTCGGACCGCGACCGTCAGACTCCGGCGCGGACGCGCGACCGGGCGTTGCGGCGCTTGAGCGCTCGCCTCTCGTCCTCGCTGAGACCACCCCAGACGCCGTGATCCTGCCCAGCCTCGAGAGCCCACTGCAGACATTGCTCACGCACGTCGCAGCGTCGACAAACAGCCTTGGCCTCCTCTATCTGGAGGATGGCCGGACCTGTGTTGCCGATCGGGAAGAAGAGCTCGGGATCTTCGTCGAGGCACGCGGAACGATCGCGCCAATCCATTGTTGGGGATTCCCTCTTTCCAAAAGTCGTCGGCGCAGATCGTGGGTGGATCTGCGGGCGCATCAAAAACGCAGGAGTGTGAAAGCGTTCACTAGCGCAACTACCACAGTGACAAGGAAAGCACGCCCAGACAACCCCCGCCACACCTGTTTTGCCATCTTACGGGGTGTGCTTCGTCACCCCAACCAATCGAGACCCCAACCAATCGAGGGTGCAGCAGCCTCGCCCCGCCAGGGGAGGACGGAGGATGCCCGGCTAGGCTCGGGGGTTGTGAGAGTCCCCAAGCCGCTCGTGGTCTCGGCGAGCATCGCGGTCCTCCAGGCCGGGGTGCTGGTGGTGCTTGCGGTGCTGGAGTTGATCAACATTTCCAGTGACCGGCTTGCTCTGGGCCTGACGACTACGGCGTTCTTCCTGCTCGTCGCTGCGGCTCTGGTCGGCTGCGCATGGGGGCTGATGGGGTTGCGTTCGCCGGCGCGGTCACCGCTGGTGCTGGCCCAGTTGATCTTTCTCGGCGTCGCGTCGAGTTTTGCCGGGTGGCCGGCCGTAGCCCTGGCCATTGCGGTGCCTGCGGTCGCCTGCCTCGTGGGAATCTTCCACCCGGCGTCGTTGGCGGCGCTGGAAGTCGAGTGAGCCGCCCGGGGGTCGTCTTGGGTTTCAGCGGTCGCTAGGCCCGGGTCGTCGCGTCGAGTTCGTTGCGCATCCGGATCATCGCGCGGGCTAGGAGCCGCGACACCGTTGATTGAGTGAGGTTCATCTCGGTTGCGACCTGCGTCTGAGGGATTCCCTCCAGGTGATGGAGCCGGACGATCTCACGTTCGACCGGATCGAGGCGACCGAGCAGGATGCGAACCAGGTCCTTGGCCACGGCGATCGCTTCGGCATCGACATCGGTCTGAGCGACACCGTCGAAGTCGACCGGCACGTCGGTGAACGTTGCAGGTCCCAATTCGGCGTCGACGACCACACTCAGGCCGACCTTGAGTTCGGCGGCCACTTCCGCAGCGCCTGGCATCCGGCCGAGTCGGCCTCGCAGTTCCTCGCGGGCCTGTTCCAGGCGGGTCCGAACAGCCACGATCTGTCGTGGCTTTCTGATCGGCCCGACGTGGTCGCGCAGATGCCGACGAACCTCACCCTCGATCTTCGAGGTGGCGAAGCAGGAGAAAGAATTGGCTCGGCTCGGGTCGAAAGCGTCGACGGCCTTGACCAGGCCCAAGGATCCGACCTGAATGAGGTCGTCGATCGATTCCGGTGCGCACGCATGGGCCCGGGCCACGTGCTCCGCCAATACCAGATTGGTGAGGATCAGCGCTTCTCGGATCGAGTCGGTGTCGAGACCCCCGAGCGACTCCGACAGCAGTCGGGCGGTCGCTGCTCGTGCAGACCCGAGAGCCCCGGAAATCACCGCGACCGACCCGGGTGGGTGCCGGGACGGCCCATTGGGGCCGTCCCCGGCGGACCTACTACTTCTTGGTCTCCCAGAAGATCTCGGCGATCTCGTCGATCTTGGCGAGCAGGTCGTCGGCAACCGCCACGTCCCAACTGCCCTTGGTTCCGCTGGCACCGGCCAACTTGGTGGCCTCGTTGAACAGACCGTGCAACTGCGGGTAGGTCTCGAAGTGTGGGGGCTTGAAGTAGTCGGTCCACAGCACCCACAGATGGTGCTTCACCAGCTCGGAACGCTGTTCCTTGATCATGATGGCCCGGGTGCGGAACACCTCGTCGCTGGAATCGGCGTACTTCTGACAGATCCCCTTCACTGACTCGGCCTCGATCCGGGCCTGCGCAGGGTCGTACACGCCGCACGGCAGGTCGCAGTGGGCCGAGACATCGGTGATGGCGAAGAACCGCATTGTGATCTCTCCTTCGTCAAGGGCGGGCGAACTTGGACACCTGCGACACTACCCGTCGTGCAGGGTCGATGGCAGCCTGGGGGCTCACGCCCTGGACGGGTAGGTTGGGCGCGGGCGCGTCTGGTCCGGGTGCGTGGGGTCAGCAAGCGCCCGACGCTTGATGACGGCGATATCTTGCTGGTGCGGCTGCGCGAGCCGGGGGAGTTCCTTGCCGCCGGGAGCGTCGTC
>JBPPMQ010000103.1:0-2232 GCA_051306135.1 Nocardioides sp. | reverse complement strand
TCTCCTACCGCCCACCCACCGCTGTCGATCAGTCGCTCAACCTCAGCGATGGCATCTGGGAGTGAGAGGCGCCGCACCTCGGGGTAGCTGGAAGGAGGCATCATCGGGCCGTCGTGCGCCGGGTGACTGATCAGCAGCCACTCCCTCTGAAGGTCATTACTGACCCGGTTCCAGACCGGACGGGGCGCGTCTTCCTCGCCGAATTGCTCGACGATTCGGTTCAGCCATCCAGTCAAGTTCTCGCGGACTCCCGCCTCGTGCGAGGACAGCACGAACTCCCGCACAGCGGCGTCTAGACCCTTGGGAGCGCCACGCTCGAATGTCTTGTGCTGGACGTACGCGACCTGACCGTGCTGCCCGCAGTAGCAAGGGTCGGCGTCACAGAGGTGGCAATAGGTTTCACTCATATCGGGCTTACCGTAACCGCAGGCGCCGACATTTAGCCTGGCAGTGGGGCCGTGGGCGGCCGGGCCCGGTGTCTGGGACACGTGGTGATCCCTGGCATCTGAGTGGTCGTCCGCGGGCCCGGTGTCTGGTCGAGCGGTGTCCCTGTTCGGGAACTTGGAGCCAGCCAGTGTGAGTCGCTGTCACGCTTCTTCACCGGCGACCTCGGGGCGAAGGCCAGCACCAGGGCCACCACCAGTAGGCGAGGCGGATGTCGGGCGCCGTACCCGGCCAGTGACGGGGCGGGGTCAGCGGCTCGCGGCGCGCTGCTCCTGCTGCTTGCGGGTCGCCGCCGGAGCCCAGCGCCTGACAACGGCCGGGCGGACGGTCACCGCGGAGTCACGGGATTGCCTCGGGTTACAGCCGGGGCCTCGGCTCCGACTCCTACCTCAAGCGCAGCCGGAAGTATTGGAGCCGCAGCCATCGTGCTCGCGGGCTCCTCCGCAAACCAGCGTTCATACCAACGTAGTCGTCTTCGAAGGTGGCCCGGTCGGAACTCCTCGGCGTCACCGACACGCTGCCGCGGCTGCTGTCGGTGATCACTGAGGAGCCCGCTCGCTGACGGGTTCGGCGTCGTCCAGCAGTTTGAGGTCGACGAGCACCGCGACCGCTTGCATCTCCTCATCGACGCCTGCGTATGCCGGGTAGAGGCCCGACCCATCCGGGCACAGGAACACCACCGCCGCAACCCGGCCATCGACCTCCATCGTGACGATCCGCTCCTCGAGCGCCTGGTTGTAGACCTGCTGCATGTGCTGGTCGTTCTCGAAGAGCGGACGAAGCGCCGGCCCGTCGGTGATGTCGTAGAACGCACCCAGAGCCGAGTCGCTGTCGAGGTGGAAATGCGCCTCGTCGAGCACCAGCGGCTGCCAAGTAGCCACATCGTCGACTTGACCGATCGCCACGGCGCAGGCGATGGTCTGAACCCTCTCCCCGCGCTGGACGTCGATCGTGCTGAGCAGCGTGCGCTTTTCGCCCTGGCCGAGCCCGATCACCTGGTTCTCCGGCAGCATCTCCGGGAACCACGGATCGGCCAGAGCCAGGGTCCCCCACCGCAGGGCGATGGGCGGCCCCGGCACCGCCGCCAAAGTGACGGGCTGCTCAGATTTCGTGTAACTGCTGCCGAAGCGCACCAGGTTGTCCGGTTGAATGTCCACTTCCCTCCTTAGCAGACGTTACTGAACGTCTTGGCGTTGGCCGAACCGCGGCTGCCTGCGTAGAACGCCGACACCGATTCGGGTATCACCCGGCCGAAGTAGCCCAGAGCGACCGCGTAGTAAACAGTCTCTCCGGCGTCGACCTTGCCGGCGACGTCACCCTCAAAGACACGCAGGACTCCGCGGTTCACACCGAGACACTGGGTGAACAGGCTGCCCGGCTGAGTACCGCTTCCACCGAGGCGGCCGACGGGCTGGTCAAGGTGCTGCGGCCCAAGTGGCTCACCGTCACCGGCCCTGTTCAGACCGACCTGCTGAACATCGCCGGTCACGAGTTGCGCCCGGTCCGGGTCGAGCACAACTCACCGCAGTACGCGGCGCAGAACCGCCTCGACTTCGAGGCCGCGATCACCCACCGCCCGGAGCCACGAGGGGGTGGGGTGGTGATGTGAGACTGTCCCTGGTGCCAAGGACCCGCGTAGGGTTGCAGCAGCCGTCGTCCAATGGACAGCGCTTGAGACGTGGTCTATTCTTGAGTCAGCAAAGGCTTCGACTTCTTGCCTTCGGGTTCGTGAGTCAGGTTGGCCCCCGGTGTAGCTACGGCAGCCGGGGGTTGCTCTTTTTCTCAGTC
>JBPPMQ010000045.1:0-4236 GCA_051306135.1 Nocardioides sp. | reverse complement strand
GGGTCGTGGTGAGATCGGCGTGCACCGCTCTCGTGGTGCGCACCACGGTTTTGCGGCAGGATTCCACCCAACAGTTCTCACCTGGAAAGCAGGACACCCCATGACCTGGATCATCGTCGGCGTCGTCGCCGTGGCATTGATCGGTTTCGTTGTTGTTGGCTTCAACAAGTTGCGCACCGCCGACATCGGCGCCGAGGAGGCGATCGGCGGCATCGACGTACAACTGACCCGGCGGGCAGACCTGATCCCCAACCTGGTCGAGACCGTCAAGGGGTATGCCGCCCATGAGAAAGGGGTTTTCGAGGAGGTCACCAGGGCACGCGCGGGCGTCTCAGCGGCCGCGGCTGGTAAGGACGTGCCGGCCAAGGCAGCCGCCGACGCCGCCCTGCAGCAGTCGCTGGTCAAGCTCAACGCGGTCGCCGAGGGTTATCCGGACTTGAAGGCCAACACCAATTTTCTCCAACTGCAAAGGCAGTTGGCCGACACCGAGAACCAGATCTCGTTCGCCCGCAGCTACTACAACGACGCGGTGGCCACCCTCAACAAGCTGGTGCGAACCATCCCGTGGATGTTCTTCTCCGGCATCGCCGGGGTCACCACCCGTCAGTTCTACGATGCTCCGGCGGGCACCGAGCAAGCGCCGACCGTCAGCTTCTGAACGTCCTTGTTGTTCCAACCTCTGCGAACGGCGGGATTTCCCCACCCAGCCCACTCAATCGCCTTACCCTGACCGGGTGAAGGGCAATGACCTCAAGCACGTCGCGGTGCGCGAGCATCTGCGTGCTGTGGTTGCCGAGCTTCCCGCAGGCGCGCCGGCACCTTCGGAACGCACATTGGTGGCCGAGTTCGGGGTGGCCAGGATGACCGTGCGGCAAGCCATCGACGCACTTGTCGCCGATGGCCTCCTCGAACGGCGGCCCGGCCTGGGAACCTTTGTCACCACCGGGTCCCGCCTCGCCGGGTCTGCGGTGTTGTGCCTGGCCGAGGAGATGGCACGCCGCGGACGAGAATTGACCTCTAAGGTGCTGGTCGCCCGGGTCGATGCCGCTGGCCCCGGGGTCGCCGCCGGGCTGGGCATCCCCCAGGGTGCATCCGCCCTGCACCTGAGGTGGCTGAGGTGTGTGGACGAAGGCCCTCTGTGCGTGGAGGACACCTACCTGGACGATGCGCTGGTTCCGGATCTGGTCAACGACCCCGTGCCGGAGGAACTCTATGGGGAGTTGGCCCGTCGACAGGTGCGTCCCGACAACGCCGAGGACCGGGTCACCGCCGAGTCGGCCACCGTCCAGGAGGCCGAGTTGCTGCAGATCGAACCAGGACAGCCAGTGCTCCAACAGGTTCGGCGGGCAACACTGGAGGGGCGAACCGTGCTCGTCTCCCGCACGGCGTTCCGCAGCGACCGACACGCCTTGCTCATTCAGTTCGGCCGGGCCTGCCACGGCTGAGGGCGCCGGCGATCCTCGGACTCAGGCGCTGTCGGACTCAGGCGCGGTAGGACTCAGGCGCTGTAGTGACGCAACCAGATGGTGTGCTCGGAGTCGCGTAACTTAGCCAGCACTGAGGCGGGGATCGGGTCAGGGGAGTCGGTCACCACGTAGCCAGTCTCACCCTTGGTGGCCAGGTACTGCCCGGTCACGTTGACACCCTCGGTGGCGAGCAGGTTGTTGACCTCGGCCAGTACGCCGGGGATGTTGACGTGCAGCAACCCGATCCGCGATCCCTCGGTCAGCGGCGGCGGCTGAACCGGGGGGAGGTTCACGTTGAGAGCTGTCGACCCGGCCAGGAAGAAGTCACGCAGCTTGGAGGAGACGAAGTAGCCGATCTCCTCTTGGGCCTCCATCGTGGATCCGCCGACGTGGGGGGTCAGGATGACGTTGTCCAGGCCCCGCAGCGGCGACTCGAACTCGTCACCTTGGGCTTTCGGCTCGATCGGGAAGACATCCATCGCGGCGCCGGCGATGTGGCCGGCCAGGATGTGCTTGCGCAGCGCCTCGGTGTCGACCACCATGCCGCGGGCGGCGTTGATGAACAGCGAGCGGGGCTTCATCGCGGCGAACTGTTCCTCGCCGAAGATACCGGCGTTGCCGGGGCGGCCGTCCACGTGCAGGCTGACCACGTCAGCCTCGGCGAGCAGGGCTTCCATGCTCGGCATACGGCGGGCGTTGCCGTGGGCGAGGCGGTCGGCGATGTCGTAGAAGATGACATACATCCCCATCGCCTCGGCGATGTTGGACAACTGGGTGCCGATGTTGCCGTAGCCGATGATGCCCAGGGTGCGGCCGCGCACCTCGTGGGAGCCCTTGGCCGACTTGTCCCAGATGCCGTCGTGCATCTTCTGGGTCTTCTCGGTCAGCCGTCGGGCCAGCGAGATGATCTCGGCGATGACCAGTTCGACCACGGAGCGGGTGTTGGAGAAGGGGGCGTTGAACACCGCGACACCGCGGTCGGCTGCCGCAGCGAGGTCGACCTGGTTGGTGCCGATGCAGAAGCAACCGATGCCGAGCAGGTTCGGAGCAGCGTCGAGCACCGCCGCGGTGATGGTGGTGTTGGAGCGGATGCCGAGCAGGTCGAAGTCGGGCACGTTGGCGATCAACTCGGCCTCGGACATGGATGCGGAGTGCAGTTCCACCTCGAACCCGGCACGCTCCAGGTTCTCCACGGCGACGGGGTGGATGTTTTCCAGCAGCAGCACCTTCATGGGTTCAAGCCTAGGACGTGCCCGGGATCGGTCGCGCATCGTCTCAGCCGTCGCACGGTGGCAGCGGCGAGCATGTGGAATGTCGTCCTAGGCTCGAACCATGCCTGATGACACCTCCTCGCCGGCCCCGCAGGTGATGGTCCTGTTCGGCGCCACCGGCGATCTGGCCCGCCGCAAACTGTTTCCGAGCCTCTACCACCTGCTCAAGGCCGGTCGGCTGCCCACACAGTTCGCGGTGATCGGCTCTGGGCGGCACTCGCCCGGCACCGACGAGGAGTTCCGCATGCAGGTGCGGGACGGGCTCACGGAGTTCGTGGCCGACTTCGATCCCAAGGCCGGCGACGCGCTGCTGGAGCGGATCTTCTTCCAAACCTCCGACGCCGACGACGGTGCCGACCTGGCCGACGCGGTGCGGGCCGCTGAGAAGAAGGTGGCCGATGCCTCGGGGCAGGAGGTGCGCCGGCTGCTCTACCTGTCGGTGCCGCCGGGCGCGATGCGGCCGATGATCGAGATGCTCGGTCGCGAGGGCCTGGTCGAGGGTGCCCGACTGGTGTGCGAGAAGCCGTTCGGCACCGACCTGGCCACGTCACGGGAGTTGGACGCCACCCTCAAGGACGTGGCGACCGAGGACCAGGTGTTCCGTATCGACCACTTCCTGGGCAAGGAGGCGGTGCAGAACATCCTCGCCGTCCGGTTCGCCAACGGACTGTTCGAGTCGGCCTGGAACCGCGACCACATCGAGTCGATCCAGATCGACGTACCCGAGGACCTGACGGTGGCGGGTCGGGGCAGTTTCTATGAGTCGACCGGGTGTTTCCGGGACATGGTCAACACGCACCTGTGCCAGGTGCTCGGGTTCGTGGCCCTTGAACCGCCGGTGCATCTGGACGCGGAGTCGCTGCGCAACGAGAAGGCGAAGGTCTTCTCCGCGATGAAGCCGATCGACCCGTCACGGGTGGTCTTCGGCCAGTACGCCGGCTACCGCGACGAGGACGGGGTGGACCCGCGCTCCCAGGTGGAGACGTTCGTGGCGCTGGAGGTGTTCATCGACACCCAGCGTTGGCAGGGGGTGCCGTTCTACCTGCGCACGGGCAAGGCGATGGCGCAGTCGCGGCGCACCATCACGGTCACCTTCCGGACCCCGCCGATGACGATGTTCGGCGACCGCGCCGACGGGCCCAACGAACTGGTGCTGGAACTGACCGACGACGCCCGGATGTCGATCGACCTGATGACCAAGCGTCCCGGCCCGGTGATGGACATTGCGAGCACCACGATGACCCTGGACCTGTGCAGCGTCGACCCGGCGGACGCGCCTTTGGAGGCCTACGAACGGCTCCTGCTCGATGTGATGCGGGGCGACCAGACCCTGTTCACCCGCTCGGATGAAGTGGACCGGCTCTGGCAGATCGTGGACCCGTTGCTGGCTGACCCGCCGCCGGTGCACCGCTACCCGAAGGGGAGTTGGGGCCCCCGAGAGGCCCGTGGCCTGCCCGGCCAGCGGGGCTGGCGCCTCGACGGAGCCTGACCTGTCCGGC
>JBPPMQ010000033.1:0-39063 GCA_051306135.1 Nocardioides sp. | reverse complement strand
TTCACATCGACCGAGTTGCACAGATAGAACCGGCGATCGGTCTCGACGACGTACTTGAAGATGCCGACGACGTCGCGGTACTCCCGGTAGAGGGTCAACTCCATCTCGGTCTCGTACTTCTCGAGATCCTCTGCGCTCATGATCCCCCCAGGGAGACGGTGTGGTGATCCTCAGACTCTACTGGGAGGACGTCGTTCCTGGCGGTGGATGCCGCTGTGGTAGAGGTCGGCAACTTCCAAGACCTCCGGTGGTGGGGGGTCGCGCCATACAGACGCAGTGCATCCAGATGCTCCGCGGCGGCATACCCCTTGTTCTCCCGCCAGCCGTACTCCGGGTGATCGCCGGCCAACCCGACCACGATTTCGTCCCGTGCGGTCTTGGCCAACACGCTTGCCGCGGCGACGGACGCACAGGTCAGGTCCGCCTTGATCCGGGTGACCACCGGGGGCAGCGATCCGGCGGCGAACTCACCGAAGAGCGCCGGCTGGGCCGAGGCGGTGAGGTAGTCGTGATTGCCGTCCAGGATGATCAGGTCCGGGGGCACCGCCAGACCAGTCAGGGCCCGCCGACCGGCCATCCTCATCGCAGCCATCAGACCGTGTTCGTCGATCTCCTGGGCCGACGCGTGCCCGACACCCCAGGCTGTAGCCCATCGCTTGATCCTGGGTGCCATCCGATCCCGGGCAGCGGGGGTGAGCAACTTGGAGTCACGCACCCCCTGCGGTGCTGTGCGGGTCGTCGCCGTGACCACGACGACGCCGATGGTGACCGGTCCGCAGAGGGCACCTCGGCCGACCTCGTCGACACCGGCAACCGCGATCCGACCCTGACGCAGCAGCGAGCGTTCCAGGCGCAAAGTGGGCGTCGCCGTCAGGCTCATTGCGGGTCTGGGACAGAGTCGAAGGTGTCAGGTCGCCCGATCCAGTCGAGCCGACTCGCCGGCCACGCCAGCGCGACGACCTTGCCCACCACGAGATCCTCGTCGACCCACGGCGACTCGGTGCACCATGAGCGGGCGTTGTGGCGCAGGCACAGGTGGGCCGAGGAGTCGGCGGACTCATTGCGGTTGTCGCCCATCACGAACAGTTTCCCGTCGGGCACAGGACCCGCAGTCCAGTGTCGCACCTGCGGCATCGGGCCGTAGCACTCCCCTGGACCGACATTGCCGCAGGCCGAGGCCCCCGGGCGCGCGTAGTCAGACTCATCCAGTGGCACTGTGTTGACCAGGATCCGCCCCTGAGTGTCGCAACACTCGACCGTGTCCCCGGCCACCGCAATCACCCGCTTCACCAGATGCCCCCCGGCCGGGTAGAGGCCGACCTTGGCCATCACCGAGGACAGTCCCCCGGACGGGCCGGCGCTTTCGGCTTCACTGAGCCAACCGCCCGGGTCTTTGAACACGACCACGTCACCGCGGCTGGGACCGCCGAACCAGTACGACGGCTTCTCGACCAGGATCCTGTCGTTCTTGATCAGACCCGGCTCCATCGACTCCGAGGGGATGTAGAACGCCTGCAGGAACAAGCCTTTGATGACGATGGCGAGCACCAGGGCGAAGCCGAGAAGGACGACCGATTCGAGCCAGACCGGGGTGTGTTTGGGGCGCTCGGCCGCGACCGGGTCGACACCGTCCGGATCGCGCTGGAGAGTCTGGTCGGTTGGCACAAGATGAGTCTAGATAGACCACGCGCGCATCCCGGGTCCGGGATGCGCGCGTCGCGGTGATGCTGTGCGGGCCGAGGGGCAGCGGGGCTCAGGCCTCGCGGCGCTCCTTGATCTTGGCCTTCTTGCCAGTCAGGTTGCGCAGGTAGTAGAGCTTCGCGCGGCGCACATCTCCCTTGGTGACGACTTCGATCGTCTCGAAGATCGGGGAATGCAGCGGGAAGGTGCGCTCGACTCCGACGCCGAACGACACCTTGCGGACGGTGAAGCTGCGGGAGATGCCGGCTCCGGAAACGGAGATGACGACACCTTGGAACACCTGGACGCGGGACCGGCTGCCCTCGATGACCTTGACGTGCACCTTGATGGTGTCACCGGCCCGGAAGGCGGGAAGGTCGTCGCGCTTGGCGGCGTTGCCGATCTCGGCAAGGACGTTGCTCATTGTTGCTCCTCACGATTGCCACAGGTCAGCCGCGGTAGATTCGTTGTTGTCGGTGCTGCACACTCGTGCCGGTCGGCGGCGAACGGTTCCCCCTGTGGCAGGAGCCCGACGCAAACCCTCCGGGTCTGACCCGAAGCAGTCCTTCGACCTGAAGTGGACGCGCCCGCCAAGTCTGCCACAGCGGCCGCGCCCGAGCCGAATCAGCGAGGCTTGGTCACCCACACCATGGCGTCACGGGGTCGACCGACGCGGAAGCCTGCGCGCCGATACATCCGCAGGTCGTCGGTCGAACCTGCTCCGACGGCAAGCCTGAAGGAGGTGGCCGCCGGATCTGCGACCGCCTGGATGTGCTCCAGCAACCGCCGGCCGAGCCCTCGGCCCTGCAGGTCCGGAGCGACCATGAGTCTCCCGATCTCCCACGTCTCAGCGTCCAGTCGTCCGCGCACCGCCCCGATCAGGCGGCCATGGGAACGGACCACCCAGGTCTGCCACGCCGACAGCGACCTGCGCACATCGTTCAGGCTCTCACTCAATGGGGCGACGTCCGAGCCCACGTCGGACTGTGCCTGCTGGACCCAACAGGCTCGCTGGAGAGTCAGCAACTCACCGGCATCCCCCGGTACAGCCGCCACGATTTCCCAGTCGCCGTCATTGCTGGGGTGCACCAAGTCAGGGCGGCGCTCGGCGGTGCGCCGAACGGCCTGCTCACCTCGCCACGCCTCGATCTTGGCGTGGTCACCGCTGAGCAGCACCTCAGGGACCCGGTGGCCATGCCAGGTGGCAGGCTTGGTGTACACCGGGTATTCCAGCAACCCCTCGGCGTGGGATTCTTCGACCAGGGACGCGGGGTTGCCCATGAAGCCAGGCAGGAGCCGGACCACGGCCTCGGTGATGGCCAGCGCGGCCACCTCTCCCCCGTTGAGCACATAGTCCCCCAGCGAGATCTCCCTGACCTGGGCAATCTGGCCGGCGTGGTCGATCACCCGCTGGTCGATTCCTTCGTAGCGCCCGCAACAGAAGATCAGCCGTGAGTGGCCGGACAACTCAGCGGCCACCGCCTGGGTGAACGGCTGCCCGCTCGGGCTGGTGAAGATGATCGTGTCGCTCGCCTGGACCTGGAGGTCGTCGAAGGCAAGACCGAACGGCTCCGGCTTCATCACCATGCCCGCGCCGCCACCGTACGGGGAATCGTCGACGGTGTGGTGTCGGTCATGGGCCCACTTGCGCAGATCGTGGACGCCGATCTCGACCAGACCTGCGTCGATCGCTTTGCCCGGCAGGCTCAACCGCAGGGGCGCCAGATACTCCGGGAAGATGGTCAGGTAGTCCAGACGCATCGTCAGGCCTCGTGGCCCTCGTCGGGCAGGTCCGCCAGCAGGCCCGGACGGTCCGCGACCTCGATTCGACCCTTGGCTAGGTCGACGTCGGGCACCAGCGCGGAGACGAACGGCACAAGACGGTCCGACCCCTCACGGGTGCGGACGTGAAGCAGGTCCTGGGCGCCGTGGGTCAGCCCGGTGACCGTGCCGCGGAGCGTCCCGTCCTGGTCGACGACCTCGAGCCCGATGAGTTGGTGGTCGTAGAACTCGTCGGGATCATCCGGGGTCTCATCGGGCCGGACGTCGGCGTGGACAAGGACGCCTCGGGCGCTCTCGGCGGCTTCGCGCCCCTGGAGTTCGGCGAACAGGATCTGCCAGATGCCCTGGTGGACACGCGAAGCCTCGACCGTGAGTTCACGGTGCGGGAACGCCGACCCTTTCGGCGCTTCGGCACGCAGCACCTCGCCGACAGCGAACCGTCGTTCGGGTTCGTCGGTGCGTACGTCGACGGTGACATGGCCCCGAAGTCCGTGCGGCCTGCCGATCCGGCCCACCATCACCTCGATCATGTCCACGTGCCGAAGCCTATCGGCATGGAACCATGGCCCAATGGCCGCCGACCTCGACTGGACACCGCATCGGTACGAACGCCGTGCCTACCGGCAACGGGTCGCCCGAGGATCGAGGGCCGATCGGCGCTTGGACCACATCACCGTGACGTTGCCGCCGATGATCCGCGATCTGGACTATCGGATGGACCGGCCGTTGGCGGCGATGACCACCGCTGCCCTCGGCAACCTGACCAGTCTGGACCTCGTGCACGGTCGGACTCTGGAGGCTCTCAACCACCTCCAGTTGCGCACTGAGGCGATCGACTCCTCCAAGATCGAGAACGTCGAGGCAAGCCTGATCGACTACGGCAAGGCTCTGTTGGGCATCGGTGCGAACGCTTCGGCAATCTCGATGGCTGCCGCGACCCAGGCCATGGAGCGTTTGATCGATGACGCCAAAGTCAACCGCGAGATCCGGATGGAGGCGATCCTGGACGCTCATCGTGCGTTGATGGCCCGCGACCACGACGAAGCCGACCGGGCAGGCCGATTCAGGACGGTGCAGAACTGGATCGGCGGCAGCAACTACTCCCCACTCGGTGCGATGCATGTGCCGCCTCCTCCCGACACGGTCCCGGCGTACCTGGAGGATCTGTTCGCGTTCGCCAACCGGGACGACCTGCCGATCTTGCCCCAGGCGGCGATCGTGCATGCCCAGTTCGAGTCGATCCATCCGTTCATCGACGGCAACGGTCGCATCGGGCGGGCGTTGATCCACGCCGTGCTTCGACGGCGGCGTGCTACCCGGCATCTGGTGGTGCCGATTGCCTCGGCTCTGGTCGCCCATCGCGAGCGCTACTTCGAGGCCCTCAACGACTACAAGGCCGGGTATGCCGGCACCCTGGTGGCGATGTTGTCGACCGCTACGAGTGTGGCCACCTCCGAGGCCCGAGCGACGGCCGCCACCCTGATCGACATTCGTGAGCGCTGGGCGCAGGCCACCGGCGGGACGCGCCCTGGCACGACTCTGCACCGCACCCTGGACCTGCTGCCCGAGGAGCCGATCGTCAACGCCGCCGTCATTGCTTCCAGGGTCGGCACGGACGAGGCTGATGCGCTGGCAGCGATCGAGGCCCTCGTGGTGGCCGGCATACTGACCCAGGCCCCCAAGTCTCGCAAGGCTCCGGTCTGGCTGGCCTCCGACATCCTCACCGAAGTCGAGGCCCTGCGCCAGCGAATCCAAGCCTCGGGCAAACGTCTCGCACTGATCTGACCGCTCTGATCTGACCACCTCTGGCGCGGGGTTGGCATCACCTACCGCTGCCCTATGCCGGCTTCCGCGGGGCGGTGGCCCCGCGGAAGGTGGAACGACAGCGCGGAAGGTGGAGCCGACATGCCGCGAGGCCCGCCCCGCGGATGCGGGACGGGCCTCGTCGAAGGTTCAGACCTGGGGTCTGATCACATGGAGTAGCCCTCGCCGTGGAGGACCTGGTCGATACCGGCGATCTCGTCTTCCTCCTTGACTCGGAAGCCGATCGTCTTTTCGATCGCCGTACCGATGATGAAGGTGACGACGAACGAGAACGCGATCACGGTCAGCGAGGAGAGCAGCTGAGCCAGGAACAGATCGAAGCCACCGCCGTCGATGATCGAGTCGGTGCCGGCCAAGGTCGCGTCGGCGAAGACGCCGATCCACATACAGCCGATGAACCCGGCAACGAGGTGGATGCCCACCACGTCCAGGGTGTCGTCGAAGCCGAGCTTGAACTTCAGGTCGATCGCGAAGCAGCAGATCGCACCGGCCACCAAGCCGAGGACCATCGCCCACACCGGCGACAGGAAGGCACAGGCCGGGGTGATCGCGACCAAGCCGGTCACGATGCCCGAAGCGGCACCGACTGCGGTGGGCTTGCCGTCCTTGAACTGCTCGGCCACGATCCATCCGATCATGGCGGCGGCCGGAGCGAGGAGGGTGTTGAAGAAGATCAACGAGGTCTGACCCAGACCACCACCGTGGACACCGGTGTTGAATCCGAACCAGCCGAACCACAAGATGGCGGCGCCCATGAGGACCAACGGGACGTTGTGCGGAACTGCCTCTTCCTTGGAGAATCCGATCTTCCGCTTACCGAGGACCAGCGCCAGCGCCAGCGCAGCAGCTCCTGCGGACTGGTGGATCACGGTTCCGCCGGCCCAGTCGAGCGCGCCCTGACCGGTGCCCCACACGTCGTTGGCGAGCCACCCGTAGAAGGTGCCGTCCTCGTCGAAGGCCCAGATCCACTTGAAGGTCGGGAAGACGACGAAGGTCGCGAAGAGGGCAGCGAAGATCATCCAGGGCCAGAACCGCGCACGGTCGGCGACCGCGCCGGAGACCAGCGCGACCGTGATGATGCAGAAGGCGACCAGGAAGGCGTGGCCACCGAAGACATTGCCCGAATCCTCGGCGGCGATGCCGGTCATCTGGTCGACCATGCCGAAGTCTTCGAACGGGTTACCGAAGAACTTCGACCCTCCGGTGTTGCCCTGGCTGGCGATGCCCGTGCCGCCGTAGAGCATGTAGAGAATGGTGACGACGGCGATGGAGCCGAAGCTCAACATCATCATCGACACGACGGACTTGGACTTCACCAATCCGCCGTAGAAGAAGGCCAGCCCAGGTGTCATGAAAATGACCAGGGCCGAGCACAGGAGAAGCCATGCAAGCTCGACGTCCATTGAATCCCTCATAAGTATCTCGGGTACACAGTCGCGGGCGGCACCGTTGCAGCCGACGCGTTCGACCCGCATCTTTCCCAGGGCGTGCTAATTCCAGCCGCACTCAATGTTTCAGGCATGTTAAAGGTCGGGGAAGCGAGTGAATACCTATACGCGAAAATGCAACATGGGCGCCCCTGAGACAGGGGCGCCCATGGCGGGAGTGCAGGGTGTCAGCGTCGACGGTCCACGTCGACGAAGTCGACCTTGGGGGAGTTGCGACCACCCAGGGCCCCGATCACGGTGCGGAACGCGGTGGCCGTGCGACCGCCGCGACCGATCACCTTACCGAGATCGTCGGGATGGACCCGAACCTCCAGGATCGATCCGCCCCGACGAAGCTCCTTGTCGCGCACGGTGACATCCTCGGGGTGGTCGACCACCCCGCGCACCAGGTGCTCAAGCGCCTCGGCGAGCATCAGGCCCCCGCGTCAGCCGACTCGGTGGCCGGAGCCTCGGTCGCCTGATCGCCGGCTGCGGTCTCCTCGACCGGCGCAGCCTTCTTCTTCGATTCGGCCTTCGTCACGGCCTCGGAAGTGGGCTGGTTGTGAGCCTCGGCGAGCAGTTTGTTGAACAACTCGATCTTGTCGCCCTTCGGCGCCTTGACCCGCAGCTTGCCCTCGGTGCCCGGGAGCCCCTTGAAGGTCTGCCAGTCGCCGGTCACCTTGAGGATCGCCTCGACAGCCTCGCTCGGCTGAGCGCCGACTCCGAGCCAGTACTGGGCGCGCTCGGAGTCCACGGCAATGAAAGACGGCTCTTCCTTGGGGTGGTACTTGCCGATCTCCTCGATCACGGCGCCGTCGCGCTTCTTGCGCGAGTCGACGATGACGATGCGGTACTGCGGCACCCGGATCTTGCCCAGGCGCTTCAAACGAATCTTGACGGCCACGAGAGTGGTGTCTCCTTGAGGTTTGTGTTCGGGTGGAGACCCGCCACCAGGTGGGGCACCGGGTGCGGAATCTCCGATGGGCATGCCGCACCCGGATGAGAGGGTCCGTGTGCGGAAGACTCAGCCAACAATCCTGCCACGACCCTGCCCGTTGTAGGAAATCCCGCCGCCCCAACTCGCCAGCGGGGCGGGCGGGCCGACTTCACGAGACGACGGCGCCGCGCAGGACGACACACGTCGGTCGCAGCAGCGTGCCCGGATCAACCCTGGGATCTGCGTCGTAGACCACGAAGTCGGCCTCGCTCCCCTCAGCTAGGTCCGGGGTCCAGCCCAGCCACTGCCTGGCCTGCCAACTGGCTGATCCCAGAGCGTGGGTCGCGGACATGCCGAGGTCGATCATGGCGAGGATCTCACCGGCGAGGTTGCCGTGTCGGCGCACCCCTCCCCCGTCAGAACCCGCGTAGACCGGGACGCCGGCCTCGACCGCGGTCATGATCGTGGTCCTGCGGCGTGCGTAGAGATCGTCCATGGTGGCGGCGTAGTCCGGGAACCTGTCCCGTCCGGCCGAGGCGTAGTCGGGGAACTTGTCCAACTGCATCACGGTCGGCACCAAAGCTGTGCCGGCCGCGACCATCGAGGAGACCAGGTCCGTGCTCAGTCCGGTGCCGTGCTCGATGCAATCGATGCCCGCGTTGAGCAGGCCAGGCAACACCTCGGCGCCGAAACAGTGCGCGGTGACCTTCGCACCCTCGGCGTGGGCGGCGTCGATGGCGCGCGCGAAGTCGGCCTCGGAGAAGCTCGGTCGAAGGTCGCCGTCGGCCCGCGAGATCCAGTCACCGACGAGTTTGACCCAGCCGTCGCCGGCGCGGGCCTGCTCGACCACCGCGGCCACCAACGCCTCGGGGTCGACCTCGTCGGCGTAGTTGCGGATGTAGCGTTTGGTTCGCGCCACATGTCGACCGCATCGGATCAGTCGAGGCAGGTCGTCGCGGTCCTGAACCCAGCGGGTGTCGGCCGCAGACCCGGCGTCGCGGATCAGCAAGGCTCCCGCATCGCGGTCCTGGATCGCCTGGGCCAGGGTTTCCTCGGCCGAGCTGGGGCCATCCTCGTTGAGACCGATATGGCAGTGCGCGTCGACCAACCCCGGCACGATCCAGCCGGCCGCCACGGTCTCAGCGCCGCGATGGGGCTCGTAACTGACCCGACCATCGATGACGTGGAGATCGCGGTGCTCGCCGTCGGGAAGGACGACTCCGGAGAACCTCAGCGTGCTCACATAACCAACCTACCCGGCCACGACGGGTCACAACCGGTCGATCAGCCACTGTGGGCCACGAATGTCGGCCACCGCGGAGACATTGGCGGCCAACGCCCGATCGGCAGTCACCACGGTGACCCGGTGCCCCTGGTCGGCCGCCCTGCGCGCCTGCGCCACGATCGCGGAGTCTCCGTCCCGAGCGGCATGCACGATCTGGACGTGCGCGGCCTTGCCCGGCGTTGCCGCGCCCTTGGCGGCGCCCTCCAACACCACAATGACCCGGTCGTGGGGAACGTCGGCAACCAGGACCTCATCGAGCAGCCGAACTGCCGCCCCGACCCGGTCCTTCCACCATCCGTCGGCGCGGGCACCGATCACGTTGGCGGCGTCGATCACCAACACCGTCGTCATCGCCCAACCTTTCGAACCATGAGCGCCGACTCGGCGCAGACCTACTTGAGGAACTTCGAGAAATCCTTGGGCAGGTTGAGGTTCGCAGCGGCGGCCTCGTAGTCGACATCCTCGTCAGGCAGCCCGAACGGGTTGGCTTTGGGCTTGCCTGCCTCGGCCGCCGCCGCCACGGCGGCCTCCTGGGCTGCCCGGGCCGGGTTGCCTGAGCGACGCTTGCCCTTGGCCTTCTTGGCCGCCACCGACTGCTGCTTGGCCATCGCCTTCTTGCCTTGGCCCGCCATACCGGGCATCCCCGGGATCCCCGGCATACCGCCGCGAGCGAACTGCTGCATCATCTTTCGAGCCTCGAAGAACCGGTCGACCAACTGGTTGACGTCGGTGACGGTGCGCCCGCAGCCTTTGGCGATGCGGGCACGGCGTGAGCCGTCGATCACCTTCGGATTGGCCCGCTCGGCCGGCGTCATCGAATAGATGATCGCCTGGATCCGGTCGATCTCCCGGTCGTCGAAGTTCTCCAACTGGTCGCGGATCTGGCCCATCCCGGGCAACATCGCGAGGATCTTCGACATCGATCCCAGTTTGCGCATCTGCTGCATTTGGGACAGGAAGTCGTCGAGAGTGAAGTCGCCGCTGGTCAACTTCTCGGCAGCCTTGGCGGCCTGCTCGGTGTCGAATGCCTTCTCTGCCTGCTCGATCAGGGTGAGCATGTCCCCCATGTCGAGGATCCGACCGGCCATCCGGTCGGGATGGAACAGGTCGAAGTCGGTCAACTTCTCGCCGTTGGAGGCGAACATGATCGGGCGGCCGGTCAGGGAGACGATCGACAGGGCCGCGCCACCGCGGGCGTCGCCGTCCAACTTGGTGAGCACCACGCCGTCGTAGCCGACCCCGCTGAGGAAGGCGTTGGCGGTGGTGACTGCGTCTTGGCCGATCATCGCATCGACGACGAACAGGATCTCGTCGGGCTGGACCGCATCTCGAATGTCGGCGGCCTGCCGCATCATCTCTGCATCGACGCCGAGGCGACCCGCGGTGTCGATGATGACGACGTCGTGCAGCGTGCGCTTGGCCTCCTCGACACCGAGCCTGGCCACCGCGACCGGATCACCGCCATGTTCGACGCCTTGAGCATTGCCGGGCTCGGGAGCGAAGACCTTGACCCCGGCCCGCTCACCGTTGACCTGCAACTGGTTGACCGCGTTGGGGCGCTGAAGATCGCAGGCGACCAGCAACGGGGACGAACCTTGCTCCTTGAGCCACAGCGCCAACTTCGCGGCCAGCGTCGTCTTGCCTGCGCCCTGGAGGCCGGCGAGCATGATGACTGTCGGTCCCTGCTTGGCGAACCGGATCCGGCGAGTCTCGCCGCCGAGGATCGTGACCAGTTCCTCGTTGACGATCTTGACGATCTGCTGCGCGGGATTCAGCGCTTGGCTGACCTCCTCGCCACGGGCACGCTCTTTGACGGTGGCCACGAAGTCCTTGACCACCGGCAGCGCCACGTCGGCTTCGAGCAGGGCGATGCGGATCTCGCGTGCCGTGGCGTCGATGTCCGCCTCGGACAGGCGGCCCTTGCCACGCAGATGCTTGAAGGTCTCGGCAAGGCGGTCAGACAGGGTGGCGAACACAGCGGTCCTTTCTCGTCACGTGCAGCACCAGCCTACGTGTGTGTTCTCTCGGAATCGGAAACGCTGGACCCCTCGCCGGATCAGGGACCCTCGAGCGCGGCCCGGACGGCGTGCGCCGCCTCGGCTGCCCGTTGGTCGGTGAGCGCACCGGCACCCGACTCCTGGAGGTAGAAGACGTCGACCGCCTGCGGCCCGAGAGTGTCGATGTGGGCAGACTTGATGGTGATCCCCGTCTGCGCCAGGGCCGCGGCCACGGTGTGGATGACGCCGGCCTGGTCGGCGGTGCGGACCTCCAGCACCGTCGAGGCCCTCGAGGCGTCGGGTTGGACGACGACACTCGGGGCGAGCGCCGTGGGGTCGGCCCGCACCGCGCGAGACGGATCCAGGCGACCTTCGACGACAGCCTCGATGCGCTGCCTGACCACGGCCGGGTTGACATCGTCTTGATCCACTTCCCACACGCTCACCGCGACGTGCTCATCCTGCGGCCAAGCACGGCAGCCCCGCACGCTGATGCGCAGCAACCCCAAGGCACCCGCGACGTCGGCGAGCAGGCCGACCCGGTCCAGAGCCACCACCGTCAACCGGGAGCCGCCGTCCGCCTCTGCCATCGCCTCGACTGCTGTACCGCCGGCATAGACCAGGTCGGGTACGTCGACCGGAACTGGTTCGACCACCGGCAGCGGTCCACCATGGACCAGCGAAGCGCGCACGCCCCTGACTAGGTCGGAGACGAGTTGTGCGCGCCACGACGACCAGACTTTGGGGGAGGTGGCCCTGGCGTCGGCCTCGCTGAGTGCGAGCAACAGATCCAGCGACTCCTCGTCACCGATGTGCTCGGTGACGGCGGCGATGGTGGCCGGGTCGTCCGGATCGCGAGTCATGGCGATCGCCGACAGCATCAGATGCCGACGGACCAGCATCGCGATGATGGGGACCGAGGCCGAGTCGAATCCCATCCGCAGCGCCACGGATCGAGCCAACGGCTCGCCCGCGACGCAGTGGTCTCCCACGCCGCCCTTGCCGAGGTCGTGCAGCAGCGCGGCGACCAGCAGCACATCCGGCCTCGAGACCCGCCGAATCAACGACGACGCCTGGCGACAGGTCTCGATGCTGTGCCGGTCGACGGTGAACTGGTGCACGATCGAGGCATGCGGGAGCAGTCGAATCCGGTCCCACTCGGGCAGGATCGCCGCCAAGGCCCCGGTCTCATCCAAGGTCTCCCAGGTGGCCAACAGTCCCGGTCCTGCGAGCAGCCGGATGAACAGTTGACGGGCTGACTCCGGCCACGGGTCGGGGATCACGGCGATATTGCGGCTCAACCGGGCGACGGTGGCCGGTGCGATCAGGCAGTCTCGCTCGGAGGCCAGTGCTGCCGCACGCAGCAGCAGCAGCGGGTCCCGAGCAGGGTCGACGGTGTCGTCCAACACGATCTCCCGGTTGGACTCGGCCACCCCGGGTTCCAGCTTCTTCAAGTCGGGTCGTCGCGGTCTGCCGGGTCCACGCTGCTGCAGATAGTCGGCTGCCCGACGCCAACTCAACCGCGACAGGTGAGTGATGCGGCGACCGATCTCACGCACATAGGTCTGCGCCGCCAGCGCATCGGCGAGCTCGAGACGGTCGGCCAAGTCAGGCCACATCTCGGGAGTGATCCGGTCGGAGGCGCGACCCGCCAGGTCCTGCACGTGATCACGGACGTCGAGCAGCATCTGCCGCGACCGCTCCAGGTCGACCTGGGGGACGTCGACCAGCCAGGTCGACTGCAGCGCGTTGAGCGTCACGCCGTCTCGCAGGCCACCGGCACACTCCTTGATGTCCGGGACGCTGACGTGGGCGAGTTCCCCGAAACGCCGATGGCGTTGTTCGACCAGATCGCGCAGTTGCGGCACCATCACCCGGGCCCGACGCCGCCAGTCGGCGGCGGTGATCGCCCGGAGACGGAGAGTCAGATTGGGATCGCCCGCGAGGTGCCGGATGTCGAGCAGACCAGTAGCGACCCGGACGTCCTGGGCGGCTCCGGTGGTCATCTGCGACAGCGACCGGACCGAGTGGTCGATCTTCATCCCGGTGTCCCACAGCGGATACCAGATACTCCTGGCGAACTCACCGGGGTCGACCAGGTCGTCGTGAACCAGCACCACGTCCAAGTCGGAGAAGGGCGCCATCTCCTGGCGACCGAAACCACCGACGGCGACCAGCGCCACACCGGTGGTCGGACCGTCGCCGTAGGCCGAGAAACACAGCGCGTCGGCAGCCTGACTGCGGATCAGGCGCTCGGCGGCTGTCACAAAGCGGCGGACCCGGTGTCGCCGGTGCGCACCCGCACCACTTCCTCCACCGGTGTCACCCAGACCTTGCCGTCCCCGATCCGGCCGGTCTGGCCGCTGGTGGTGATCGCCTCGACGACCGGCTCGACATCCTCGTCGTCGATCACGATCTCGATGCGGATCTTGGGCACCAGAGCGACGTCGTACTCGGCACCCCGGTAGACCTCGGTGTGACCCTTCTGACGTCCGTAGCCGCTGACCTCCGAAACGGTCATGCCCATTACGCCGACTGATTCCAGGCCGACCCGGACGTCCTCCCACTTGTGCGGCTTGATCACCGCAGTGACGAGTTTCATGACAACCTCCCGATGGCTTTCGAACAGTTCCCTACGCCGGATATGGGCGTGACAGCGCTCACCCGATCATGCCTCATCGAGCCGCCCCCTCACAGGGCCGCCGCGCCGCGGTCGCCGGTGCGGACCCGGACAACGGTCTCGACCGGTGAGACCCACACCTTGCCGTCACCGATGCGACCAGTCTGTGCGGTTCGCACGATCAAGTCGACGACACCGTTGATGTCCTCATCCTCGACGACGATCTCCAGACGAATCTTGGGCACCAGGGCGATGTCGTACTCCGCTCCCCGGTAGACCTCGGTGTGGCCCTTCTGTCGTCCGTAGCCACTGACCTCGGAAACCGTCATGCCGGTGACGCCGAAGGTTTCCAGGCCCTCCCGGACGTCCTCCCACTTGTGCGGCTTGATCACCGCGGTGACCAGTTTCATGCCACGCTTCCCTTCAGCCAGTTGTGCATGTGTCGAGAACCATCTCACTCAGGCCAGGATGCCCGGCCCGGAGACGATGTCGTAAGCGGCTTCGCCGTGCTGATCGGAGTCGATGCCCTCGGACTCTGCGTCCGGGCTGACCCGCCAACCCATGACGGCCTTGATCGCCAGTCCGAGGGCAGCGGTCAGTACGCCGGTCCACACGATGGTGAACAGCACCCCCATCGTCTGGTCGCCCAGCGAGGAGAGTCCACCGCCGTAGAAGAGTCCGTCGATGGCGCCGGGAGCGGAGGCGCTGGAGACCAGTCCGATCATCAGCGAGCCGACCATGCCGCCGACCAGGTGCACCCCGACCACGTCGAGGGAGTCGTCGTAGCCGAAGCGGAACTTGAGCCCGACCGCGAGTGCGCACAGCACGCCTGCCACTGCCCCGATGGCCAGCGCGCCCTCGAGTTCGACCGCGCCACAGGCCGGAGTGATCGCCACCAGGCCGGCCACGATCCCGGATGCGGCACCCAACGAGGTGGCCTTACCGTGCACGATCCGTTCGGTGAGCAACCAGGCCAACATCGCGGCCATGGTGGCGGCGGTGGTGTTGAGGAAGGTGACTCCGGTCTCGGACATGAACTGGGCGATGTTGAGCTGCTCAGCCATGGCCGCGGCCTGATCCGCGGAGAGTTTCGGGTCGGCCTCCATCAGTGACTCGGCGGTGTCGCCGAAGACGATGGAGCCGACGTTGAACCCGTACCAGCCCACCCACAGCAGTCCGGCGCCCATCATCGTCAGTGGCAGGTTGTGTGGCTTCATCGGTTCGCGCATGAAGCCGATCCTCTTGCCGATGATCAGGGCCAGCACCAGGCCGGAGATGCCGGCGTTGATGTGCACCACGGTCCCGCCGGCATAGTCCTGCGGGGCCCACTGCTGGTTGATGAAACCGCCGCCCCAGACCATGTGGGCGATCGGGAAGTAGCAGATGGTGACCCAGGCGATGATGAACACGACCCAGCTCGACATCTTCACCCGGTCGGCCAGCGACCCGGAGATGAGCGCGGCGGTGATGACGGCGAAGGTCATCTGGAACGCGACCGCGACGAAGCTGGTCGATTCGACCCCGTCGAGTGCGAAGAGATCCGTCGGGCTGGCGAAGAAGTCGTTGCCACCACCGCCGAAGGACATCGACCAGCCCCATAGGAAGTAGACGATGCCGACCACGGACATGGCAACGAACGACATCATCATCATGTTGAGCACGGACTTCGAGCGCGACATCCCACCGTAGAACAGTGCGAGTGCAGGCGTGGTCATCATCAAGACCAGCGCCGTGGCGACGATCATCCAGGCGTAGTAGCCGTCCACATCCACCTCCAGTGAGTCATTCGCCGGTGGGGGGTCCGGCGATGGTTGTGGCTACCTAAGTCGGTTGAGGTTTCCGAGGTCACCGAGGCGAGTTTCCGGCACGTAACAGGTTCACGGCAGCGTTACGTCGGCGTGTCGGTTTCAGCGTCCGCCGGATGCTACTCGGTCGAGCAGCGCCTCTCATCCGAGCAGGGCGTCGACGAAGGCATCGGAGGAGAACGGGGTCAGATCGTCAGGGCCTTCGCCCAGGCCGACCAGTTTGACCGGAACCCCGAGTTCACGCTGCACCTGGACCACGATGCCGCCTTTGGCGGAGCCGTCCAGCTTGGTGAGCACGATGCCGGTGACGTCGACGGCCTCGGAGAACACCCGGGCCTGGACCAGACCATTTTGGCCGGTGGTGGCGTCCAACACCAGCAGCACCTCGGTGACCGGGGCCTGCTTGGTGATGACCCGCTTGACCTTGCCGAGTTCGTCCATCAGGCCCTGCTTGTTCTGTAGCCGACCGGCGGTGTCGATGAGCACGGTGGTGACCTCGGCCTCGACGCCGTGGCGCACGGCCTCGAAGGCGACGCTGGCCGGGTCGCCGCCCTCGGGCCCGGCGATGACCTCCACCCCGACGCGTTCGCCCCAGGTCCTGAGTTGGTCGACTGCCGCGGCACGGAACGTGTCGGCGGCACCGAGGGTGACGGTGTGCCCCTCGGCCACCAGGATCCGGGCAAGCTTGCCGACGGTGGTGGTCTTCCCGGCCCCGTTGACGCCGACCATCATCACCACGCCGGGCTGCCCGGCCTCGCCGGTGACTTGAAGACGGCGGTCCATCTCGGGATCGATGAGCGTGATCAGTTCCTCACGCAGCGCTGTCCGAGGATCCTGGGTCGGATCGATCCGCAGCCGGGACCGGAGCCGGTCGACGAGTTCCTGGGTCGGCACTACGCCCACATCCGCGGTCAGCAGCAGGTCTTCGATCGCCTCCCAGGTGTCCTCGTCCAAGGTGTCGCGGCTGAGCAGGGCGAGCAGGCCCCGGCCGAGCCCGGACTGACTGCCGGCCAGTCGTTGCCGCAGTCGGACCAGTCGGGACGCGGTCGGTTCGGGCCGGTCGAGTTCGACCGGTGCCGGGGCCTCGGCTTCGACCTGGACGTCGGGAGCCTCGGGCGCGCCCAGTGGGGGCCGGGCCGGGGCCGGCGGCAGCGCGGATCGCGACCGCAGTACGGCCACACCGACCCCTGCTGCGAGGAGGACGGCCACCACGACACCAACGATCACCCAGGTCATGGGGCCATCCAATCACCCGGGCGAGGAGTGGGCCCACCCCGGTTCCGGGTCAGGCGGATTCGCGCAGGCGCTGAGAAATCACTGCGCTGACACCGTCGCCGCGCATGGTTACGCCGTACAACGCGTCACCCACCTCCATGGTCCGCTTCTGGTGGGTGATGACCAGGAGTTGGGAGTGCGCCCGAAGCTCCTCATAGATCTCCAACAACCGGCCCAGGTTGGTGTCGTCGAGTGCCGCCTCGACCTCGTCGAGGATGTAGAACGGGCTCGGCCTGGCCTTGAACAACGCCACCAGGAACGCCACCGCCACCAGCGACCGTTCGCCACCGGAGAGCAGCGAGAGACGCTTGACGTTCTTGCCGGGCGGGCGAGCCTCGACCTCGACTCCGGTGACCAGCATGTTGTCCGGGTCGGTGAGCACCAGGCGGCCATCCCCACCTGGGAAGAGACGGGAGAAGGTCGCGTCGAAGGCACGCTCCACATCGGCATACGCCTCCCGGAACACCTCCTCCACTCGGGAGTCAACCTGCCGGACGATGTCGAGCAGGTCCTTGCGGGTCGCCTTGAGGTCTTCGAGTTGCTCGGTGAGGAACTTGTGCCGCTCTTCCATCGCGCTGAACTCCTCCAACGCCAACGGGTTGACCCTGCCCAGCATCGACAGAGACCGTTCGGCGTTGCGCAGCCGCTTGGCCTGCTCGTCGCGGACGTAGACGACCGGGTCAGGCACCGTGCCGTCTGGGAGTGCCGGAAGGACCACCATCTGGTCGGGGCCATACTCAGAGATCAGGCCGTCGGCCTCCAGTCCGAGTTCGGCGAGGGCCTTGTCCTCCACTTGCTCGATCCGCATCCGCTGCTGGGCTCGGGCCAGTTCGTCGCGGTGCACCGAGGTGACCAGTTCGTTGTGTTCGGCGGTCAGGGTCTTGATCCGGCCCCGGACCTCGATCAGCGCCTGCTCCCGTCCAGCCCGGGCCGACTCGATGGCGACCCGTTCGCTCGCTGCGAGCGCGAGGGAGACCTCCAGCCGGGCGAGCACCTGGGTCAGGGCCTGGGAGACGGCCTCGGCGGCGCGGGCCTCGCGGATGAGTTGGTCGCGGCGACGTCGGGCAGCGACGCGTGCTTCCCGCTCGGCCGCAGCCGCGCGTCGCAACGACTCGGCGCGACCGTGCAGCGCCCTGGCGCGTTCTTCGCTGGTGCGCAGGGCCAACCGGGCATCGGTCTCGACCTGCCGTGCGGTCCGTGCGGCCTCGGCCAGGTCGGACCGAGCCGCTTCGTCGGGTTCGCTCCCGGGATCCTCGGTGGCCTTGGCCAGCCGGTCCTCCAACTCCACCAGACCGGTCAGCGCGGTGCTTCTGGACTCTTCGGCCTGGCCGATCGCGGTGGTGAGGCGTTCTGCCTCGGCACGAGCCGCGCGGGCGACGGCACCGAACTGGGCCAGTTCCTCGGCCACCGCAGCCAGACGTGCATCCGATTCGTGCAACTTCGCGACTGCTACCTCGACACGTTTCGCCGCGTCGAGACGTTCGGCCTCCAGACGCGAGGTCGCAAAGCTCAGCCGTTCGCCGGCCGCGATCAACTCCCCGAGTCGCTCGGCCGCCTCGTCGAGGGCCGCCTGGACCTCGATCAGGCTTTGCTGGCCGCTGGAACCGCCGGAGGCGAAGTGGGCGGACAACACGTCGCCCTCACGGGTGACGGTGACCAGGTCCGGGTGAGCGGCGATCACAGTTCGGGCGGTCTCCACGTCGTCGACCACGACGTGGGTGCCGAGCAGTCGCGACAGCGCGGGACGCACCTGGTCGGGACAGTCCACCACGTGGTCGGCCCACTCCCCGGCGCTCAGCGCCGGCCGCGCCGTCGTGGTCACCGGGGCGCCGGCCAGGACCAATGCGGCCCGTCCGAGATCGTCGCGGCGCAGCAGCGCGATCGCCTCGAGGGCGGTGTCGGTGCCGTCGACAGCGATCGCGTCGGCCGCAGATCCCAGGGCAGCTGCGACGGCTGCTTCGTAGCCGGGTCGAACGCTCAGCAGTGCAGCCACCGATCCGAGCAGCCCGGAGACCCGGTCGGTGGCGGCGAGCAGCGCGCCGGCGCCGTCACGTCGCGCCAGTCCCAGTTCGAGGGCTTCCTTGCGGGCCGCGACCGCGGACCGATCGCGGTCGGCGGTCGCCGACTCCTCACGCAGTTTCTCCAGCCGGGCCTCGAGGTCGGCAAGCACGGCGGTTGCCATCTCGTGCTCTGCGTCGAGGCCTTCCTCGCCGGCGGTGAGCCCGGCGACGCTGGTCTCCAGCGCGGTGAAGTCGCGTTGGGCGCGATCAGCTCGCGAGGTGGCCTCCTCCTGGGCCAGCCGCAGTCGGCCGACCTCCTCATCGGCCGCTGCAGCGCGGGACTTCAGTGCGTTGACTTGTCCGTGCAGGCGTGCGAGTCCCTCCCGGCGATCGGCCGCCGCGCGACGCATCAGGGTGACCCGACGGTCCTCCTCGGCGGCCGCGTCCTCAGCTGTACGCCGGCCGGCGACCGCCGCCTCCAGCAGGCTGCGGCGACTGTCCACCTCGGCATCGATGGCAGCCTGCGCGCTGGCCGCCGCAGTGGCCTCGGCCTCCAACCGATCGGGGTCACGACCGGAGTCGACCTCGGGCAGCACGGCGGCGTTGCGCATCCGCTCGGAGGCCAGCGACAGGGTGCCGCGTAACCGTTCGCGTAGCGATCCCAGCCGGGAGGCGGTGTCCAGTGCCGCCGAGAGCGCGGGCAGGTCCTCTCCCAGCGCACCCTCGATGGCAGCCTCGTCGTCTCGCGCCTGGATCAGCGCTGCCTCGATCTGGGTGCGGCGTTCGGCCAGCAGCGACTCGTCGGCCAGGTCGGCCTCCAGCGCCGAGCGGGCGGCAACCAGATCGTCGGCGAGCAGCCGGGCCCGGGCGTCACGCAGGTCGGACTGGACCGTCGCGGCCTGCCGGGCGACCTCAGCCTGTCGGCCCAGCGGCTTGAGTTGTCGGCGGATCTCGGTGAGCAGGTCACCCAACCGAGTCAGATTCGCATCGGTCGCTTCCAGTTTGCGCAGCGCCTTCTCTTTGCGCTTGCGGTGCTTGAGGACGCCGGCGGCCTCCTCGATGAACCCACGGCGTTCCTCGGGAGTGGCGTGCAGGATCGTGTCGAGTTGGCCCTGCCCGACGATGACGTGCATCTCTCGGCCGATGCCGGAGTCGGAGAGCAGTTCCTGCACGTCGAGCAGGCGGCACGGGGAGCCGTTGATCGCATAGTCGGACCCACCGTTGCGGAACATGGTGCGCGAGATCGTCACCTCGGCGTACTCGATCGGCAGGGCGCCGTCGGAGTTGTCGATAGTCAACGAGACCTCTGCGCGTCCCAGCGGGGGCCGCCCGGAGGTCCCGGCGAAGATGACATCCTCCATCTTGCCGCCGCGCAGGCTCTTGGCACCCTGCTCCCCCATCACCCAGGCCAACGCGTCAACCACGTTGGACTTGCCTGAGCCGTTCGGCCCCACGATGCAGGTGATCCCCGGTTCGAGTTGCAGGGTGGTCGAGGACGCGAAGGACTTGAATCCCTTGAGCGTCAGACTCTTGAGGTACAACGCAGGCTCCCTGGGTCGGATCAGCCCCACAGACACCGATCAGCGATCGGCTCCGCGGGTGGTGCTCGGGATTGCTTCGGTGCAGCCCTGAGAATGCGGAACGGACGCGCAGCACGCCGCGCGGGGGAAGCTCAGCGGGTCAACCCTAACAAGCCAGACCGGAGCCCACGGCCATTGCCCGGCGCGCGCCGCGCACAAGCGGTTGTCACCCGCTGGTGAGGCTGGCGGGTCTGGCTGGCCGCCGCGGCTGGGGCTGGCCACCAAGGGGTGGCGGACAGGGCGCCCCGGGGGCGCACTCGTCGACGGTCCGAGGAGCCGGACCGATCAGACGGTCTGGAGTTCCAGCGACCCTTCGACATGGTCGGCAGCCTGGGCCACCAGCAGGTCGTTCTCGGACTTGAGCGCGGTCACCAGGTCTTCCAGGTCACGCACGCGAGCACGCAGACGGGCGACCTCGGAGACGAGGTGCGCGGTCGTGCGGGGGTCGCTGTTCATGTGGCCGATCAGCGCCTTGGCCATAATGCATCCTTCATTGGACGTCGAAGTGGACGGCCCGACGGTTTGGGCCGTCTACAAGCGTCCCACTCGACCCACCTGAAGGTCAATCCAGCGCGAACACGAGTCGTCGGGCACTGGCTCAGCCGCGGCGGCGCCGCAGGCGCAGTGCTTCGAGTTCGGCCCTTTCTGCGGCGCTCAGAGAGTCCTGCCCGGAGTCGAGGATCTTGTCGAGCAACTCGTTCATGCGAGCCTCGTCGCGCCCGAGGGGGGCGGTGGGCGGCGGGTTCCACTTCGAAGGAGTCGGCGGCAGGTTGCTCCGCGGCGGCACCGAGCGAAGTTTCGGCTTGCGCCGCACTCTCATCTGCGGGATGAAGGAGAACTCCCGGAGCAGCCCGAAGGCCTTCGCGATCAGGGCCACCACGAACAGCGACAGGAACAGGTGCAGCAGTTGGCCCCAGTAGCCGTTGCCCATCATCGAGACCACCTGGAGCCCGACGATGATCAGGCCGAACACCCAGGCCGGGATGTTGAACATGAACATCCGGTTCGGGCCCTCGGCGATCCAGACCAACAACACCATCAGTTGCAGCATCGATGCGCTGGCCAGGAAGCCGCCGAGGAACGGCTCGACCAAGAACATCACCGACATCACGACACCGAGGGCGACCGTGGTCGCTATCAGGAACCACAGGTATTTGACCTTGCCCAGGCTGGCCTCGAGTTCCTGCCCGAACCACCACAGGAAGAAGACCGCGAGCGCGTCCCAGAACACACTGGAGGTCTGCCAGTGGGAGAACGGCCAGGTGATGAACTGCCAGACCTTGCCCTGGGTGATCGGGGCGTCGCCCCACAACGCCAGGTTCAGTTCCAAGGTGCTGGACGATCCTGCCACGGCGTAGACGACGAAACCGGCGATCGAAACCAGCACCATCAACCACGAAGTAGTGATGTCCAGACTGCCGATCCTGAACCAGGCATCGTGGGGGCGGTTACCGCCGAGGTTGAATCGAAACTGTCGCACGCGGCTAGCCTAACGGCGACCCCGAGGCGGCCTCTGGCACGCCGGGCAGAAGTAGGAGGATCGGTTCATGAACTCGATCCTGCGGATGGGGGTCCCGCAACGGTCACACGGCTGAGCCTCGCGCCCGTAGGCGTGCAACGAACGGTCGAAGTATCCGGACTGCCCGTTGATGTTGACGTAGAGGCTGTCGAAGCTGGTGCCACCCTGGGACAGCGCCGCAGACATCACCGCCTGCACCTGATCGAGCAGGTTCGCGACCTCGGTGCGGGTGAGCCGGGTGCCGGGCCGCTCGGAGTGGAGGCGGGCCTGCCACAGCGCCTCATCGGCATAGATGTTGCCGATCCCGGAGACCAGGGTCTGGTTGAGCAGTTGCCGTTTGATGCCCGACGCAGAGCGACGGATCCGTCGGTTGACCGCGGCCGGGTCGAAGTCGGGGTCCATCGGATCCAGGCCGATGTGGGCGATCTCGGCAGGCAACTCGGCTCCCCCGGCACTGACCCAGACCCCGCCGAACATGCGCTGGTCCACGAACCGCAACTCGGTGCCGGTGGACAGCCCGAACCGGAGGCGCAGATTGCGTTCAGCGGGGGCGTCTGGGGTCTGCACCAGGAACTGGCCGCTCATGCCGAGGTGAGCGACCAGTGCATCGCAGTCGTCCAACGGGAGCCACAGATACTTGCCGCGACGACGGGCATCTGTGACCCGGCGACCGACCAGGTCGGCCTGGAACGCGGCACCACCGCCCGGGTGTCGACGTACCGGGCGGGGATGGAGCACCTCGACCCGTTCGATGACGGTGCCGACCGCGTGGGCGGCCAGTCCGAGTCGGACGACTTCAACCTCGGGGAGTTCAGGCATGAGGAGGTCGACCGGTCAGGAACCAGGCTGCTCAGGAGTCCGACTGGTCAGGAGCCCGGACGGCGTCGTCGTCGACAAGTTCGCCGTAGGCGGTCTCGGCGGCGCCCTGTTCGGCTTCCTTCTTCGAGCGGCCGGTGCCGGCGCCATAGAGGTCGTCGCCGACCTTGACCCGGGCGTTGAACACCTTGAGGTGGTCGGGTCCGGAGTCGGTGATCAGGTATTCGGGGACGCCCCATCCACGGCTGGCGAAGAGTTCCTGCAAGGACGTCTTCCAGTCCAGACCGGCACCGAGGGCCGAGGCCGCCTCGATGAGCGGGTCGAAGAGGTGGTGGACCACTTCGGAGGAAACCTCGATGCCGCCGGACATGTGCACGGCGCCAATGATGGCTTCGACGGCATCGGAGACGATCGAAGCCTTCTCGCGGCCGCCGGTGGACTCCTCACCACGACCGAGTTTGATGTGCTCTCCGAGCCCGATGCCGGTGCCGACCTCGGCGAGAGCTTTGGCGTTGACCACCGCAGCACGCAACTTGGCAAGCCTGCCCTCGGGCAGGTCGGGGTGAATGCGATAGAGCGTCTCGGTCACGACCACGCCGAGCACCGAGTCTCCGAGAAACTCCAGGCGCTCGTTGGTCGGCAAACCGCCGTTCTCGTAGGCGTAGGAGCGGTGCGTGAGCGCCAGATCGAGCAGGTCGGCGTCCAGAACAGGGTCGCCTAGTGCAGCGCGGAGGTCGGCGTAGGCCGTCATCGCGCTGACCTCAAGTCTGTTCAGAGGACCTGGCGACGAGTCGACTTGGCGCCGTACTGGCCGCACTGGCCGCACGCACGGTGCGGGAGGTGCTTGGCACCGCAGGCGGGGTTGGCGCAGATCACCAGTGTCGGCGCGACGGCCTTCCAGGCCGAGCGACGGTGACGGGTGTTGCTGCGCGACATCTTCCGCTTCGGGACAGCCACTGTTTTACTCCTCGTGAATCACGACGTGTTTTCGTCAAGTCTTGGCAGCCTGCGGCGAAGTACTACGCCGGGCAACCGGGAAAGTCTATCGGGATCGGGACGCGACGCCGAATCGACGCCTCACTCGGGCGCTTGGTCGGTCAATGAACTCAGCGTCGCCCAGCGAGGATCGATAGGGGCGTCGTGGGTGTGCTCGGGGTGGTCGTTGAGGTTCTCTCCGCACTCGGCGCACAAGCCGGCGCAGTCAGGTCGGCACAGCGGTTGCAGCGGCAGTGCCAGCACCACGGCGTCCCGGAGCGTCTGCTCGATGTCGGCGAGTTCGCCCTCCAGCACCCTGACCTCCTCATCCTCCCCCACGTCGATGGAGTCGTAGAGGAACAGTTCGGTCAGATCGACCTCGACCTCGTCGCTGATCGGCTCCAGGCAGCGCACGCACTCACCGCTGAGCGGCGCACGCGCGGTGCCGGTGACGAGGACACCCTCCATCACCGCTTCCAAACGCAGGTCGAGGTCCACCTCGGCGCCCTGGGGGACCGACAACATCTCGATGCCCAGGTCGGCGGGCGCTGCCACGGTGCGAGACGTTTCACGTAGATGACCGGGCCGACGGCCCAGGTCGTGGGTGTCGATCACCAAAGGCGCCCGCGGATCCAAAGTGCTCACGAGTCAAATGATAGGTCTGCGGGCCGCCAAAGCCGCCGCGACGTGCTCGGGCACCAGCGCGGCGATGTCACCGCCGAAACGGGAGACCTCCTTGACCAGGCTGCTGGACACGAACGCATACTCCGGCGAGGTGGGCAGGAAGACCGTCTCGATCTCGGAGAGGTGGGCGTTCATCTGGGCCATCTGGAGTTCGAATTCATAGTCGGCCCCACCACGCAGGCCCTTGACGATCGCGACGGCGTCGATCTCGCGGCACAGGTCGATGATCAGCCCGGTGAACCCAGCGATCCGAACATTGGGGTAGGCCGCGAAACAGGTGGCCAGCATCGCCATCCGCTCCTCGGCGTCGAAGAGCCGACCGGTCTTGCCGGGATTGACCCCGACGGCGACCACCACCTCGTCGAACAGGGTGGCGGCGCGGACGACGACATCCACGTGACCCAGGTGCACCGGGTCGAAGGAACCGGGACAGACAGCACGGCGCATGGTGAGAGCCTAGTGGTCCGGGCTGTGCGCGATGTGCAGGGTCGTCTCTCCGTACTTCTTGGAGCGCTGGTCGGTGAAGCCCACCGGCCAGGCCACCGCCGCCCCACGGGTGGCCCGCTCGACGATGACCAGACCCCCGGGAACAACCCAGTCGTGGGCTGCCAGACTGGCCAGGTCGTCGTCGACGGCGCCGGCCTCCAGGGGATAGGGAGGGTCGGAGAAGACGATGTCGAAGGGAGCCAACGGAGTCGAGGCCAGCACGCTCGCCACCGGCGACGCCGCGATCTTCGGGGCCCCGAAGCCAAGCGAGGTCGCATTCGAGCGGATCAGGGCGGAGGTACGCCGGTCGGACTCGACGAACTCCACCACCCCGGCGCCCCGAGACCAGGCCTCCAGGCCGATCGCCCCGGAGCCGGCATACAGGTCGAGGAAGCGCAGACCGGACAAGGTGCCACACCAGGATTCGATGACACTGAACAGGGCTTCGCGAACCCGGTCGCTGGTGGGACGGGTGGCCACACCGCGCGGGGTACCGATGCGCCGTCCACCGGCACTGCCGGCGATGATCCGTGTCATGACTTCTCCATGAAGTCGGCCTCTGCTCCTGCTTCGATCCTGGCCACCTCGGCGGCCAGCAGTGGGGTGTCACCCAACCGGACGTCGTTGTCCAACAATGCGGCAGCAGCGGCCCGAGCCTCGACGATGGTCTTCTCGTCGCGCAGCACCCGCAGGTTCTCCAAGGAGGAACGGTATCCCGATTGTGAGGCTCCGAGTACGTCACCCTCACGACGAAGTTCGAGGTCGATCTGGGACAGGGCGAAACCGTCGGTGGTGGAGGCCACCGCAGCAAGCCGCTCGCGGGCCGGCGAGCCGTCTTCGGCGTTGGTGACCAGCAGGCACAGGCCCGGCAGCCCTCCTCGGCCCACTCGACCCCGCAGTTGATGCAACTGGGAGATGCCGAAACGATCAGCGTCCAGGAGCACCATCATGGTGGCGTTGTGCACGTCGACACCGACCTCGATGACCGTGGTTGCGACCAGCACGTCGATGGAGCCGGCAGCGAAGTCCCGCATGGTGCGTTCCTTGATGTCGGGTGCCATCCGGCCATGCAGCATCGCCACCCGCAGATGTTCCAGGGGTCCGTCGACGAGCATCGCATGGGCCTCGGTGACCGTCGTCAGCGATGCCGGCGGTGCGACGACCTGGCCGTCCGCGTCGTAATCGACCGCGTCGGGCTGGTCGGTCTCGGTCTCCCCGCCGGAGATCCGGGGACACACCACATAGACCTGATGGCCCTTGGCGACCTCCTCGCTGACCCGTTCCCAGATGCGCTGGTGCCAGCCCGGCCGGTCGGCGAGCGGCACCACGTTGGTTTGAACGGGCGCCCGACCAGCCGGCAGTTCGGTGAGGGTGGAGACCTCCAGATCCCCGAAGACGGTCATCGCCACGGTGCGTGGGATCGGGGTTGCGGTCATCACCAAGACGTGCGGCGGATCATCAGCCTTGTCGGTCAGCGCGGCCCGCTGTTCGACGCCGAAGCGGTGCTGTTCGTCGACCACCACCAGCCCGAGGTCGGCGAAGCTGACCTGGTCGGTGAGCAGCGCGTGGGTGCCGATGACGATGCCGGCCTCCCCGGTGGCGATGCGCAGCAGCGGCTCGGTGCGTTGTGCCTTGGTCATCGAACCGGTCAGCAACTCGACCCCGGTGGCGTCCTGCGCGGCACCGAACTGGCCCGCGATGCCGAGATCACCCAACATGCCCGAGATGGACCGGTAGTGCTGTTGGGCCAACACCTCGGTCGGTGCCAGCAACGCTGCCTGGCCACCAGAGTCGACGACCCGCAGCATCGCCCGCAGCGCCACGATCGTCTTTCCCGACCCGACCTCTCCCTGCAGAAGTCGGTTCATCGGCACCGGTCGGGCCAGGTCGGCCGCGATGACCTCGCCGATGCTGCGCTGACCGGTGGTGAGGTCGAAGGGGAGACTGGTGTCGAAGGCCGTGGCCAGCGCGCCGGATCCACCGTCGCGGATCTTCGCACCACGCGCAGCCAACGCGCGTCGGCGCCGGCCCAGCACCAGTTGCAGGGTGAGCGCCTCGGCGAACCGGAAGCGTCGTTGGGCCTTGGTGACCTGGGCGTAGTTGTCTGGAGCGTGGATCCAGTCGTAGGCCAGCCTGAGCCCGATCAGGTCGAAGTCATCGCGCAACTGCTCGGGGAGGGGGTCCTCAAGGCCCTCGACGAGTTCCCTTGCCGATCGGACCGCCCGCATGACGTCCCAGCTCTCCAGGCCTTTGGTGAGCGGATAGATCGGGAAGAGGTCCCGCAGGTCTTCGATCGTCAAGCTTGCGTCGGCCTCGTCTTGCGCACTGTCCCCAAAGAGCACCATCTGGGGATGCGAGAGCTGCCAGTTGCCGCGGAACCGGCTGGCCTTGCCGAGGAAGATCCCCTTGGTGCCCTCGCTCAGCCGCGTTGCCTGCCACTGGGCCGCCCGCTGGTGTTTGGAGAAGAAGGTCAGCCCCAGCACGGCTCCGTCGGCGTGGACCGGGACCTCGACTCTGAATGCGGACCGGCCCGTACGTCGCTCGGTGTAGGACCGCACCGACGGCTCCCCGGTCTGCCCGACGAAGGTGAGCAGGTCGCCCTCGACGAGCCGGTCCAGTCTGGTCAGGGTGGCGGTGTTGAGGTAGCGGCGCGGAAAGTGCCGAAGTAGGTCGCCGACTGTTTCCAGGCCCAACCCCTCACGGAACCGCGCTGCTTGGCGGGCGGCACCCAGCACCGACTCGACCGGGGTTTCGGGAGTGATGGCCATCATTCCACCGACAGCAGCAGAGGATAGCGGCGTTGACCACCGTCCAGCACGACCACGTCGACGGTGAGGTTGTCGGCGGATATCCGAGCTGCGGTGCGTTCGGCCAGGGCGAGATCCTCCGGATTCGCACCCGCCACCAAGGTGACCAGTTCGCCCCCACTGGCCAGCAACCGTTCAACCATCTCCAGCGCCACCGCATCCAGGTCCGACCCGACCCTGGCGAAGTCGCCGTCGATGACACCCAGGACGTCACCGGGCCGGCAGCGACCGGCCGTGGTCATCGCGTCCTTGGCCGCAATGGTGACCGCGCCGTGGCGCACGTGGCTAGCGGTGGCGGTCATCTCCAGGGTGTCGGCGTCGAAGGTTTTGCTGCGGTCGTGAACGGCGGCCGCTGCCAGTCCCTGCACCTGAGTCAGGGTCGGCAGCACTGCCACGCGCAGCCCGTGGTCGGCTTCGGCGGTGCGGGCGGCCACCTGAGCCGACCGGGTCGTGTCCGGATCGTTCGGCAACACCACCACCTCGGCCGCTTTGGTGGCCAGGATCGCCTCCAGGAGTTGCCCGGTCGAGGGCCGTTGACCCGGTCTGCCGGTCACCACGACCGCTCCGGACCGGGCGAACAGGTCAGCCAGTCCGTCACCGGCGGCCACAGCCACCAGACCTCGCCCCGCGGGGGCGACCTCACCGCGGCCGGTCGCGACCTGGTCACCGAAGCGGGTGACCCGAATCCGATGGGGACGACCGACCTCGACGCCGCTCTCAATCGCGGCACCGACGTCGTCGGTGTGCACGTGCACGTTCCACATCCCGTTCCCCCCGACGACCACCAGGCTGTCGCCCAGGGCCGCCAGGGTGGTGCGCAGGTGCGGGATCGTGTCGTCGGGGGCGTGCAGGAGATACATCACCTCGTATGCCGGGCCGCTGTCGTCAGTCTGCTGGTGGCGCTGTCCGTGACCGGGTTCGGGGTCAGCGGCGGCGGCGGGTCGGCGTACCGGTGCCGGCGGACGTTTGCCGGCCACCACGAACTCCAGGGCCTCCAACAGCACGGTCAGGCCGCGACCGCCCGCATCGACGACTCCGGCGTCTGCCAGCGCGGTCAGTTGAGAGGGAGTCAGCGCCAACGCCTCCCGGGCTGCTGCGGTGGCGGACGCCAGTGCGTCTCGAAGACGTCGGGCTCCACCGGCTGCGGTCGCGCCTGCAGCCTCAGCGGCTGCGCGGCACACAGTGAGCATGGTTCCTTCGACCGGCTGGCCGACCGCCGCGTAACTGGCAGCGGTGGCATCGGCCAGCGCCTCGGCGAACAGGGACGCGTTGGTGTCGGTGTCGCGGGCCTTCACCATCCGACGAGCGATGGCACCGATCATTTCCGACAAGATGACTCCGGAATTGCCGCGGGCGCCCAGCAGGGCACCCCGGGCGAACGCCTGCAGTGGCTGCTCTTCGGTGCCGCAGGCTTCCTGGAGGGCATCACGGGCCGCCGACAGTGTCAGGTACATATTGGTGCCGGTGTCGCCGTCGGGAACGGGAAACACGTTGAGATCGTCGATCTCCTGGCGGGCCGCGGCCAGGGCGTCCACCCCCGCGTCGGCGAACCTCAGCATGGTGGTGCTGACGTCAACGGTGCCCATGAGGAGCAAGGTTATGGCATCACTGTCGACTGCTGCGCGCGATCGACTGCTGCGCGCGATGCGTTGGGCGCCCGCTACTCAAGACTGGCACCGACCGGCACTGGATCGACCGGCGCTGGATCGACCGGCGCTGGATCGACCGGCACTGGATCGACCGGCACTGCCGTTGGTCAGCAAATGCAACAGGACCCCGTGCCTGGCACGGGGTCCTGCGACGACTTGGGTGTCAGCTCAACGGCTGACCTTGCCGGCCTTGAGGCAGCCGGTGCAGACGTTGAGACGCTTCGGGGTGCCGTTGACGACGGCACGCACGCGCTGGATGTTGGGGTCGAAGCGACGCTTGGTGATCTTGCGCGACCACGGGCGGTTGTTGCCGAAGGTCGGCTTCTTGTCGCAGATGTCGCACACGGCAGCCATCGCTGAACTCCTTGGATCGGATACGTCTAGGTCTTGGATCGCCGGTCACGAATGCGACGTCAGGCAACCGAAGAAGAATAGCCGAGGAACACCGAGCCGGCGAAATCCTGGCAGGTTCGCCGGTCGACCGTGAACAGGCGCCTGCCGGGCGCCGTGGTCCGATGGTGACACCGCCCGACGGTTTGTGAACCTCGCCACTGACCCTTTGGTCGCGCGACGGCACCCGGCAAGGTGGATGGATGGACACCGACATCGCATCCGTCCTGATCACCACTGCGGTCGCGCTCGCCTGCGCGGTGGCCGCCGTCGTGGTGGCGAGGATCGCCATTCGTTCCCTGTCCCGGCGGTGGTCGCCCGCCGAAAGCCTCGAGGAGCACGGCAGGCCGGCCTTCCGGGTGCTGGTGCTACTCATCGCAGTGAACCCGGTGGTCGCCGACCTGCGCGGCGACTCCGACTCGGCCGCTTGGGACGTCGCGGCCACCGTTGCCCGACTGCTGGTGGTGCTCGCGACCGGGTGGCTGCTCACGGTGGTGCTGCTGTTTCTGGTCGATATCGCGTTGACCCGCAACTCCGACCTCGTCGGTCAGGCTGACAACAAGGCGGCCCGACGGGTGCGCACCCAGGTGATGATCCTGCGCCGGGTGGTCTACGCCCTCGGCACCGTGGTCACCTTCGGCGCCGCGCTGTTGACCCTGCCCGGCGTCGGTGCCTTCGGAGCCAGCGTGCTCGCCTCGGCCGGTCTGATCTCCGTGGTGGCCGCTGTCGCAGCAAGTTCGGTTCTGGGCAACGTGTTCGCGGGGCTCCAGATCGCGTTCAGTGACTCGATCCGGATCGACGATGCCGTGATCGTGGAGTCGGAATGGGGCTGGATCGAGGAGATCACCTTGACCTATGTGGTGGTCCGACTCTGGGACGAGCGCCGGATGGTGCTGCCGTCGTCCTACTTCACCACCACCCCTTTCCAGAACTGGACCAGGGAAACCTCGCAGCTGCTCGGTGCCGTCGAACTCGACTTGGACTGGCGGGTCGACACCACGGCCATTCGGACCGAGGTCGACCGGGTGCTGGAGTCCACCGACCTGTGGGACGGTCGGGCGAAGGTGGTCCAGGTCACCGACGCGGTCGGCGGTTTCGTCCGGGTCCGCGTGCTGGTGACCGCCGTCGATGCCCCGACGCTGTTCGACCTGCGCTGCCTGGTGCGCGAACGCCTGGTGGCCTGGGTGCGTGAGAATGCCGATTCGGGCATGCCGCGGACGCGCGCCGAACTGGTCTCGGCCCCGACATCGGCAGTCCACGCTGAGGAGGAGGATGCCGGAGGTCTCTACCACGGCGACGCCGAGGCCGACGCCCGGGCGGTGCGGGCCGGCGGCGGTCGGACCGGCGCCGAGGGTCAACTCGATGGTGACGATCGCGACCACTGAGCCGTCAGAAGTGGGTCCAGCCGACGGGGCCGTCCCAGCCGGCGCCGTCGACGGTGACCCCCTCGCCGACGGTGACCGTCCCGATCGAGGTCCATCCGTCCGGCAGTGAGCCCGACGCCGGGAACGTGGCGAGCAGGGCGTGGTCGTCACCGCCGGTCAGCACGAAGCCCACCGGGTCGGCCCCGGTGGCCGCAGCCACAGCGTGAAGGGGCTCCGGGACGCTCAGCAAGGCGGTGGAGATGTCCAGGTGTACGCCGGAGGCTGCCGCGATGTGACCAGCATCGGCCAACAACCCGTCGGAGATATCGATCATCGAGGTCGCTCCGGCCGCCGCAGCGTCGGGTCCGGCGTCATAGGGCGGCTCCGGTCTGGCGTAGGCCGCAACCAAGCTCCGCGGGGAGCGGAAGCCGCGAGAGAGCACGGCCAGTCCCCCGGCCGCCCAGCCTTGGCGACCACAGATGGCGAGCACCTCGCCGGGCCGTGCTCCGGAGCGCAGCACCGGAGCAACCGAAACCGCCCCCAGCACGGTGACTGAGATGACCAGGCTGTCGCAGCGGGTGGTGTCGCCGCCGACGACCACAGCACCGACCAGGTCGCATTCCTGGACGAATCCGCGCACGAAGTCGAGCACCCAGGCCAGTTCCAGGCTCGGCGGCGCCGCCAAGCCGAGGGTCAGGGTGTGTGCGCGTCCGCCCATCGCGTTGATGTCGGAGAGGTTCTGCGCGGCGGCCCGATGCCCGATCTCGGTCGCGCTGGCCCAGTCCCGCCGGAAGTGACGGCCTTCGACCAGCATGTCGGTGGAGATCACCACGTGGCCGCCACGCGTGCGCACCACCGCAGCGTCGTCGCCCGGCCCGGTCACCACCGATTCGTTGCTGGGCAACAGTTCGGTCAAAGCCGAGATCAGTCCGAACTCTCCGACGTCGGCCAGGGTCGCTGCGGGCATGTGCCCATCCCACCAGACGCAGACACCTGTGCGCACTGCGGCGCGCTCACGGTAGGTTGGAGACGCATTCCCTCAACGTCGTGGGAAGCCACGAAGGCAGGAGAGCACCATGGTCGTGCAGGCCTACATCTTGATCCAGACCGACGTCGGCAGGTCCGCGGCGGTTGCCGACCAGATCCGTCAGATCAGTGGCGTGACGCTCGCCGAGGACGTCACCGGGCCCTATGACGTGATCGTGCGCGCCGAGGCCCGCAACGTCGACGACTTGGGCAAGATGGTGGTGGCAAGGGTGCAGGACGTGGAGGGCATCACCCGCACGCTGAC
Source organism: Nocardioides sp. (assembly GCA_051306135.1). Lineage (GTDB taxonomy): Bacteria > Actinomycetota > Actinomycetes > Propionibacteriales > Nocardioidaceae > Nocardioides. Next base: position 6,870 of record JBPPMQ010000033.1, on the reverse strand, counting down.
CTGCCCGGTGGTCCACTTCTGAGCCCATCACCCCGCTACCCCGCATCGCATCCAGGAGCAGGTATGAGTCGTCCGGTCGCCGTTATCGCAGGCGGACTGTCCCACGAACGCGACGTGTCGCTGACCTCCGGCCGCAACCTGGTCCGGGAGTTGTCGACGGTGGGCATCGAGACGCAGGTCTATGACTTCGACCGCAACCTGTTGAACAACCTCGAGCAGGACAAGATCGCGGTCGCGTTTCCGACGCTGCACGGCCAGTTCGGCGAGGACGGCGAGATCCAGACCCTGCTCGAACTCATCGGCTTGCCGTTCGTCGGCACCGGTTCTCGCGCCTGCCGCCTCGCCTTCGACAAGTCCGCGGCCCGTGAACTCCTGCGCCGCGGCGGCATACCGGTGCCGGACTCGGTCGGCCTGTCCGCCCAAACCTTCCGCGACATCGGTGCCAACGCGCTGATGGAGCACGTCATGGACCGACTCGGTGAGCGTGTGGTGGTCAAGCCCTCACGCGGCGGATCGGCCCTCGGCGTCACCGGTGTCGACGGCCTCGCGGCGCTGCCGTCGGCCCTGGTCGGGGCCTACGCCTACTGCGACGACGCCATCGTCGAGCGTTTCTACGACGGCATCGATGTTTCGGTGTGCGTCATCGAACCTGCCTCGGGACTGCGTGCGCTGCCCCCGGTCAACATCGACTTCACCAAGGGACACGAGTTCGACTTCGCGGCTCGCTACACCGCCGAATTCGTTGGCCTGGCAGTGCCGGACCTCGACCCGTCCCTGATGGACAAACTCGGCGAGATCGCCTGCGCCGCCCACCGCCTGCTGGGCTTGCGGGACCTGTCGCGTTCCGACTTCATCGTCGCTGCGGACGGCTCGTTCGTGTTGCTGGAGGCCGCCATCACCCCCGGCATGACCGAGACCTCGGTGTTCCCGTTCGCGTGCCTGGCAGCGGGTACGTCGCTGGGGCAGGTCGCCTCCGAGTTGATCGAAAGGGCCGCCTCCCGAGCCTGACCGGCCAAGCGGGTCAGCGCAGGCCGGTGAGCTTGCCGGCGATGCCGCCGGCGGCCTGCAGAGCGACACCTTCGGCGAAACTGCGAGTCACCTGAGGGACGTGCCTCTCAGCCTCGGCCACCGCTGCGGTGAGCACTTCGGCGGCCGGTACCTCGGGCCACAGATAGAGCGACAGCGCCCCCGGGATCGAGTTGACTTCGTTGATGAACACCTCGGTGCCGTCGGACAGGAAGTCGATGCGCACGATGCCGGTCAATCCCGTCTGCTCCACGACCTGCGGGGCGAGCTGTTTGATCCGGGCAGCGAGCGCGTCGTCGACCTGGGCCGGGAACTCCCGCGGGGAGGCGGACAGGCCTTCGGAGTGCACATATTTGGCCGAGTAGTCGTAGATCGAGCCGTCCTCGGGACGTAGCGGCCGCTCGATCTCGCTGACCTGGACCGTCGGCGCGGTGCGCACCGAGACGTTGAGGTCGAACAGATCCGGACGGAAGGGCTCGACGACAGCGCCGGCGCGCAGGTGCGGCGAGGTGGACAGCAGCGCCTTAGCGGTGTCGTGGTCGCCGGCGACCTCGATGCCGATCGAGGATCCCCCGAAACGAGGCTTGACGATGTAGGGGCCCTCGAAGCTCGGCGCGAACCTGGCACTGAGCAGTTCCCGGGTCAGGCTGGGCAGTCCGGCGTTGTGCATCAACGCCCCGAAGGCGAGTTTGTCCATGCCCAGTGCGGCTGCCGCCGGGGTGGCTCCGGTGGCTTTGAGACCGGCCAGTTCGAAGAGCCACTGGGCTCCCCCGGACTCTCCGGCGCCGCCGTGGAAGCAGTTCAAGATGGTGCCGACGGCAACCGGCTTCGCGCCACCGAGACCTGCCTTGGCGTAGAAGCCCGGAGTCTGTGAACCCAGGCGGAGTTCGACTGGCTTGGAGCCCTTGGGCTCACCCCCGAGGAAGTCACGCGCCTCGCAGTTGGCAGGCACCTGGAACCACCTGTCCGAACGGGCCCAATACAAGCACTGCACCTCCACGCCGGCTGCGGACAACACCCGCTCGGCCTGGAGTCCGGTCAGGATGGAGATGTCGTGCTCGGCCGACGGGCCTCCGAAAACGACGGTCACTGTGGCGGGAATGGTGGTGCTCCTTGATCATGGCGGTGCTGGTCTCTCGACGGTTCACCCTACGGCGTGAGACCCGGGCTCACGGGTAGTGGCTCGGCAGGTCGTTCTCATAGAGCACCACGTCTGCGGGGCGAACCTGGGCCAGCACGTGCCGCTGGGCCTCGGTCCTCGAACCGAAAGTGAGGGTGCGGTCCGGCTCGCCCTTGGTCAGTGCCCTGCGGTTGGTCCATCCGACCACGGCCAGACGCATACGCTCAGACGCGGTGGCCGCCCGGGCGAAGTCCTCGTTGCGGCTGGCCTGCTCGTGGCCCAGTTCGACCATGCCGGGCGTGATCGTCCACACGGTGCCGGTCTCGCCGGCCAGACCGACTGCTTTGCGCAGCGCAGCGGCGGCGCCGGTCGGGTTGGAATTGAAAGTGTCGTCGATCACCCAGACCCCCTCGGCGGTGCGGTTGGCCTCCGCGCGGTGGGGGGTGCCCGGGATGCCGGGGAGTCGGGCGACGATGGTCTGTGTCGGTACGTCCAGCGCGCGGGCCAGGCCGACCGCGACGGCGACGTTGATCGGGTGGCTCCAGTCGCCCGCGACGGGATGCGTCTCACCTTCGATGGTGAGGCTCCCCTCCAGCAGGGAGATGTCAGCCGAAGGATCCTGGGCCGACACGGTGATGACCCGCTTGGTGCCGGCATACTCACCGGTGGTGTATGCCGTGACCAGGTCACGCAGTTCCGGGTCGTCGATGGAGAGCACCACGGTGCGCGCCGGCGGCAGGATCTCGGACTTGGCACGAGCGATGGTGGCCTTGTCCTTCATCCGCTCCAGGTGGGCCTCGCCGATGGTGGTGATCGCCGAGATCTCGGGCGGGAACACCGTGGTCAGCGCGGTGATCTCACCTGGCCCGTAGGTGCCCATCTCGGCGATGAAGACGTCGGTTCCGGGCTCGAGACGGTCGTTGACCGCTCGAGACAGGCCCATCGCATTGTTGAAACTGGCCGGGCTGGCCAGAGTCGACCAGCGGCCCTGGATCAGGTGGTTGGCGAAGTTCTTGGTCGAGGTCTTGCCGTAGGAACCGGTGATGGCCACGATCCGCGGGTTGACCCGTCGGATCGTGTTTGCCGCCTGCACCTGCCACCTGCGGGCCAACCGGTCCTCGATCGGCTTGGCGATCGCGAGGGCGACGTCGGTCAGCGGGGAGATCACCAGCGGCAGCAGACCGACGACCATCAAAGAGTCGGTTGAAAGCAGCCACAACACCGCCGCCACGGCGACCACGAGCGCGACATTGACAGCCGCAAGGCGCCTGAGCCGAGGCGTGAACACCACCGCTCCGCGCTGCCACAGCGGCAAACCGAGGGGCAGCGAGAGCCACAGCAGCGCGGACACGGCACCGAGCGGCGGCAGGAAGAGCCCCGCGAGGCCGAGCACCACCGCGGCAGCGCCGGCCACCCACTGGACCGGACGCGAGGCGGCCCAGAGCCTGTGGATGGCTGTCACCCGGCCGGGTCCGTAGTGCTCCTTCTGCGCGACCATCCACCACCGTGGCAGGCAGGCCAACGACAGTGCGACGATGACGACTGCCGAGCCGATCTCGAGGCCACTCATGCGACGCCCCCCAGGTCCTCCACGGCGACGCGCAGTGCCTGAGCCAGGCCGTCGTCGATCAGGTGCCCCGCGCCGGGCACCACGGCGAGTTCGGAGTCGGCGATGGTGGCGTGGGCCTTCTCGGCCATCCAGATGGGTGCCGCGGTGTCGCCCTCGCCCCAGACCAGCCTGGTCGGCACCGTGATGGCCGCGACCTGGTCGCTGTAGTCCTCGTTGACAGCTCTGACCAGCACCTCTCGCATCACCCCGGAGGCGTTGCGATAGTCGGCCGAGCCGCGCTTGCGGCGTTCGGCCTCCATCCGCTCATCGCTGAGCAGGCCGGTGGTGTGCGCCCACCGCATCAGGCGGTAACCCAACGCAGGTTTGGCGCTCGACTCGATGCGATAGAGCGGTACGCCGGTGAGCACCAGTCCACCGATGAGTTCCGGCCTGCGGGCACCTGTCTGAACAGCCACCCGACCGCCGAACGAGTGACCCATCACGATCGGCTTGAGGCCGCCGGAGGTGGCAGCCAGTTCGGTGAGCACCGCAGCCAGCCAGTCGGCATACTCGGCCGTGCTCCACCCGGTTTCCGGGTCGGGCGTGGCACCGAATCCGGGCTGGTCCAACGCCAGCGCGTCGGTTCCGGCGAGCACGGCGTTGAAGTCGGATCGGTCGCGTCCCCATCCGTGCAGGGCCACCACCCGTGGCGTCCCCGAACCGTGGCGTTCGGCGAACGCGCGTCCTCCCAGCACCGATGTCAACACGGCTGTCAGCCTAGTGGTTGGGGCCACGATTCCCGCCCCGGCGGGCCGGCGCTCGGTCGGGCCGAGGCGCGTCAGGCGGTCTCGGCCTTGGTCTCTCGAGCCAGCGTTGCCGACATCAGTTGACGAGCGGTCATCCGCCCGGCGACGACCTCGTCGACGTAGGTGACCAGCGGCGCATCGACGCCGTTCGCCTCGGCCAACGCCCGCAGCGAGGAGCACGACTTGACGCCCTCGGCGACCTGGCGCGTGGAGCGATAGATCTGGTCGGTCGTCATACCGCGGCCGAGCTTCTCACCGAACGTGCGGTTGCGACTCAGCGGAGAGGAGCATGTCGCCACCAGATCGCCCAGTCCGGCCAAGCCCATCAGCGTGAGCGGGTTGGCGCCGAGTTTCGTGGCCAACCGAGCAGTCTCGGCCAGCCCGCGGGTGACCACCGAAGCGGTGGTGTTGTCGCCGAAGCCGAGACCGACGGCCATACCGACAGCGAGTCCGACGACGTTCTTGTAGGCACCGCCGATCTCGCAACCCAGCACATCGGTGGAGGTGTAGGGACGGAAGGCCGGCGAGTGCACTCGCTTCTGCAGCATGGTGGCCACCTGCTCGTCCTGGCAGGCGACCACGGCCGCCGCGGGTTCGCGGGCTGCGATCTCCTTGGACAGGTTCGGGCCGGAGACGACCGCGATCCGGCTCGGCGCGGCACCCGTGGTCTGCGCGATGACTTCGCTCATCCTGTTCAGGGTGCCGAGTTCGACACCCTTCATCAGCGAGACCAGCACCGCGTCGGTGGGCAACAGCGGCGCCCATCGGATGAGGTTCTCGCGCAGGCTTTGACTCGGGGTGGCCAGCACCACGATGTCGGCGCCGGCCGCGGCCTCCTCGACGTCGTGGGTCGCCGATATGCTCGCCGGCAACTGCACGCCGCGGTGATAGTCAGGGTTCACCCGGGTGCTGTTGATCGCCTCGGCCACTGCGGCACGACGCGCCCAGAGGGTCACCTCGTTGCCGGCGTCGGCCAACACGATCGAGAACGCGGTTCCCCAGGATCCGGCCCCAAAGACGGCGACCTTGCTCACGTGTCCTCCTGATCCATGCTGAGAGCATCGCTGGTGACTGCACCACCGCTCGCGGTGCCCGGCTCGCGCGCTCGGCGGGCCAACGGATCGTAGCGTTCCGGCCCGATCGCGCCACCGCGGGCGTGCTTGATCACGCCGGAGACCGCCGACGCGATGCGGCCGGGCGTCGCCGAGTCGACCCTCGGCGGTGAGGCGACGGGGCACACTGGCGGCTCGTGTGCTCCAGGCACCTTCCGGAATGGCGGCATCGATGCAGGCTATCGCGACCGAGCCCTACTGCCCTGTCATGGCCGTGACAAGATGGGGCCCGATGTCGACGTCAGACCCCGCTCACGTTGTGATCGTGCCGATCAAGCCACCGGGTCTCGGTAAGTCGCGGCTGGGCGAACTGCCGAACCGGCGCGAGTTGGCTGCTGCCTTCGCGATGGACACCCTCTCGGCCTGTTTGTCTGCGGGCTCGGTCCGCCAAGTGCTGGTGGTCACCGATGATGCGGCGTTGGCGTCCCAGGTCTCGGCGATGGGCTGCTGGGCGATCCCAGACGGCGTCACCGGTGACTTGAACGAGTCCCTGCGCCAGGCCGCTCTGGAGGCCACGCGACGGTGGCCGGACCTGATCCCGGTCGCCCTGTGCGCCGACCTGCCCGGGCTGCGGCCTGCCGATCTGGACGCCGCGCTGTCGGAATCGAGGGGTGACCCGGTGTTCGTGGCTGACGCCGAAGGTGTCGGGACAACCACCTACTCGGCCCGGATCACCGCGTTCGCGCCACACTTCGGAGTCGGGTCGGCCGCCGCCCATGTGGCGTCCGGTGCCCGCCCGATCCAGGGGGCGCTGGAGTCCCTGCGTCGCGACGTGGACACCTCCGGTGACCTAGACGCCGCAGTGGCGCTCGGCGTGGGTCCGGCCACCCACACCGTGCTCACCCTGCCCCCCAGTCACTGACGTTGGGCCCCAGTCACTGACGTTGGGTCCCAATCACTGACGTTATGGTCGTGAACTGCGGAAATTCCGACCATAGCGTCAGTGACTAGCACGGGCCACCACCGCAACGTCAGTGACCAGCACGGTCGGTGGGTGAGGAGCAACCCGTTGGTCCGCGCTAGTCCGTGCCGCTGGCGGGTGCTGCCTTCTTGGCGGCGGGGCTGGCCTTCTTGGCGGGACTGGCGGTCTTGGCGGGGCTCGCCTTCTTGGCGGGGCTGGCCTTCTTGGCGGCGGGGCTGGCCTTCTTGGCGGCGGGACTGGCGGTCTTGGCTGGGCTCGCCTTCTTCGCTGGACTGGCCTTCTTCGCGGCGGGGCTGGCCTTCTTCGCTGGACTGGCCTTCTTCGCTGGACTGGCC